>CAYNPX010000011.1:0-23349 GCA_964399205.1 uncultured Butyricicoccus sp.
CGCTTGTATTTCTATTATATACGGTACAAAAAAACAATCAAGTACGCAGAAATTTCAAACATAGTACGAAAAAACTGACCGGATGTCTTCTTGATCATCTGCCTATCATACTTCAATGTTTTTACAAAGAATTATTGATTCGTAAATCGATTTAATCTGTCTTTGCAAGCAGGGCATTTGGAGGGAATAAATGCTTAAAACCAGGCAGAGCCGCGCACACAATTACGCGACCACGCCTGGTTTTCATCCATAGCCATGCTGTGATATTGTTATTTGATGAATCCAACTTCCTTGCAAATCTTCTCGATCTGCTCATCCTTCCTCATTATAAACTGGCATGTATAATAAATCAAATTAATAAAAATTTTACATCTATAGAAAATTTTAATGCTTATCTTGGATTTTTCACAAGAATATGCTACACTGTTTATGAGCATATGAACCAACACCAGACAGAATATGCAGACCATAGGGAAGCGCTGATTCAATCGGCAAGAACCGCCGTCCGGCCGCAGACGATTGATTCAGAGGTTCTTTAGAGTCCACGCTGCATAGATTCGAGACAGAAAAGGAGAATCCGATGACATTAGCCCAACTCCGCTATTTTTGTACAGCCGCACGCTATCACAGCATCACGCAGGCAGCCAACAGCCTTTTTGTAACGCAGCCGACCGTTTCCATCGCAATCCGCGATCTGGAGAAGGAATTCTCCATGGCACTATTTACGCATACGAACAACCGTCTGTCTTTGACGAGCGAAGGCGAGATTTTTTATAATAAAGCGGCAGACATTTTAAGCCAATGCGACGAGCTTTCCGCCGAATACAGCAGCTACAAAGCGTCTATAAGCCGCTTCAGCATCGGGATTCCGCCCATTCTAAGCACAATCTTCTTCCCGGAACTTTTAGACGCTTTCCATGAAATGTATCCGGATATCTGGGTCGAATTGCAGGAATATGCGTCCGCCCGCGCTTGTGACCTGGTGCAGAACGATGTGCTGGATATCGGCCTTGTCAACATGGAAATCCATGATATAGATAAATTCTGTACTTACTATATGATGACAGAACCACTGTATCTGTGCGTCAGTCCGGAGCATCCCTTTGCCGGTCGATCAGGAATCGACCTTAAAGAAATGCATAATCAGCCGCTCATTCTCTACACCCAAGGCTCCGTACAGAATCAGATTTTGCAGACCCATTTCTCCGTACTGCAGGTTACGCCGCGCATTGTGATGCGGAGCAGTCAGATTGCTACAATTACCAAATTCTTAAAACAGGGCAAATGCTCCTGCTTCTTTTATAAAAGCGTACTCAAACAAATGCCGGAATTGATCGGCATCCCCGTGGAGCCGACGATCGAAACCCGCGTGGGACTGATCTGGCGCAGAGGGCGGTACATCACTTCCGGAATGCAGGCATTTCTGGATTTCTGCAAAAAAACCTATGGGAATCATCATATGAGAATGAGGTAGAAGCTGCGAATGCAGCAGTGGAATGCTTACAGTCAGTGCGGCTGATTCAAACCGCACTACTCAAAAGACCTCAAATGTGTTAAAATAGAACTATAAACGCTTCCGGTTCTTCCACGGGTACGAAAAAGAAACGGCACCCGGAGATGTGCCGGACGGAAAAAGCAATGCACGGCGTTTTGGGACGAAGTATCATACCGGCGCAGAAACGGAAGAAAATACAGCGGAACGATGGCTCATAACAGAAAACAAAAAATACAAAAGAATTAAGAAAAATAACAGATGCATTCCACCTGTCTCTTTATCTATAATAATTATATTATTTATATAATAAAATATATATTATGAATACGAAATAGGAGGCAGCATTAGAATGACAGCAACATTAGATACACTTGCAAAGCTAATTTCGGAAATGGATGTCATTGACCTTACGCCAACATTGGAAAATGATATTCCGCGCTGGCCGACCCACCCGCCGCTGGTTATCAATCCGACAGTACGGCACGAGCATGACGGATATTTTTGCCAGACTTTATTTATGGCAGAGCATTGTGGAGCACATGTGGATGCACCGGCTCATCAGGTTCCCTTTATGAAGGATAGCACGATCGAGACATTTCCTGCAAATTATCTTCTTGGACAGGCAGTTACATATCCGCTATACAAGCTGAATGCACAGCCCGGTCAACGGATTACCGCCGACCAGATACTGGCGCTCGAAAAAGAGATGTGTACCGCTGTTGGGAAAGACGAGATACTTCTGATGGATTTTAACTGGTTCCAATATTGGACTACCACCGGCGATTGGCTGTACTATGCGAAAAATGAGCCGGGTCTGTCGGAGGATGCGGTTCGGATGTTTGCGGAACGGGGTATTCGCGCGGTCGGCAGCGATACGATCGCGTGTGACACGCCGGTCATTAACGGCGAAGAGCTGGAATCGTATGGACATCATATGCATTGGCTTCCCAATAAGATTTTGATTATGGAAATGCTGCAAAATCTGGACAAGCTGCCCATTCGCAGTTATTTTATCGCAACACCGCTGAAAATCAAAAATGGATCCGGTTCACCGATCCGCCCCTTTGCTCTGGTACCGAGAAATTAAACAACGGATGAAAAGCTACTTTGCACAAGAATGTATTCTTTGGCGGGTAGCTTTTTGTCAGAGAGGAGCAACAAATGCATAACCAGTCGATGAAAAAAAGGTTGTTTTACATGTTTTTAATATTCTCCTTGACGTCCATCCTGATTGTGACGGGAGCGGCGTGCTGCTTGTCCTATCAGTATATGATGAGCATGGCGACCGTTACCAGCGAGCAAATGGTGGAAAAAACAGTAACCGAAGTAGATAATCTATTAAAAAGCATGACAGTCATGCCGAACCTGATCGGTCGCGCATCGGCTGTACAGACGGCTATGCGTACCGAGTATCTGCAATACCGCGATCAGTTCAGCGATCGGTTTGAACTGGATGCCTATTTGTCTGAGTTAAACCAGTATAATGACAATATTTTCGCCATGTACTTTTTTGCGGACAATGGGCTGGCTGCCAAATCTCGATACTATGCATTTGTTAGTGAAAATGTAGCAGACGATCCATATATACGCGAAGTAAAGACGTCAGGCAGCACGCTATGGCTTCCGCCATCTGATGGGTCATATTTTGCCGTAACGACCGGTGAGAAGCTCCTGACGATGATTACGCCGGTCAAAGAACTGGGGAGCGGGGAATACCGAGGGGTAGTCATCGTAGAAATGACGGTTGAGCGGATACAGGCATTCCTGAATACCCGTGTTACCGAGAGCGGGTTCCTGTATATTCAGGATGAAACCGGAAAACCGATTATCTGGCCGAGCGACATGACACAGCAAGAGCTGGATCAAAGCCTGAATCGAAATAATTCTGCCGCAAACAGTCCTTGGCTGTTTCAAGATCTGCACATTGAACGGGTTTTATCGAGCAATGGCTGGACGATCGTATGTACGATACCCGGCGAGGAACTGGGAGCAAACATTATCAACATTATTAAATTGATCAGCCTTATCTCACTTTGCGTAGCGGTACTGGCATTGATGGCTGCCTATCATTGTTCGGCGTATCTGGTTCATCCGATCCTTGCGCTGGATGAAAAAATGCAACAGGTGGAAAAGGGAAATCTGGAAGTGCGTGCGTTGGTAGAACGACCGGATGAGATTGGGGCGTTGACCGAGCAGTTTAACCGGATGATCGCAACGATCCGAATCCTGATGAAACAGGAGGTGGAAAACGAAAAGAAATTGCGAATGACCGAGTTGAAGGCTTTACAGGCACAGATCAAACCGCATTTCCTATACAACACATTGGATTCTATTATGTGGTTGATACGTGCGGATGATCGTGATGGTGCGATTCAGATGATCATGTCATTGACGCGCTTTTTTAAAATCGGATTGAGCCGAGGGAGCGAGATTATTCCATTGCGGGAAGAACTGGAACATGCGAAGAGTTATCTTGTTATCCAGAGTACACGATATAAGGATCAGTTTACATATGAGATCTGCGTTGAGGATGGAGTTGAAAACTGCATGATCCCCAAGCTGGTGCTGCAGCCCCTGATAGAAAATGCGATCTATCACGGAATGAAGCAGAAACACGATAGGTGTAATTTGTTGGTGTGGGTGCGCAGCCAAGGGCAAGACCTGCTGATTGATGTGCAGGATAACGGCGTAGGCATGACGCCCGAACGCGCGGAAGCATTGCGCAATACGCTGTATAACCGGCACGGCCTGCACTCAGACAGCTATGGTGTAGTGAATGTGCACGAACGAATCAACATTTTATTTGGGGAAAAATACGGTATTACATTTGAGAGCAGATTGGGCGAAGGATGTTGCTTCCACATCACCTTGCCTATGCAGAGAAAGGAGGATTGGCAGGATGAAAGTATTGCTGGCAGATGACGAATATCTGATTCGGAATGGATTGCGGAATTCTGTCCACTGGGAAAAGCATGACATGGAGGTTGTTGGAACAGCCGCAGATGGGGAACAAGCTCTGGCGTTGGCGCGGGAGCACAAGCCGGATCTGGTCATTACTGATATTTGTATGCCGTTTATGGATGGGTTGGAACTGTCCGAGGCTGTTTTGCGGGAACAGCCGGAGACCAGCGTGATCCTGCTGACAGGCTATGATGAATTCGACTATGCAAAGCGCGCGATCAAGCTGGGCATTGTGGACTATGTGCTCAAGCCGATCGATCTGGAATACATTGAAAATTTACTGGACGAGGTAGCGTACAAGCGAGGGAAACGCCATGCGCAATTGCGCAATGGCAAACGTGCGCAGCTGATGAATGCGGTGCTGCGTCGGGGCAACGGTCAGAAGCCGAGTGATGAAGAACTGGAGTGGGCCGACATTTCTCCAACAGACTGCTATGCCTGTATCATGGTAGGTATCCTCGGCTACCGGTTTGCCGAAGATATGTTTGAGAAGCGGGAACTACAGGATTATTTCAATCAGTTCGCCGGACGGATTGACGCGTGCGCAGGTGAGATGGCGGTTTTTCAGGAGCGATCTGTAACGGAAGGCAGAATTCTGCTGATCATTTCCGGCAAGGATGCACAGCAGGCTGCCGACAGGATGCAAAGTGTGCTGCGCGCGTTAAAGCAGGATGAGGTGTTGTCCAATGAATCGCCATTTCTCTGCGCGACAGATGGCATCTCCGAGGACATATGGGCGCTGCAGGAGGCGTATTACCACTGCCAGACGGTTATGCAGTACGATTTCCTGAATGACGAAACGACGTTTCTTGACTACGCGGAACTGAAACGAATCAAGAATGATGACGGGATGCAGCTCTCGAAAGATATCGCGAGCTTCGTCAACTGCATACGCATGTTTGACAAGCGGCTGATCGAGCGGAATGTAGAGGACATCACCGGCCACATTCGGGACAGCGGTCGATATTCGGGTATGTATGGACAGATGTTCATTGCATCGGCATATAGTCAAATGCTCAATACACTTCAAGAATTTGAGATAGACCTTGACGATGTGTTTGAGAATCCGATAGAAGTATACCGGCATATTGTTGCCGGAGGCAGCTTGCAGCAGCAGATGCGGGAATTGGCGAATATGCTCAGCGTGGTATGTGATTATGTGCACAGCAAGAGCAGCTCAGCGCACCGCATACTGGTTGAAAAGGCACGGCAATATATCAACACACATTTTATGGAGTACGACATTTCATTGCAACGGGTAGCCGAGGCGGTGCATATATCTCCCTGCTATTTCAGTATTCTGTTTAAGCAGGAGAGCGGGCAATCCTTTGTCAGCTATCTGACCGAGCTGCGCATGGAAAAAGCCAAGCAGATGTTACAGTATACCGACCAGAAGGCATATGAGATCGCCATGGCGATTGGCTACGATAATCCGACCTATTTCAGCACACTGTTTAAGAAGCACACCAAGCTGTCTCCAAAGGAGTTCCGACAGCAGTACAGCAAACGTGCGAAAAAATAACATAAAAAATTGAAACAATTGAAAAAATAAGTTGATTTACCGGCAGATAGCTGCCAGGTATAATAAACATATATTAAGTACCAACACAAGAAAAAAGAAAAACAGGAGGTTTTAGTATGAAAAAGTCCAGACTTTTAGCAATGTTGGTAGCGGGAGCAATGTTAACGGGTTCGCTTGTCGGATGTTCGTCCTCGAATAGCACAGCGTCCACAAATGACACAGGAAGCGGAACTTCATCCGCTGCAGCCGATACGAACACGGACAGCGGAAAGACCCTGACGATTGCATTCTCTCAGTGCGGCAATCAGAACAACTGGAAAGTCGTGCAGACCAACGATATGAAGGAGAAGATAGAGGCGGCGGGCTATAACTACATCTATACGGATGCACAGGATGATACCGCCAAGCAGGTATCTGATATCGAAGATATTATCTCTCAGAATCCGGATTACCTGATCGTTTCTCCGCGTGAGTCGGAAGGTCTGAAGGATGTTATGAAAGAGGCCATGGACGCGGGTATTCCGGTTATTGAGGTTGACCGCGGCGTAGATGGTGAAGCAGGTGTTTATTTCACTACGTTAAACAGCGCAGACCTGGTTTGGGAAGGTCAGCAATGTGCAGAGTACCTGATCTCGCAATTCGGTGATGAGCCTTGCAATGTCGTTGAGATCAGCGGCACTCCGGGCGCTTCCTCCACCATTGATCGTGGCGAAGGCTTTGCTGAAGGAATTGAAGGTCATGATAATATTCAGATCATTGCTTCGCAGGTCGGCAACTTCAATCGTGCCGAAGCACAGAAGGTCATGGAAAATCTGATTCAGGCTTATGGAGATCAGATTGATGCTGTTTTCGCACATAATGATGATAACGCAATCGGTGCTCTGCAGGCGATCAAGGCAGCGGGTCTGACGCCGGGCGAAGATATCAAAATTTACTCTTGCGACGGTCAGAAGGATGCTGTTCAGGCAGTCGCTGATGGCGAAATGGAGCTTAGCGTGCTCTGCCAGCCGCGTTTCGGTGATAGCGTGCTCTCGATTATCGAAAAGCTCGAGGCGGGCGAAGAGGTTCCTGAATTTGTTAAAAATGATGGCAAACTCTATACCATTGAGAATGCAGAGGAATGCTTGGACGAGGCGTATTAATCCAAAAGTAATTTCAAATACTGCAACATACAGGGGAAAGAGTGATCTTTCCCCTTGTAATGTGCGAAAGAGAGGTGCAGCGGCATGAAAAGCAGCTATTTGCTGGAAATGAAGCAGATCGATAAGAACTTTCCGGGCGTACATGCGCTGGATCATGTTGATTTCAGGGTTCGGGCAGGTGAAATCCATGCCTTAATGGGGGAAAACGGTGCAGGAAAATCCACCCTGATGAAGGTCCTGACCGGACTTTATACAAAAGACTCTGGAGAAATTATTTTCGATGGTGAATCTGTCTCGTTCAACAGCCCGTTGGAATCGCAAAAGGCCGGTATCAGCACGATTTACCAGGAGATCAACCTGATCCCGTATCTAAGCGTGGCAGAAAATATCTTTCTGGGACGTGAACCGATGAACCGCTCGGGAATTGACTGGAAAGCTGTTAATACGCAGGCGGAGAAAATCCTGGAGGAAATGAGTATTGCAGCAGATGTAACACAGCCTCTTTGCAGTTTTGGCACGGCGATTCAGCAGATGGTGGCGATTGCTCGTGCGATTTCTGTAAACGCAAAGTTGCTCGTAATGGACGAACCGACCTCTTCACTGGATGAAAAAGAAGTAGAAATCTTATTTCAACAGATGCGCAAGCTGAAGGAAAAAGGTTTGGCAATTATCTTTATCAGCCATCGTCTGGATGAAATTTTTGAGATTTGCGATACCATTACGATTTTGAAGGATGGCAAACTGGTCAGCGAAGATCCGGCGAGCAGCTTAACTAAGCTCGAAATGGTTTCCCGTATGATCGGTCGTGATGCGTCCGATGTGCTGCGGCGTAAAAATGGAAGGTATACGGGCAGTGATAAAACCCCGTTATTGGATGTACAGAATGTCGTTGACCACACAAAGCTGCGCGGTATCAACCTACGCATACGTCCGGGTGAAATCGTAGGATTGGCCGGTCTTCTGGGGTCGGGACGTACAGAGTTTGCCAAGGTGATATTTGGAGATAATACGGATTACACTGGGAATTTGATAGTGAATGGAAGCCATGTCAAATGGAAAGCGCCGCGCGATGCCATTGACAAGAGCTTTGCCTACTGTTCAGAGGATCGCAAGGCGGAAGGAATATTCCCGCATTTGTCTGTTCGTGAGAATATGACGATGGCTATACTTCCCAGAATCGCAAAGCATGGCGTGGTGAACCGTACCCGACAGCAAGATCTGGTAGATACTTATATCAAGAGCTTATCGATCAAAACACCCGGACCGGAACAGATCATCCTAAATCTTTCTGGCGGCAACCAGCAGAAGGTGCTGCTGGCACGCTGGTTGTGTATGGATCCACAGCTGATTATTTTGGATGAACCAACACGAGGGATTGATATAGGCGCGAAATCTGAGATCGAAGCGCTGATCCAGCAAATTGCGGGGAGAGGAATCAGTGTGCTGCTGATCTCCTCGGAGCTGGAGGAACTGGTGCGGAATTGTCATCGGGTTGTCGTTGTGCGCGATGGAAAGGATGTTGGTGAACTGGAGGGCGATATGCTTTCCGAGGATCAGATCATGAAGGTGATCGCGCAGGATATCTTGCAGAAAGGAAGTGAATAAGATGGGGACAAGCGCAAAAAAAACGGTTGATTTTGGCACGCATATCCGAAAGTATGGTTCCGTCTATGCATTTGTTATTCTGATCATCGTTAATTTGATTATTACCCCCAATTTTGCCTCCGCTGGAACATTCTGGAATTTGGCGATCCAGTCGCTTGCGACGATCCTGACCTCGCTGGGTATGGTGCTTGTCATTTCTTCAGGCGGAATTGATATTTCAGTGGGTTCCATTATGGCGGTATCCGCTGTAATGAGCGGCCTGATTCTGACAGGCAAAATATCAATGCTGGGAACCAGTACATTGACCGCAGTAATTTTCGCCCTTTTGGTGGCGCTGGTGCTTGGACTGTTCAATGGATGTCTGATTGCTTTTTTCCATATCCAGCCGATCATCGTCACATTGATCCTTTATATTGCAGGTCGCGGAATCGCACAATTGATGAATGACGGCGGCACGGTTGTTTTTTATGGTAACACGTTTACAGAAATCGGTATTTATCGGGTCGGAGGCGTGGTTCCTATCCAAATATTTGTTTCAGCCGTGTTTGTTATAATATTTGCATTTATAATCAAGAAAACGACCTTTGGATACTATGTACAGGGTATTGGAGAAAATCCCAAGGCAGCGCGCCTTTCCGGTATTCGTACCTCGCGCGTGATTATTGCGATCTATGTCATCAGTGCGCTGCTTGCAGGTTTAGCCGGGTTATTTGAATCTTCTCGTGCGAGCTGCGCAGACCCGAGTCAGATCGGATCGCTGGCGGAGATGGACGCAATTGCCGCGGTTGCCATTGGCGGTACATCGATGAGTGGCGGTAAGGCTCATATTTTGGGGACGATTATCGGCGCTTTGATGATCCAGCTTATTTCAATCATGGTAAATATGAACAATATGCCTTTTGCCTACGCGCGTATTTTTAAGGCGATCATCATTATCGTTGCAGTTTGCCTGCAACACGAAAAGAAACGATGAGGAGGGGATACCATGCGAAAAAAGATTCGGTTATCTGCCTTGCTGGAAAAACATGGCGTATTTCTCGCATTAGTTGCGCTGTTAGTTGTTGCCTCAATCGCGTTTCCACGCTTTTTGACCTATGGCAACATCACAAATGTTTTAAATCAGAACAGTATGATCGGCATCATTGCTATTGGAATGACATTCGTTATTCTGACGGGAGGAATTGATCTTTCCGTCGGCTCAATTGCTGCATTGTCAAGCGTGATCGCCGCAGTGCTCAGCCCGAAGGGAAGTCTGGCGCTGATGATTATTGTGCCGATCGTGATCAGCACAATCCTTGGTTTGATAGATGGTCTGGTCGTTGCCAAACTGCGTATTGCACCGTTTATTGCAACGCTTGCTATGCAGATGGCAGCGCGAGGAGCGGCATTGGCAATGACGGATGGCATCTCGGTCAGCATTGATTCAGAGATCTCTGATCAGTTTCGTCTTTTTGCAAGCAGCAAATTGCTGATGATTCCAACACCGGTCTGGGTATTTGTCATTATTTTTATAATTGGATTTTATATCTCCCGAAAGACCCGCGGCGGTCGGTATGTTTTTGCAGTGGGCGGAAACGAAGACGCATCCCGCATGATGGGACTTCAGCCGGAGAAGATCAAGATCATAGTATACACAGCAAGCGGATTCCTGGCGGGTCTTGCCGGTATCATCCTTGCATCGCGCTTGAGCGCGGGACAGCCTGTCACCTGTGAGGGATGGGAAATGGATGCAATCGCGGCAACAGCGATTGGCGGCACACTGCTTTCCGGCGGTCGCGGCGGACTTGGAGGAACAGTGATCGGCGTATTGATCATTGGCGTAATTTCCAATATGATCAATCTACAAGGAAGTTTGAATTCCTGGTGGCAGTCGATCATTACCGGATTACTGTTACTGCTGGTTGTAATGATACAGTCGCGTACAGAGTCGCGCTCATTGGAAAAAACACAAACCGATTGACGGGAAGGAGATAAATTATATTATGAAAATCAGCTGTTTGCCTGTATCACTTTTTGGGGAAATATGCTCCGGCCGTATGAGCTTGCCGCAGTGGGCGCGAAAAGCCAAGGAAATCGGCTTTGATGGAATTGATATCAGTATCATGTTTATACAGAATCGCACGCCGACCTATCTGGATGCATTGAAATGTGAACTGGATGAGATCGGAATGCCGATTGTGATGATGACGACATATCCTGATTTTACCAATCCTGATCCGGTGCAGCGGGAACGCGAATATCTGCATTTGCAGTCAGATATCGCACTTGCGTCAGAGTTACATATCCAATATCTGCGCATCTTAGCTGGTCAGGCGTATCCCGATCTTGATCGTGAACAAGCTGTTGAATGGGTATCTGAATATTTTCACCGCATCGCACCGATCGGCAAGCAGTACGGGGTCGGTCTGTTGTTTGAAAATCATGGTAAACCGGGTGCGTGGCCGCGTGTCGATTTTACCTATGATCCGTCTGTGTTCCTTGAAATCTGCGAACACCTCAAGGATACCGATATTCGCCTGAACTTCGATACTGGCAATGTTACTGCTTATGGCGCGAACCCGCTCGATGTGGTGAAACCGGTTGTTGGGTTGCTCGAAACAATACATGTGACAGATATGAATGAAGTCGGAAAATTCTCTCCGACTTTGATTGGAGAGGGCAAGACGCCAAATCGAGAGTTTTTCCACTATATCAAGCAGAACGGGTTTGATAAATGGCTCTGTATTGAAGAAGCCAGCAACTGTGGTCTGGCCGGAATTCGGGACGCGTATCATTTTGTGAAAGACATTTGGAATGAGGTATAAACCGGAAAGGAAATGAAATAATGAAAGCTTTGGTGCTGACAGCATATAACGAGTTCGAGATCAAGGATATTCCGCGTCCGACTCCGAAGGCGGACGAAGTGTTGGTGCGTGTCAAGGCGTGTGCGATCTGCGGCAGCGATGTGCACGGCTATGACGGTTCAAGCGGCCGTCGACAGCCTCCTATCATCATGGGTCACGAAGCCTCTGGTGTGATCGAACAGGTAGGCGAAAATGTTCGGGATTATGCTGTAGGAGATCGCGTAACCTTTGACTCGACTGTATTCTGCGGCAGTTGCTGGTATTGCCGTCACGGCATGGTGAACCTGTGTGAAAATCGTATGGTGCTTGGCGTATCCTGCGATGAGTACACCAACCCCGGAGCGATGGCAGAGTATGTAACGATTAAGGCGCACACGTTGTTCAAGGTGCCGGATAACGTCACTTTTGAGCAAGCTGCCATGGTCGAGCCGCTGTCGATTGCGGTTCATGCGGTTTCAAGTGTTGCACCGATTCACATGGGTGACCGTGCGGTTATTGTCGGCGCAGGCACAATCGGCTTAATGCTGACACAGGCAGTCAAAAACGCAGGCGTGACCGAACTGATTGTTGTTGACTTGGACGATCAGAAGCTGGCGATGGCGAAAAAACTCGGCGCTACCTACACGGTAAATTCTGCCAGGGAGGATGTCGCAGCCCGTGTGCGCGAGATTTGCGGTGCAAAGGGTGCAGATATTGCGTTTGAAGCGGTCGGTATATCAGCAACACTGAACACGGCGATCGACAGTGTCCGTTTAGGCGGCAGCGTTGTGATGGTTGGCAATGTGGCGAAAAAAGTGGATATGCCGCTACAGAAATGTGTTACCAGTCAGATTTCGCTGTATGGCAGTTGCGCGTCCTCGGGCGAATACGATATCTGTCTGGATCTGATCGCACATAATATGGTCGATGTGGACAGTCTCATCAGCGCATCCGTCCCGCTCGACCAAGGCAGCGCCTGGTTCGATCGGCTGCACGCAGCAGAACCCGGCTTAATCAAGGTGGTACTTAAGCCTTGATATAGCCTTGATATACATGGTTCTTTTTTTCCTCTTCTTTCTCTTCTTTCTTTTTTTACAAGGGCATGTTTTAGTGCTCTGACGAGAGGGGCTGTGAAGCAAGGGAGTAGAAACTCCCAAACTTCACAGCCTCTTTTACGTTTATCCGAAACATGATCCAGATTGACTATCGTTGTCTCAAACAGATTCATTTGTCTCTGCGCATACTCCATCCTTTCTTCCTGTTTTATGGACTGAAGCTCAGGAAAGGTTTTTAACCCCGCGTTTTCGCGCCTTTTTCTGACAGAAAATCCCTCGCCGCCGGTTCTCTCCGATTGATTCGGCGCTTCCATAGAATCATCTAAAAATTACCCCCTGTCGTATAAAGATTGTCAGTTTTAGATGGAAGCATTTTCTGCTAAAATATAAAAAGTAAGAGGTAAAATGATGAAATTATAGGCAATATGACGAATATTGTTGTAAAAACGCCTTTTGCAATTTTGCACAAAAGGAGGGAGGAACACCATGGGATATGTACTGGAAATGAAGGACATCAGCAAGACTTTTCCGGGCGTAAAAGCATTGGATCATGTACAGCTTCAGATAAAGCCGGGAGAGGTTCATGCGCTCGTGGGAGAAAATGGCGCAGGGAAATCCACATTGATGAAAATTTTGATGGGCATTTACACGAAGGACGAAGGCGGCGAAATCCTGTTTGATGGCAAACCATATAAAGTATCCAATCCAAAAGAAGCAATGGATACGGGTGTGGCAATGATTCATCAGGAATTGAATCCGATTTTGGACATGACAGTGTATGAAAATATCTTTGTCGGTCGGGAAATTCGGAAGAATGGAATGGTGGATAAAAAGGCAGAGATTGAGGAGTCCAAAAGATTGATTCAGGAATGCGGTCTGCATGTATCCCCGGCAGAGACTCTGCGTAATCTCACAGTGGCACAATGTCAGCTGATTGAAATTATTAAAGCGATTTCAATCAATGCAAAAGTGATTATTATGGACGAACCGACTGCGGCAATTACAGACCGTGAGGTTGATCTGTTATTTGGACACATACGCCGTCTGAAGGAAAACGGCGTTGCAATCATCTATATTTCTCACCGTATGGATGAAATTTTTACAATTTGCGACCGCATCAGCGTTTACCGGGACGGACAGTATATCGGCTCCGGCGATACAAAGGATTTGACGGAAGCAATGCTGATCAAAATGATGGTGGGCCGTGAAATTACAGATGTATTCCCGAAACTGGAAGCGCAGGTCGGAGAAGTTGTGTTTGAGGCCAAACATATTGTACGGGCGGATAATAAAGTCAAGGATGTCAGCATTTCTGTTAGAAAGGGAGAGATCCTGGGTATTGGCGGTCTGGTAGGTGCCGGAAGAAGTGAATTGGTTGAAGGCATTTTCGGTATGCATAGGCTTTCCAAAGGTGAAATCTATGTCAAGGGTGAAAAAGTAGATGTCCATTCTCCGAAGGATATCATTAAAAAAGGCGTTGCATTGATTACTGAGGATCGTAAAGCAACCGGTCTGAATCTGAGCGGCTCCGTAAATGACAATATCGCTATGGTTGCGATTAAAAAGCTACTGGTCAACGGATTATACAGCAAATCCAGAGCACGGAAGGCCGCGCAGGAATATATTGAAAAGCTGAACATTAAGACGCCATCCGGCGATCAGATTGTTGGAAATCTTTCCGGCGGCAATCAGCAGAAGGTAGTTATCGGCAAATGGCTGCTGAATGATCCGGATGTCATCATTTTAGATGAGCCGACACGCGGCATTGATGTCGGAGCAAAACGTGACATCTATCTTTTGATCGGAAGTCTTGTACAGCAGGGCAAAGCAGTTATCATGATCTCTTCGGAAATTCCTGAACTGATGGGTGTCAGCGACAGAATCGTGGTCATGTCTGAAGGCAGGCTTTCCGGTGAGATACAACGTGATGAATTCTCACAGGAAACCATCATGACACTGGCTTCTGCAATCAATGTTTGAGGATAGAGGGAAGGAGAACAAATGAAACAGAAAAGAAGCGCAAAAGCTCTGTTGAGTGAATACTTTATTTTTATTATTTTTGCCGTGCTTGTTGTTATTTTGACTTGCTTGAAGCCGAGCTTTATTCAGCCGGACAACTTAGTTAATATTTTAAAGCAGGCATCGATCAACGGTATTCTGGCCTTTGGCATGATGTTTGTCATTATTGCAGGCGGATTTGATATGTCGGTTGGTTCAACGGTTGCATTTACCGGAATCCTGGCAGCAATGCTGGGACACGGACAGGTTTCGCTGGTGATAACGCTGTGTGTTGCAATGCTGGCGGGACTTATCGTCGGTATTGTGAACGGCGTTGGTGTTGCGGTTGGTGATCTGCCGCCGTTTATTATGACCCTGGGTACCATGACAGCAGTGCGAGGTCTGGCGCTGCTCATCTGTCATGGTAAGCCGGTTACCGGTATCGCGCCGGAATATCAGGCGATTGCAGCGGGATCTATTTTTGGCATTCCGACTCTGGCCATCATCCTGATTATTGTCATTTTGATTTGTGCTTTTATTCTGGCAAAAACAGTTTATGGACGACGGGTCTATGCGTGCGGCGGCAATCTGCTTGCTGCAAAGGTTGCGGGCATCAATACGACTGGTATCCGTATTTCGACCTTTGCAATCGCAGGACTTCTGGCAGGTCTTTGCGGCTTCCTTATGACATCCCGTGTTACCATCGGACAGCCGACCGCAGCGGAAAGCTATGAAATGGATGCCATTACAGCATGTGTTGTCGGCGGTGTTTCCATGACCGGCGGTGTAGGCAGACCTTGGGGCGTTGTAGTCGGTGCACTGCTGATTACCGTTATTGCAAATGGTCTGGATATTTTGGGCGTTTCTTCTCACTGGCAGAAGATCGTGAAGGGTATCATTATTGTCTTGGCAGTATTGATTGATGTCAAAGGTAAGAGCAAGAAGGACTGAGTTCTTCGCGTCATGCCTTTACATAAAGTATTTTTAAGGAGGAAATAAAATGAAGATGAAAAAATTTGCGGCAATGCTGACTGCAGGTCTTATGATGGTCGGCATGTTGGCGGGCTGTGGCAGCACAGCTGACGATAACGGTTCTGCGGCATCGTCTGCGTCTGACAACGACGGTGCATACAAGATTGCCCTGATCCAGCAGCATCAGACCAATGCATTCCAGATCGCAGTATCGGATGCTGCGGAAGAGAAGGCAAAAGAGATGGGTGTTGACCTGACTATTCTGAGCGCCGATCAGGATGCTGCAAAGCAGATCAGCCAGATCGAACAGTGTACTTCTGAAGGCTACGATGCGATCCTGTTCGAGCCGGTAGATCCGGATGGCCTCGGTGCTGCTGCAAAGGCTGCCGCTGATAAGGGCGTTGTTGTTATCAACATCATTTCCGCATGTACCGATTGGGAAAGCTATGGTATTTCTGCTTTGGCTTGCGGCGATAATGTAACTGCGGGTGAAGCGGAAATGCAGAACGTTGCTGACCTGCTTGGCGGCAAGGGCAACATTGCGATTCTGACCGGTCCTTCCGGCGATGCTGGCGGACTGCAGAGAATGGAAGGCTATGAAAACATTCTGAAGAACTATCCGGACTTGGTTCAGGTAGTTGAGCCGGCAGACTGTCAGTGGGATACTGCAAGTGCACAGTCAACGGTAGAGTCCTGGCTGTCTGCTTATGATCTGGATGCGATTATCTGTGAAAACGATGGCATGGCAGTTGGCGCAGGCAATGCGGCAGGCGCAAACAGCGGCATTGTAATCACAGGTGTTGACGGCACCCCGGACGGTTTTGAAGCAATCAACGATGGAAGAATCACCGGTACGGTTTCTCAGAACGGCGGTGCTATGGCAGCGAATGGTATCGAAGCCGCAGTCACTCTGCTGAGCGGCGGGGAACTGGAAACCAATACCATCATTACTGACAATACTTGGATTGATATAAATAACGTAGCTGAATTTGAATAATTTTATAGTACAATCCTCACAAAAGCGAACAAAATAGTATATAATATGATAAAGAAAAGGGAAGACGGAAACGTTTTCCCTTTTTGCATCAGTTCCATTTGATATAAAACTTTGCTGACAGGAAACTATGAGCTTACAGGAGGAACAGTATGTTAAAGGTAGTTCTTGCTGATGATGAAAAGAAAGTAATTGTTCTACTTCAAAAATTGATAGACTGGGAAAGCTTGGGATATGAAATTGCCGGAATAGCAAATGATGGATTTCGGGCATTGGAACTTGTAGAAAAACTCAGGCCGCAGCTTTTGATTACAGATATCCGTATGCCGGGGTGTGACGGTATCGAGTTGATCCGTAAGGCACGTGAGCTTCATCCGAAAATTCATTTTATTGTTATCAGCGGGTATTCTCAGTTTGAATACGCGCAAAAGGCATTGCGCTATGGTGTAGAGGATTATCTGCTGAAACCGCTCAAAAAAGATGAAATAACAGGTATTTTGCTGCAGATCAGGGACAAACTGGGCGTGGAAGCAGAAGTGGAATATCGGCTAGAAAAGGACAAGGAAAAGCGGCAGGAGGAAATGCTGGCACTTCTGAAAAAATGCGCCGAAAGAAGCCAGCCATTTTTAAAAAAAGAACAAATCAATACGGAATTCGGCTTTCATTTTGCAGATGGATATTATTATACGGCGCTTGTAAAACCGGATATTTCAAATGCGAGTAATCATCCGGACGGTTACCATTTGTTAATGCGACATGCGCTGACTGTAGTTAAAAAAGAGATAAAATCGATTTCTGACGAATCTGCGGCAACAGTCATGCGGGAAGGAATTGCAGTTGTCATCTTTTGCAAGGAATATCAGTCGGTCAATGTGAAACAGTGCTTTACTAAAATACGAAAAGAAATTGAAAAGCAAAGAGAACTGTTTTGGGATATCAGGGTTACTGTGTGCATGGGAAGTGTTCAAACGGAGACAGAGCAGCTTACGCAGTCCATGCGTGAGACACTATGGCTGTGCAAAGACCGGCTGTGTACAAAACAGACATGGAGAGATGCAGCATTTGAAATCATTGATTTCGATACGCGGTATGTAATAGATTCCGGGCGAAAAAAGCAAATTCAGATAGCAGTGGAATATCTCGATGCAGGTAAACTGGAATTTGAGTTGACGGAAAGTGCGCATGATTTGCTGAATGAAAAGAAACTATCCGGTCAGATGATACAGGACTGGTTTTGTGAGATGATTCGGGTATGTATTTTTGGCATGGGACAGAATGAACAGTTAGAAGAAAACTTTCTGGCAGAGATGGAGGAAAAGTTTTGGTACTGTACCAGCGCGCAGGAGACCGTAAAGCTCTTAATTGATAAGATATATGATATGGTCCTGCAGATCAACAGGGAGAATGCTGTTCGAGAGGCAAAACCGATTACGGAGGCAAAGAAATATATACAGGATAATTATTTGCACGAATTGAAATTGGAGGATGTCAGCAGCGCAGTGGGATTCAATGCTGCATATTTTTCCACATTATTTAGAAAGGAAACCGGACAGACCTTTACCAACTATCTTACAGATCTTCGTATCCGAAAGGCAAAGGAACTGCTGTGTGAAAAAGATGTTTCAGTCAGCGATGTAGCAGAGCTGGTCGGATATAAGGACTTGAAATATTTTTCGAGACTGTTCAAAAAAGTGACGGGAATCAGTCCGTCTGATTATAAAAAATTATACAGGTAGGTGCGAAGATGTGGTTTCGGACACAGCATAAGCTGCTGAAGGCTGTTCGGCAGTACAAAAAGGAAAAGGATCTGGACCAAATCCTATATGCAGACTGGGATGGGGAGCCTGAGCTGAAAGCATTTTTTGAGGAAATCCGTGAACGCTTGTACGGTGAGGAAAGCATCCGTATGCAGCAAAGACAGGCAAAATATCTGGCCTTGCAGAATCAGATCAATCCTCATTTTCTCTATAATACATTAGAAGCCATTCGTGCGGATGCATTGATGGCTGACTGTGAGGGAATTGCTGAAACGACCGAAGCGTTGGCAACCTTTTTTCGATATACAATTTCAAACGTACAGGAATCTGTAACTTTTTCTGATGAACTCGACAATGTGGAGAATTATTTTACCATTCAGAGATGCCGCTTTGGAGACAAATTATCTATGCAGCTGGAAATGGAGGATGAACGCCTTTTAGAGGCGAAAATGCCGAAATTGATTTTACAGCCATTGGTCGAAAATGCTGTTGTACACGGACTGGAAGAGAAAATTGATTATGGGACAGTAAAAATTATTGTTGAAAGCAGTGAAAATACATTATTTCTCAGGGTCAAGGATGATGGAGTCGGAATTTCGGAAGAGAAGATTCACAAATTAAATGAACAGATTGCAAAATCCGGCGGAAGAGCACAGGCGGGAGGAATTGCATTGTGCAATGTTAATGCCAGAATCAAGCTCATGTTTGGAGACAATTATGGACTGAGAATTTACAGTGTAAAGGGGATCGGTACGGAATGTATTGTTACACTGCCGCTGGATTTTCATGAGGATTAAAGCAGATGAAAGAAGAATTGATACGGATAGAAAATGGATATTTTCAGTATGAAGATGGGGAATACCGGTTTGATGCAGAAATATCGAAAGGGGAATGCATTGGAATCTATACCGATGAGCACTTATCATCCGATGAGGCATATTTAGGGATTTTCAATGGCGCTTCCGTTATGAAGCGAGGAAAAGCTTTTGTCTGCGGTGGCAGAGTCAGAAATGATGAAATGCGAAGATGGATTCTGCATAATTGTATGATTGTGGATAAAAACCGATTTATAACAAAAGAACTGACGGTACAGGACTACATTATCGCACTTGGAAAACATAAAAATGATGTTCCCAGCCTCGAGTCCGGTGAGATGCAGTATATATGGAACAATATGAAAGCAGGGTTTTCTCCGGAAGACAAAATAGGAGAACTCTCCATGCTGGACTATTATAAGCTTTCGATTTTCAAAGCATGGTTTACGCAAAGCAGAATTGTTATCCTTGACCGTATGACGGAAATACTGAGAAGTCAGGATCTGGATGAATTCATGGAATGTGTACAGCTTTTGCAGGAGCAAGGTACAGGGGTATTTCTGATGGATATTGATGACTCGTTTTTGTTCCGGTATGCCAACAGGATTGATGTAGTGAAGAATCGGGAAATTTGTTACCGTTTGATGCCGGATGAATTTAATGAAAAACTATATGAAATTTTAGGATGGGAATACAGAGACAAATGTTTGGCGCAGAATAGTATTATTTCCAGTGAGCAGGGAAGTGTTATATTGAGCATGTCGGAGCTGCAGTTTGATTCCATCCCGCCGATTTCTTATCAGTTGCGAAGTGGAGAAATTGCGTTTTTAAGAGATGAAAATTATAATACCGCGTCCCAAATCAGAGATTGCTTTTTGGGCGAAATAGGATGGCAGTCCGGCTTTTTAAATTTGGATGGAAATTATTATGAATGGAATCAACTGCATAAACTGCTGGGCAGGAAAATAGGACTACAGCTGGAAATATCAGATAGAAATGATACAATGCTGTTTGAAAACCTGACGGCTTTGGATAATTTGTGCAGCAGTCTGCTGCCGAAGGCAGGGATGCATATTTGCAGGAAAAAGATTATGCAGAATGTGCTGGAGGAAGCGTCAGCGTGGTTTGAAAAGGATGAACTTCTGAAAAAGGTCAGTCAATGGCAGAAACCGGAAAAAATACGCCTGTCTTATTTTAAATGGTATCTGCTGAATCCGAAGCTTCTGGTCTGTTTGTTTCCGTTTGCGGGGCAGGAACCTGCTTATCATGAAATGATTATACAAATGCTGGTGACATGTGCGCAAAGAGGCATGGCGGTCTGGATTATCTCGTCCGGAATCGACGCGATATGTAGAAAAACAGGCAACAAAGAATTTTTAAAAAGACTACGGTATATCAATGTGAACGCTCAAAATAATTAGGGAAGTGCTGATTCAATCACAAACACCAGCCGTTTCCCCTTGCCGTCAATGAAAGATGAGGGTATGGCAGGCATTCATGATGCATTTCCGCCGGTTTCATTTTTTCTTTCCATTTAGTACAAGCCGTTCCTCCGCGTATGGTGCGAGGGAACGGCCTGTGTGGTGGGGTGAAGAATAAAAAGGAAAATTGGAGCGTTACTGTAATTCAATCAGATTTCCGTCAGGATCCTTCAAAAATACCCAATACTCCTCGTCGGCAGGATCGCCGCGATAATCGGGTTCAAAGAAAAACTCGACGCCGTCTGCGGCCATTTCCCGATACTTTTCCGGAACATTTGGTACCTGTAGGCAAATATGATGGTATCCCGGCTGATTCCAGACTGGCTGCTCGGCCGGAAGCAGATCGCTGAAGCGAAACAACTCCAGTATGATACCGTCCGGTGATTCGATGAATGCAAATTCGGAATAGACACCTGCTTTCTGGCGGTACAGCTGCGGCACCGACCCGATGAAATTTTCATCGAAGGTGCCCCGAAGGGTTAATTTGAATCCGAAGTATTTTTCATAGAACGCGAAAGTGCGGTCGATATCCGATACGGTAACTCCGACATGTAGAAACTTGCTTGCTTGCTGCATACAAATCATTCCTCCTGTGTTGTTGCTTCCTCGTCGGCGATGGCGGCCAGCCGATGCTGCTCGCGGTATTGCAGGGGTGACAGCCCCTCATATTGCTGAAACAGCTTGTACAGCGTGCTTGGCGAGGTGAACCCGATCCGTTCGCTGATTTCCTCTATCGGATAATCCGTGGCGCAGAGATAATTCTTGGCATAGGCGATACGGAGCAGGTTTGCGTTTTTAAGGAAAGTGGTCGAATACTCGGCTTTATATTTCCGGTTGATATGTCTTGGGGATACGTTGAGCGCCTTTGCCGCGCTTTCGACCGTGATATTCTCCGGGTAGTGCTCGTGTATATACATAGTGACAGCCAGCGGCAGATTATCCTTTCCGGAAAACTTCTGATCTCGGACTGGCGCGGCGTTGATCTGCCGCAGTGACATCATAATAATCTGGTAGCACAGCATGACCATTTGCGTATTCCAGCCCAGCTTTCGTTCTTCGATCTCACGCGCCCAGCACGCAACGAGATCGCGTGACCTCGTCGTTTCCCTCAATATCTGAAAGCCGATTCTGTCAACTGCATCCAGCGCCTGCCGGATATCACTGTATTCATAGGCACCGTCCGGTCCGTTCATTGATTGCTGGTCGCAGCGCACCAGATCGAAGATGCAGGCATAATAGCGCTTCGGGTTGTCAGGCTCATAGTAGACATGATGCTTAACATCCCGCGCAAGGAGACAGGCATATCCTTCGGAAATCTGATGCACCGTGTCGGCAATTTTGATAGTGAGTTGACCGTTAAGCACATAATAGAGCTCATATTGAAGGTGATGGTGTGGGAATTCCGCAATTTCTTGCGTCAGAATTTCTGCATAATGCACAGCAAACTTATAGCCGGAAAAGGTAATCTCCGTGATGTTCTTCATGTACTTACGATCAATTTGCTTCAAATTAATGACCCGCCTTCATGATATAAATGACCGATGGTATCGGCGGCCTTGTATGCGCCAAGTACCTTTTCATATGTCACCTCGAACGGCTGGTTATGCATAAAGCCCTGCTCAAGCGCGGCTTTTGTCATGATGTCATACTCTTCGTCGGTCAAGCCGCTCAGATGCATATCATCGAATGTGATTGGCAGCCCCACATCGCGGCAGAAACGATAGACCTCGTCAAGCTGCTCGTTTGATGCGCCTTGCATGACCAGCTGGCAGCAGGTAGAGAACGCAACTCCTTCTCCGTGGTACACATATTCCTCGCGATCGGGCAGCGCCAACGTGCCAAAGTAGAAGCAGTGATCGGAGGAGGAGCCGTTGTTTTCAAAGCCCATACCGCTCATAAGGATATTCACTTCAATTATAGCATTAAATGCATCGCTGAGCGCCTTTTTTTCGGCTGCCAGCTTTGCCTGACGGCCATACTGGAACAGCATGTCGTAAGACAGCTTTGCAATCGCCAGTGCGCTGTGCGTGCCCGAGCCTCCGTGATGGTTGTTAAAAAAGTTCTGCTGGCAGACCAAACCGCCCACATAGGTGGAAAGCGCGTCGCCCATGCCGGAGACAAACTGACGTACCGGCGCTTTAAGCAGAATCTCAGTATCCGCGAGAACCAGATCGGGGTTTTTGGGCGAGTTAAGAGCTTCGATCATCATATGGGTCTGCTCATCATAGATGCAGGAGGCCGCGCTGGTATACGCATCGGTCGCCGCGATGGTTGGGATAATGACCTCATGGAGCAGACCGCACTTGAATGCCGCAGCTTTGACCGAATCCACGACCTTGCCGCCGCCTACGCCAATCAATGTCTGCGCACCACATTCTCTGGCAACAGCCATCAGCTTTTCAATGTTCGGCCAGCTGCACTCGCCGACAAATTCGTAGAAGGTCAGTTCTTTGCCATCGAGCGCATCGGCGATAATATCTTTCAGATCGCGCAGGCGGTTCTTACTGGCGACAACCATGAATTTATCGCCCATCCAGTCCACATATTTTTTCAAATCGTGAATGACACCATAGCCCTGAATATATTTGCCGCAGCAGCCCATAACCTGTGTTGTCATTGTATTTCAGCTCGCTTTCTCATTTTGATTGGTAATATGTTGATTTGTAATATGCCGCAGGACGCGCCCGATAGGCACGCCCTGCGGGTAATTGGAACAGAGGGAAATCTAGC
>CAYNPX010000012.1:0-23133 GCA_964399205.1 uncultured Butyricicoccus sp.
TCCTGCATCATCAGGTATTATGATCGCTGACGTGAAAGGTTTTTAAGTTGCCGATCTTGCCGGCGCGCTTGTCCATCTCCTCCTCGACTTCAGCCAGCGAAACGCCGGCCTCGTTCATCATAACCATCAGATGATACAGCAGGTCGTTGATCTCGCCGACCAGATTTTCATGGTCGCCGTTCTTCGCTGCGATAATTGTCTCTGCGGCTTCCTCGCCAACCTTTTTTAAAATCTTATCCATACCCTTCTCAAACAAATAGCAGGTGTAGGATTTCTCCATCGGCTGCTCCCGCCGCTGTTGAATCACATATTCCATACTCTCAAATGCTTTTGACATGCTTCTGCTCCTCTGTTCAGTAATAATTATTTTTCTTCTTTTCTCCAGACCGGCGGCTGGAAAAAGCAGGTGCGATTGCCGGTGTGGCAGGTCGGACCCTTCGGGATGCCGCGATAAATCAATGTATCATCATCACAATCTGTCAGAATTTCACTGACAAAGATGTAATTGCCCGAAGTTTCCCCCTTGTTCCACAGCTTCTGACGGCTGCGGGAGAAAAACCACGCTGTACCGGTATCCATTGTATTCTGCAATGCCTGCTTATTTGCATAGCCCAGCATCAGGATCTCATTGCTGCGCTCATCCTGGCAGATCACCGGAATCAGCTCGCTTTTCTGAAAAAACTTATCAAGATTCATTCTATTTCCTCACAGTCTGACAGGGATATTCTTTCCATGCAGGTATTCCTTCACCTGCGGTACCGTCAACTCGCCGTAATGGAACAGCGAGGCCGCCAACGCCGCATCCGCGCCGGTCCGCTCAAATACATCGGAAAAATGCTCCAATGTACCGCAGCCGCCCGAGGCAATAACAGGAATCCCAACGGCATCTGCAACCATTTTGGTCAGATTCAGCTCAAATCCGGATTTCGTCCCGTCCTTATCCATAGAGGTCAGCAGAATCTCACCGGCTCCCAGCGCATAGACCTCTTTTGCCCACGCGACCGCGTCCAGTCCTACCGGCTTGCGTCCGCCCGCTACATAAACCTCATAGCCGCTCGGACACTTTTCCAAATCATCACAGTGGCGTGCGTCAATCGCAACAACGACACACTGGCTGCCGAATTTCTTCGCCGCGTCGGCCACCAGCTGCTTATTTTTTACCGCCGCCGAGTTGACCGAAATTTTATCCGCTCCGGCGCGCAGCAGCTCTTTAAAGTCATCGCTGGTGCGGATTCCGCCGCCAACTGTCAGCGGGACAAATACCTGCTGTGCCGTGCGGCGCACCACATCGACGATCGTCCGCCGCTTTTCATAGGTCGCGGTAATATCAAGAAAAACGATCTCATCCGCGCCCTGCTGAGAATAAAATTTTGCAAGTTCGACCGGATCGCCTGCATCACGCAGATTAACAAAGTTTACACCCTTGACAACCCTGCCGTCATTGACATCCAGACAGGGAATAATTCGTTTTGCGAGCATCGTTACGCCTCCCCTGCCGCTACGGAGATTGCCTGCTTTATGTCCAGCTGACCGCTATATACCGCCTTGCCAGCAATCGCTTCTTCAATGCCCATATCGCGCAGCCTCGCAATGTCCTCCAATGTGGAAACGCCGCCGGACGCTACGATTCCGCAGGAAACCGCATCACGCAGCGCCTGCAGCTGTGCAAAATTCGGACCGGACAGCATACCGTCCTTATCAATATCCGTAAAAATAATTGTCTTGACGCCGTATGCCTCCATTTGCTTCGCAAACGCAATATAATCTGTTCCGCTGTCCCTGAGCCAGCCCTCCGTGCGCACAGTGCCACCCAGCGCATCAATGCCAACCGCAATTTTGTCACCGTATTTTTCGCAGGCTTCTTTGACAAACAGCGGATTTTTCACCGCAGCCGAGCCGATGATTACGCGCTTGACACCCAGTTCAAGGACGCGCGCAATATCCTCCATTGAACGGATACCGCCGCCCAGCTCAACCGCCGCGCCGGTTTGCTCGATGACACGGCGAACGACCGGATAATTCGGATGCGTGCCATCCTTCGCTCCGTCCAGATCAACCATATGAATAAGCTCCGCGCCGGCTTGCTGAAATGCTTTCGCCGTTTCTACAGCATCCTCCGCAACCTTATGCGCGGTCGCGTAGTCTCCCTTGACCAGACGCACGCACATCTGGTCATGCAGGTCTATTGCAGGTAAAATCCTCATTCTGCCCCTCCTACCATGTTGCCGAAATTGCGCAGGATGGTCATGCCAACCTCGCCGCTCTTTTCCGGATGGAACTGGCTGCCGTAAATCTGTCCGCGACCAACCAGCGCAGTTACTTCATCATTATAATCGCAGGTCGCAATCAGGTCATTCCGATCTGCCGGGCACATCTTAAAGGTATGTACGAAATATACATAAGCGCCCTCCGGCACGCCCGCCAGCAGCGGATCTTCCCTCTGATAACACAAGCTGTTCCAGCCAATCTGCGGGAGCTTGAGATCCGTATCGATCCGCTGCACACGTCCCGGCAGCAAGCCCAGCCCGCGCGTCAGGTGCATCTCATCACTTTCCTCAAACAGCATTTGCGCGCCAAGGCAAATGCCAAGAAACGGGCGCGTCTTTGCCGCGCGAATCAATGACTGCGTCAGACCGGATTCCGCCAATGCCTGCATCGCATCCGGAAACGCGCCGACGCCCGGCAGGATAATGCCCGACGCCCGTTCCATCAGGTCGGGCGATGTGACGATCTTATTTTCCAGCCCAAGAAAATCCAACGCCTTGGAAACGCTCATCAGATTGCCCGCACCGTAATCTACAATTCCAATGTATCCCATCATCGGTACTCCTTCCGTCACTGCATTGCAGCGCAGATATCCTTCAACTCCTTCAGCAGCACTGCATTCTCCTCCGCGCTGCCGGTGGTGATGCGCAGCATGTCATACTTCGGGAAGCATCGCACGCAAATACTGCGCTTTTTCAATTCTTCAAAGATTTCCGAACACCTTTCTGTACGCAGGACGACAAAATTGGTATGTGTCGGCAGAACCGTAAATACGCCGTATTGCTTTTCCAGCTGCATACATGCCTTCTCCAGTTCGTTCTTGCGCGCTACGATTGCGGCACACTGTTCTTTTTTCCAAGTGGTATCTTCCAAAACGATGGAAGCCGCCAACTGTACGATCGAACCGATATTATACGGTGAGCGCGTCTTGTTCAGCTGGTCAGTCAGATCGGCATAGCCAATGACAAAGCCGCAGCGCAGTGCTGCACAGCCATACGCCTTGGACAATGTTTTCATGACCAATACATTTTCCAGCGCGGTGGAAACGTCCAGAATACTCTGATCCCAGAAATCCATATACGCTTCATCGACAACGACCAGCGTGTCCTCCAGCGCATTGCAGATGCGAATCGTCTCCGCATGGGTAAAGCCCTGCCCTGCCGGATTGCACGGGTTGGAGAAAATCAGGATATCCGGTTTTTCCGCCTGTGCACGCTTGACAACATCCTCTTCGGTGAGCATAAACTCACCGTCCTTGAACATGTTGACAACCTCCAGCTCCGCAACCTCCGCATAAAACTGATACATGGAGAAATCCGGTGACAGAACCATAACCTTGCCGCCGCGCGGTGCAAAGGTGTTCATAATCAGAGAAATCAGCTCGTCCGAGCCGTTTCCGACAACAATATTTCCCGGCGCGATGCGGAACTCACGGCCCGCCAGACGGCGCAGATCGGTGACAGCCGGATCCGGATAACGGTTAAAATCAATGGTATCAATGCCGGCTGCAATGGCATCGCGCAAATCCTCCGGCAGGGAGAAAAAGCTCTCATTCGCGTCCAGCTTAATCTGATAAATGTCCTCACATGGGTCATACGGCGTCATGCTGGACAGTTTTTCCGGTAACGTAATCATAGTTGAAAATCCCTTTCTGATCGGGTTTTATTTATCTGCATCCAAGCTGGCCTGCAGCTGCTGTGTCAGCATTTGAATCTGCTGTTTTTTCATCTTCATGCTTGCCAGATTGACGATCACACGCGCGCTGATTTGCGCAACGGTCTCATACGGTTCCAGACCGTTTTCTCTGAGCGTCGTGCCGGTTTCGACAATATCGACGATCGCGTCCGCCAGCCCGAGCAGCGGCGCCAGCTCAACGCTTCCCTCAATCTTGATGATATTGACATCCATGTGCTTCTGCGAGAAAAACTCGCTTGTCACCTTCGGATATTTGCTGGCAATCGTGCGGGTATGATAGCCAGCATAAAAGTCCTCGCCGACCTTACCGCACAGGCAGAAGCGGCACTTTCCAAATCCGAGATCAAGCGTTTCATAAAATGAGCCGCCCTTTTCCATGATCGTATCCTTGCCAACAACACCCATGTCGCATACGCCGTGCTCAACATAGGTGATTACATCCGCCGCCTTTGCGAGCACCAGTTCAATATTGGAATCCGGCAGGCGAAAAATCAGCTTGCGGGAGCCGGAGCGCAGTTCGCTGACATCGTAGCCTGAATGCTCCAGCAACGCCAGCGTTTTCTTTTCCAGTCTTCCTTTTGTAAGGGCGATCCGAATCGTATTCTCCGGTGTCATGCCTGCACCTCCGTTTTCTCCATTGCGCCATCCGTAAACGATACCAGTGTACGATAGCCCTTTTTCTTCGCCAGTTCCATCGCTTCCTCCGCACTATCGCAGGGTGCAAGTTCTGCCAGCTGTTTGCTGCTATGGATATAATCGAGCGCCTGCTTCAGGCTGTCCGCGCCGCAAAATACCAGTTCCTGCGCTGCAACCTCCTTTTTCAGTTCAACAGACTCAGACAGCATATCAATGTCAATGGCAAAACCGGTAGCCGGAATATCCTTGCCGAACTTTGCACACAGGCTGTCATATCGTCCGCCGACCAGAACCGGCGCGCCTGCGCCGCCCATATAGCCACGGAACATCATGCCGGTATAATAGTCGATCTCCTGTACCAGACCAAGGTCGATCATAATATTCTCTCCAAACCCTGCTGCGGAAATCGCGTCAATCAGGTCGCGCAGGTATTCCACTGCCCGCAGCACTTCGCTGTTGTCTGTCAGGCGGGAAACCTCTTCCAGCACTTCGCCGCCGCCGAACAGCGTCGGCATCGCTTTGAGGGCACGATATGCTTCCCTGTCCTGAAACGGCTCCAGCACATCGCCCAACGCGGCATACGATTTATTTTCAATATGGGAACGGATGCGCTCCGCAGTGTCCGCGTCTACATCCAGCGAGGCGATCAACGCCTTATAAATCGCCGCATGACCCAGCTCTATGCGGAAGGTCTCGCCCTTCACTGCCGCCAGCGCCTCAAATGCCGCAGTCAGAATATCGAGGTCGGCCATCATGCCCTTTGCGCCCAGCAGTTCAGCGCCCGCCTGCATTACTTCAGTGGAATGTCCACGGTGGAACGAACCTGCGCGGTGAACCTTCTGCACGTAATACAGACGCAGCGGCAGCGCTTCGTCATCCAGCTTCGTGGTGACGACGCGCGCAATCGGCGTGGTATTATCCGGACGCAGGACAAGCAGCCGACCATTTCGATCCGTCAGCTTATACATCTTTTCCTGTCCAATGGATGAGCCGGCCTGAACGAATACATCATAATATTCCAGTGACGGCGTAATAACCTCATCATATCCGCGTTCTTCAAACAGATTGCGGATTCTTCTCTCATTCTGCCGAAACATGCGTGTTGCCGCAAACAAACGGTCACGGCTTCCCTCCGGCGTGGAGATCGCATACTTATTCATAATAGTATAACCTCTAAACCTTTATTGTTTTATCACTTTAACGCGCTAATATGATACCATTTATGCAATTTATTGTCAAGTATTCTCGATGATTTCACGCAAAAGAATTGTCATACAGGCGAAAATGTTCCAATTCTTCCATATTGAGCAAATCGTAGCTGTAAAAATTGCACAATCAAAACAACGATATCTGCGTGCTCTCCGGCATATCCGCCAATGCACCGATTTCCGCAAGCATATCCACAATCCCTTTGGAAACACGCGGACAACGGATAACAATTTCCTCCTGTGACAGAAATTCACCGTTTTTCCGTTCTTCTGCAATGGCGAGCGCTGCCTGATCGCCGATGCCCGGCATAGATGTAAACGGCGGTATCAGACTGTTTTCTGTGATAAGGAAATTCGTCGCATCCGACTGATAGATATCCATCGGCGCGAACGTAAAGCCGCGATGGTAAAACTCATGAACGACTTCAAGCGTGGTCATCATGTCCTTTTCCGCCGCAGAAATGGTCTTATCGCGCTCTTTCTGCTGTAACTCATGGAATTTATCTACGCAGACCTTGTCCCCGCGAATCATGCAGGATGCGTCGAAGCCCTTGGCGCGGATAGAAAAATACGCCGAATAAAACGCGAGCGGCCGGTGCACCTTGAACCACGCAATGCGGTATGCCATGATAACATATGCCACCGCATGTGCCTTCGGGAACATGTACTTAATCTTTTTGCACGAATCAATATACCAATCCGGAACGTCCTGCGCCTTCATCGCCTCTTCCATTTCCGGCTTCAGTCCCTTGCCCTTTCGGACGGACTCCATCGTCTGGAAGCTGAGCTTCGGGTCAACGCCCTTACCGATCAGATAATTCATAATATCGTCACGGCAGCAAATGCACTCCTTCAGCGGAATACCTTTGTGTACCAGCTCCTGCGCATTGCCCAGCCATACGTCCGTACCGTGTGACAGACCGGAAATACAAAACAGTTCATCAAAGGAGGAGGGCTTGGTTTCCTTCACCATGCCGCGCACAAACTTTGTGCCAAACTCCGGCACGGCAATACACCCAAGATCGCCCAAAATGCTGTCCGGTTCATCCGAAACATATTTCAACGCCCGATTGGAGGTAAAAAGGCTCATAACCTCCGGGTCGCTCAACGGAATATCCCGCGCTACGACACCGGTCATCTCCTCCATGTGCTTGATGATCGTCGGGTCATCGTGTCCCAGTTCATCCAGCTTGAGCAGGTTCTCGTCGATCGAATGGTACTCAAAATGGGTCGTAATGATATCGGAATTGGGGTCATCCGCCGGATGCTGCACCGGACAGAAATCGTAAATATCGACCTCCTTCGGTACGACAACAATGCCGCCCGGGTGCTGTCCGGTGTTGCGGCGGATACCGGTGCAGCCCGCAATCAAACGGTTTTCCTCGGCGCGTCCAACCTTCAGACCGCGCTCCTCCATGTACTTTTTCACATAGCCATACGCGGTCTTTTCCGCAACCGTACCAATCGTGCCCGCGCGGAATACATGATCGTGCCCGAACAGTTCGCCGGTATACCAGTGGATTTTCGGCTGATATTCGCCGGAAAAATTCAGGTCAATATCCGGCACCTTGTCGCCGTCAAAGCCAAGGAAGGTTTCAAACGGGATGGAAAATCCTTCCTGATGCAGAGTGGTTCCGCATTTTGGACAGAGCTTCTTCGGCATATCCGCGCCGCAGCCATAGCCCTCATTCTCATGCCATTCAACATAATGGCACTTCGGACACAGATAATGCGGCGCAAGCGAATTTACCTCCGTAATATCCGACATAAACGCAACCAGCGAGGAGCCGACCGAGCCGCGTGAGCCGACCAGATAGCCGTCTGACAGCGACTTGGCTACCAGCTTCTGCGCGATCATATACATTACATCATAGCCGTTGCCGATAATGGAACCAAGTTCCCGCTCCAGCCGCGCTTTTACCTTTTCCGGCAGCGGATCGCCATACATGCGCTTTGCCTTTTCATAGCACATGGATTCCAGATCCTCCGCAGAATTTTCCATCTTCGGCGGGTAATTTTCACGCGGAACCGGTCGAAGCGTGTCGCACCAGTCTGCGATCTTATTGGTGTTGGTCACAACGACCTCCATCGCCCGATCCTCGCCCAGATAGGAAAACTCCTCCAGCATTTCATCGGTTGTTCTGAGATACAGCGGCGCTTGATTGTCTGCGTCCTTAAATCCCATGCCCGCCATCAGGATGCGGCGAAAGGCTTCATCCTCCGGCTCAAGAAAATGGACGTCACCGGTCGCAACGCACGGCTTACCCAGTTCATCGGCAAGCGAGAGGATTCTTCGATTGTAATCCCGCAGTTCCTCCTCATCCTTCGCCGTGCCATTCGCAATCATGAACCGATTGTTCGCAATCGGCTGTATCTCCAAATAGTCATAAAAATCCGCAATGTGCAGCAGTTCATCGTGCGACGCGCCGCCGACCATGGCCGAAAACAGCTCACCCGCTTCACATGCGGAGCCAAAGATCAGACCTTCCCTGTGCCGGATCAGCTCACTGCGCGGCATGATCGGTTTTTTATTAAAATACTTCAGATTTGAGTAGGATATCAGTTTATAGAGGTTTTTTAAGCCAACCTGATTCTTTGCCAGAATAATAAAGTGATATCGGCGCAGGTTTTTCAGGCTGCCTGTCTTTGCTTTCTGTCCGGCCAGCAGCGGATTGATATCCGAAATCTTTTCCGCATGAAGCTCTGTCTGCATTTTTTCTATCAGCTTGATAAAAATACGCCCCAATACCGCTGCATCTTCACTCGCACGGTGGTGATCGAACGGACCGACCTTGAGCGCCTTTGCCAGACTGTCCAGCCGGTGCCGCTTTAAATCCGGAAACAGGATTTTGGACATCTCTACCGTGTCGATCGAGGTAAATTCCCGTCTGATACCCAGCCGTTCGCATCCCCTGTTGACAAACGACATATCAAAGCCCGCATTATGCGCTACGAGCGGCAGCCCTTCGGCAAATTTTAAAAATGCCGGAAGCGCTTCGGATAAATCCGGCGCGTCCGCGACCGTTTCGTCCGAAATGCCGGTCAGCTCCGTAATATTTTCCGGAATCGGCCTATGCGGGTTCACATAAGTCTGGAACTCCTCCAATACCTGTCCGCCCCGCACTTTAACCGCCGCAATTTCTGTAATCTCATCCTGCTCCGGTTTTAAGCCCGTTGTCTCGGTATCAAAGCAGACAAAGGCTTCGGTCAGCGGCGCGTCATACCGTCCGCGCACAGCCGAAACGCCGCCGGAATCGTTGACATAATACGCTTCCACACCGTACAGCACCTTTATGTCAATCTTATCGCGTTCAATGGCGTGCATGGCGTCCGGGAACGCCTGTGCTACGCCGTGATCGGTCACGGCAATCGCCGTATGTCCCCATGACTTCGCCCGTTTCATCAGGTTTTTCATCGGTGAAATGCCGTCCATCGCGGACATATTGGTATGCATGTGCAGCTCCACGCGCTTCTTCTCTGCAGTATCTACGCGCTCCTTCTTTTTGCTCCGCATGATACCGGTCGGTTCCATGATGGTTTCTTTTTCATAGGTATCATAGCTGACATTGCCCTGTACCGTCAGATACATGCCGGTTTGAATCAAATCCATCAGATCGCCGGCTTTTTCCTTTGCCATAAATTTACTGACGCGCATAGAGCCGTGCAGATCTGTAATGTCAAACCCGACCTTGATCCATTCCTTTCCGGTATTCTTGCTCTTGATCTCCCTGTGCTCGACGAAAAAGACCTCGCCGCGAATCGTCGCGCTGTCCACAGATGCCATTGCCTCGCGGATGGATACCACCGGCTGGTCATACAGCCTGCCGAACAGCAGGTTTTCATCCTTTTTCATATGAAATGATTTGCGGTTGTAACGCACCTCACCGCCAGATTTTGCTGCCTTTGCAGGCTTTTTCTTCGGTTTTTCTGCCGCCAAAGGCGCTACACCTTTGGCAATCTCCCGCAGACGCTTCTCCCGCCGCTGTTCAGCCTTCTGCACGACTCTGCGCTCTGTTTCTTCATCCGGATTCACAGTGGTTACCGGACAGGAAATGCCGGTTTCCGTGCGTATCATCTCCGGCAGCTGCCGCAAATCTGTGGACAGATATTCCACGCCGGTTTTCAGCATGGATACCGTCAGTCCATTTGCGGTCATCTCCCACCGGCTATCCGTCAAATAGCCCCGTGCGGACGGCTTGCGCAACACCAGGTAATCGCGCAGGCTTTGCAGGTACGGCTCCGTCAGTCCATTCAGTTGATAGCGCGGCACAATACGTACACGGGAAAGTCCATATGTGGAACGGATGCCTTTTTCAAGGTCAAACAGCACCTTGCGCGGCACGATATCAGCAAAACGAACACGGCAAATCACTGCCTTTTTATCATGGCTGACCGCAACAGAGCACACCTCTCCGTCGGAAAGGTATGCCCCATACTCCTGATTGTTATATCGTTCAAACAGATCTTTTAATGTAGTCAAGCGTTATCTGCTCTCCTTTACGATCGCATCAATTTCCTTCATCAGCTCGTCGACAAGCTGCTCCTGCGGCACCTTGCGCACGATCTCGCCTTTGCGGAATATCAGACCCTCGCCGTTTCCGCCCGCGATGCCAATATCCGCCTCCCGCGCTTCTCCCGGACCGTTTACCGCACAGCCCATAACGGCAACTTTGAGTTTTGCATCCAATCCGGCAACGCGACGCTCGACCTCGTTGGCAATCGCAATCAGATCGATCTTCGTGCGTCCGCAGGTCGGGCATGAAACAATATCCACACCGGAGTCGTTCAAGCCGACTGCCTTGAGGATGGCATATGCCGCTGTGATTTCATGCACCGGGTCTGCCGTCAGAGAAACGCGGATGGTATCGCCGATGCCAAGCGCGAGCAGTCCGCCGATGCCGGCGGCGGATTTTATCGTACCCATATATTCCGTGCCTGCCTCCGTCACGCCGAGATGCAGCGGGTAATCCGTCTTTTCATGCATCAGCTGATACGCGCGCATGGTATTCGGTACGCTGGAGGATTTCAGCGAAACACAGATATCGTCAAAATCATACCGGTTCAGCAGCGATACGTGATACAGCGCGCTTTCCACCATCGCCTCCGGCGTCGGAGCGCCATATTTTTTCAGAATTTCCTTTTCAATTGAGCCGGAATTGACACCGATACGAATCGGAATCCCGCGCGCCCTGCACGCTTCCGCAACGGCCTTTACGCGCGCATCCGCGCCGATATTGCCCGGATTGATGCGGATCGCGCTCACGCCCGCTTCCGCAGATGCCAGCGCAAGGCGATAATCAAAATGGATATCCGCAACGACCGGAATCGGTGACTGCGCACAGATGGTTTTCATCGCGTCCGCAGCTTCCATGTCCGGCACCGTGCAGCGTATGATATGACAACCGGCATCTGCCAGCCTTTTTATCTGCGCCAGCGTTGCTGCGGCATCCCGTGTATCTGTATTGGTCATCGACTGCACCGCAATCGGCGCGCCGCCGCCAACCGGTACGTTTCCAACAAATATCTGTTTTGTCATTTTCCCGCTCCTTCCGTTATGCGCCGCCGACCAGGCGCATGATATCCTGCCATGTGACATACAGCATAAACAGCATCAAAACCGCCAATCCGCCGAAATGGATATATCCTTCATATTTCCGCGGAACCGGACGCCGCGCGATCAGCTCTATAAGCACGAACAGCAGCCGTCCGCCGTCCAGCGCCGGAAGCGGCAGCAGATTCATAACACCCAGATTGATTGAAATGAATGCAATCAGAAGGAAAAAGCTCTGCATACTGCTCCTTGCCGTCTGTACCAGTACATCGGTTACGCCGACCGGACCGGACATCTGATCCAGTCCAACCTTTCCCGTGAGCAAATCGCCAAGACTGACCCACACCAGCCGCGCGTAGTCATAGGAACGGAAAACCGCATTTTTCATTTTGCCGGCCAGCGTCAGTTCCTCGGTTTTAAAATTCAGACCATATCGCTGCTGTCCGTCATACTCCGCAACAACCAGCGGAACATGTTTTAATTCTACAGTCTCGCCGTTTCGTCTGACGACAATATCATAATCGGTATCATCCCCGCGGCTCAATGCGGTCGAAATGTCTGCCGAAAGCAGGATGCGATAGCCGTCGATACTGAGGAACTGATCCCCCTCCATCAGCATCGTTTCCCCCTGCGACGGAAATCCATCTGCAAACGATTCGATCACTGTGGTCGAGGTTGTGGAGACCGGAAGCAGAATAAGCAGAATGATAACAAATCCAATAAGGAAATTCATCAGTGCGCCTGCTGCCAGAATCAGTGCACGCCAGCCAAGCGGGGCGCCAGTAAGCGTCCCCGGCGCTTCTTCCTCTGAATCCTCACCGTCCATTACACATGCGCCGCCAAATGGCAGAATACACAGCTTGAACTCAGTTCCGCCGAAATTATGATGTGCAATCGCCGGTCCCATACCGACCCAGAACTCCAGCACCCGCACGCCGGCAGCCTTCGCCGCCATGAAGTGACCGAATTCATGCACGATTACAAGAAATCCAAATGCTAAAATCGCTAAAACAACAGTTAAAATGGTCAAAAAAAGCACCTCTCACTTGCGTAAACACCTGCATTTACCTGACCAGAGAATACACGACCTCCCGTGCCGCGCGATCACTTTCCAGAACATCATCCACTGTGATCTCCGGCAGATAATCTACTGTGTCCATTGCCTCGCGCACCAACTCGGCAATGCGATAGAATGGGATGCGGTCTTGCAGGAACAGCGCAACTGCCGCTTCATTTGCGCCGTTCATAACTGCACCGGCATTCCCGCGCGATAGCGCCGCGCGGCGTGCCAGCCCAAGCGCCGGAAACGCCTCCTCATCCGGTGCAAAAAAGGTCAAATTATGTCTGCGCGGCAAATCCAATGGCGGCACTTTGCATGGCAGACGCGCCGGATATGTCAGCGCATATTGAATCGGCAGCCGCATATCGGGATTGCCCATCTGCGCAATGACGGAACCATCCGCAAATTCCACAGCTGAATGCACGATGCTCTCCCGATGCACCACAATGTCGATATCATCCGGCTCTACATCATATAACCACATTGCTTCGATCAATTCAAGTCCCTTATTCATCATGCTCGCGGAATCAATTGTGATCTTTGCGCCCATATTCCAGTTCGGATGGCGCAGCGCCTGCTGCTTGGTAACATGCCGCAGCTGCTGCGCGCTCATGCCAAAAAACGGACCGCCTGACGCCGTCAGTAAAATGCGGTGAATCCGATTGCCCGCCGCGCCCTGTATGCACTGGAAGATTGCGGAATGCTCCGAGTCGACCGGCAGGATCGCAACGCCTTTTTCCTGTGCCCGCTGCATGACGATCTGTCCTGCGCAAACCAGGGTTTCTTTGTTTGCGAGCGCAATATCCTTTCCCGCGTCAATGGCGGCAAGCGTCGGCAACAAGCCGACCATGCCCACAACTGCCGTAACGATCATGTCTGCTTCCGGCAGCGTTGCCGCTTCGATCAATCCATTCATGCCGGAAACGACACGGATATCGGTATCCGCCAGTTTGTGTCTGAGTACAGCAGCCTTTTCCTCATGATAAACTGCGACCAGCGACGGATGCAACAGCCTCGCCTGCTGTTCTGCGCGCTCAATATTGGTATTTACCGCTATGGCACATACATTTACGTCCACGGAATCCAGAATATCAATCGTCTGTGTTCCGATGGAACCCGTAGAGCCAAGAATAACGATGTTCTTCATGATTATAACCCCAGCTTCGTAAATAAATGCAGCAACAGTTCAACAGCCGGCGCAACAAAGATCACACTGTCAAAGCGATCCAGCACACCGCCGTGTCCCGGAAAAATCTTCCCATAATCTTTGATCCCGCTCTTGCGCTTGACAATAGAAAACGACAGATCGCCGATCTGACCCAGAACAGCGCCAAACAGACCAATCACCACGCAGAGAAGGATGGACAGATGTGTTTCTGTGAGCGCGCTGACTGCCACTCCATAGATGACCAGCAGGACAATGGCGCCAAGCACACCGCCAATGGAACCTTCAACGGTCTTTTTCGGGGAAATGACCGGCGCCAGCTTATGCCTGCCGAATGCCATACCCGCAAACAGTGCAAAGGTATCCGAACCCCACGCTGCCAGTAACGGAATCAAAATATACAGTTTGCCATTTACATCCGTCATCGTGAACACACGGATCAAACTCATCAGCAGATATGGAATAATAATGCCGCCGAAATACGCGCCTGCCAGCTCAGCAAAGCCCATCGTCTTATGATGGCGCAGCAGCACAGCAAACAATACGATCACGCCTGCCAGCAGCATAGCGCGGGTAAAATACGGGTCATAGCTGTTGCGCGCGCTCGCCCACGACATCCCCAGCGCAAGGAGCATAGCCGCACCCTGCAAAAGACGGTTTTTCTTTCCTGCAGTTGCAGCTGTAAACTCCTGTGCCGCCACGACAGACAGTGCCATCATACATATCTGCGCAACGATCGGCGGAAAAACGAACAGCGCCAAAAGAACAAACAGTGCGCCGCCCACGCCGAATGCAACTCGTGTTTTCATTTTTTTCAAATTCCTCCAAATCGTCTCTGTCTGTTGTTGAAATCCGCAATCGCCTGTTCCATATCCTCCGGCTGAAAGTCCGGCCACAACACATCCGTAAAATAATATTCCGCATACGCACTCTGCCACAGAAGGAAGTTCGATATGCGAATCTCTCCGCTTGGGCGAATAATAAGCTCCGGATCCGGCATATGCGCAGTGTACAGATTTTGAGAGATCATAGCCTCTGTGATATCTTCCGGCTGGACTTCACCCGCCTGCACCCGCCGCGCAATGGCACGCATGGCATTCTTGATCTCATCCCTGCCGCCGTAATTGATGCACAGGCTGGCAACCGCCGGATGCTCCAGCTTTGCCGCTTCTATATTGCAGTCCTCGATCAGCCGCTGAATATCCTCCGGCAAGACAGACAAGTCGCCCAGCACCTGCACCGCAATATTTTTCTCCGCCATCGTTTCAATCGCTTCTTTTAAATACTGGCGGAACAGATCCATCAGTGTCTGTACTTCCTCTGCCGGACGCTTCCAATTTTCTGTGGAAAACGCGTAAACAGTAAAATATTTTACGCCGATATCCTTACAATAAGTCGCAATGGTACGAAAGGTTTCCGCACCCACTTTATGTCCCGCAGTCCGCGGCAATCCGCGTTTTTTCGCCCATCGCCCGTTCCCATCCATAATCACAGCGATATGCTGCGGAACAGAGCGCGTGAGCGGTGCGTTTTCTTCTTTTTTCAGTATATTGAACAGCGCCACAATCCTATGCACCGACCTTTCTTTCCGTTTGCGGCAACAGGAAACCGCCGAATACGCGACATGGGCGACTGGTACAGCCGCCCACACGTCACGTTATACATGCCTGTTATACAGACTTCAGTTCCTCCGACTTTCGCGCAGTCACTGCGTCGACTTCCTTGACATATTTATCCGTCAGCTTCTGCATATCCTTTTCGGAATCCTTCAACTCGTCCTCTGTGATCTCGGACTTCTTCTTCGCAGCTTTCCACTTGTCCAGTGCATCCCGACGGATGTTGCGGATCGCAACCTTAGAAGCTTCCCCCTCTTTGGATACCTGCTTGATCAGCTCTTTGCGGCGTTCCTCCGTCAGCGGCGGGAAAGCCAGCCGGATAACCTTGCCATCATTCTGCGGATTGATGCCGATATCAGAGATCTGTATCGCCTTCGTAATCGCCTTGAGCAACGAAGCGTCCCACGGCTGAATGGTCAGCGTGCGCGGGTCTGGAGATGAAATAGAAGCAACCTGCGAAATCGGGCTTGCCGTACCGTAATAATCGACGGTCACCTTATTCAGGACGTTCGCATTTGCTCTGCCTGCGCGGATAGCGGCAAGATTGCTGTCCAGCACATCAAGGGTTTTTTGCATTTTGCTTTCAAAAGGCTTCATATCGGGTTTCATATGTCAAACTCCTCTCACTTAAAATAGAATCTGATTACGTTTTTACCAGTGTGCCGATCTCTTCGCCCAGGATCGCACGATAAATGTTCTCCGGCTGCTTCAATGCGAATACCAGCACCGGAATGCTGTTGTCCATAGACAAACTGGTCGCAGTCGTATCCATAACTGCAAGGTGCTGCTTCAATACGTCCATGTAGGACAGCTCGTCATATTTCTTCGCGTCCGGATTCTCGTGCGGATCGGAATCATATACGCCGTCAATATTTTTCGCCAGCAGGATAATGTCTGCATTGATTTCCGCTGCGCGCAGCGCTGCTGCCGTATCTGTCGAGAAAAAAGGATTGCCGGTGCCGCAGCCAAAGATAACGACGCGACCCTTTTCCAAATGGCGGGTTGCTCTGCTGCGGATATACGGCTCCGCGATCTGTCGCATTTCAATTGCGGTCTGTACGCGCACATCTACACCGCGCTGCTCCAGCGCATCAGCCAATGCCAACGCATTGATCGTGGTCGCCAGCATACCCATATGGTCTGCGCGGGTGCGTTCCATGTTGTTGCCGCCGTCCTTTACGCCGCGCCAGAAATTTCCTCCGCCAACAACAATACCAACCTCTGTACCGATTGCAACGCATTTCTTGATCACATCGCAAACCGATCCGATCACATCAAAATCCAGACCGGTTTTCTTGCTTCCTGCCAGCGCTTCCCCGCTGACCTTAATCAAAACGCGCTTGTACTTCGGTGTATCCATATATTTATTCCTCCATGTATCACAGGTTTCTTTCAGACTGCGTAAGGCGCACCCTATTTCAATATATATCATACATGATTGGCGTGCAGATTGCAAACAGTTTCCTGCAAAAACATCCATTTTCCCTGACGGAAGTTTTTCTATGTCACTATTCTATCGCTCCCGCAAGCCGGCATGTCCCTGCGTGGAGATAAAAACGCCGTCCGGAACATCCGGACGGCGCCAAGCGCTTCATACCGCACCCATTAGAACAGACCGACAGACTGCAGAAGCAATACCAGCAGCAGAGCAGGAGCAACAAATCGAATCATCACAATATAAAGACCTTTTCGCTGAAACTTGTATTTCCCCTGTGTCACCTCGTCGATGATGGTTTTCGGCTTGACGACCCAGCCGATCAGAATGCAGGTCAGGAATGCGACCAGCGGCATCAGGCAGTTGTTGCTGATATAATCCATGATATCCAAAATCTGTCCCACCGTGCCGTTTGGCAGTGTGACCTCAAAGTAAAGCGCGTTGTAGCCAAGGCATACGATCACGCCGAATATCAGCGTGTAGATCGCTACGATGACCGAGCTCTTCTTTCTCGAAAAATGGAATGCGTCCATCAAAGAAGACACGATCGCTTCCATGACAGATACCGAAGATGTAACTGCCGCGAACGACACGATCAGGAAGAATACCAGACCGATAATGCCGCCGAATCCGCCCATCGCTGCGAAAACCTTCGGCAGAGAAACAAAAATGAGCCCCGGACCTGCGGACATACCGTCCATGCCCATAAAAACAAATACTGCGGGAATAATCATCAGTCCGGCCAACAGCGCAATCGCAGTATCAAAAATCTCAATCTGATTGATCGAAGTCATCAGATTGGTTTCCTTTCTCGCATAGGAGCCATAGGCTACCATGATACCCATCGCAACGCTGATTGAGAAGAACAGCTGCCCCATCGCGTCCATGACGATAATAAAGAACTGCTTGACCGTCATCCCTGTGAAGTCGGGCACCACATAAACCTTCAAGCCCTCCAGACCGGTACGGGTAACACCCTCCGCGTCGGTATAGTTCAGCGTGAGAGAAAACAGCGAAATGCCGATGACCAGAACGACCAGAATCGGCATGAGAATTTTGCTGTACTTTTCGATGCCTTTTTCGACGCCGCAGATAACGATAAATGCGGTTACCGCAAAATAAATCAGCATCCAGATCAGTGGCTGCGGCGTACTGGTGATATAATCTGTAAAATAGCCATCCTGCGCGGCGGCAGTACCCTGTCCGGTCAGGTATACCGACAGGTATTTAAACACCCAGCCGCCAATCGAGCAGTAATACGGCAAAATAATTGTCGGTACCAGACATGCAAGCACACCGATGCCGCCCCAGTGCCTGTCCAGCTTTTTGTATGCGGTCAGCGGACTCTGGCGGGTCTTTCTTCCGATTGCAATCTCCGTGGTGAGAAGTGTAAAGCCAAATGTCAATGCCAACACAAGATAACATACGATGAATACACCGCCGCCATCCTTCGCGGCAAGATACGGGAAACGCCAGATGTTCCCCAGGCCAACAGCACTTCCGGCAGCCGCCATAATAAAGCCAAGCTGTCCGGAAAAGCTGCTCCTGCTTTTCTTTTCCATAATCCTCTTATTCGCTCCTTTGTTCTATGCTCCCGTTCATGGGGACGCAAGTTTGTTTTATTGTAACAGTATTTTGTGTGAATTACAAGCCATCTGCATGTGTTTTTTCCATATATCCTGGAGCCTGTTTTCACGGACATGAAGCTCCGACATTCCTGCACGCAAATACAGGTTCAAAAAACCTCCTGCCATGCGTTTGCACGGCAGAAGGTCAAATCCCGTTTCTCTTTTGGCTTACAGGATGTCGATGTATTCACCCGCAAGCGCCTTGTTCATACTGCGCACTGCGCAGAATTTGCCGCACATGCTGCAGGTATCGCTGTGGTCATCCTCCGGCTTGCGGCTGTCACGGATGCTGCGCGCGGTGTCCGGATCGATCGCGCAGGCATACTGTGCATCCCAGTCCAGTGTGCGGCGCGCATCTGCCATTTTATCGTCGATGTCACGCGCTCCCGGAATGCCTTTTGCTATATCCGCCGCGTGTGCCGCGATTTTGGAGGCAATGATGCCCTGCTTTACGTCGTCAACATTTGGCAGCGCCAGATGCTCCGCCGGCGTAACATAGCACAGGAATGCCGCGCCGTTCATCGCCGCGACTGCGCCGCCAATCGCGCTGGTGATATGATCGTAGCCCGGCGCAATATCCGTGACCAGCGGCCCAAGTACATAGAACGGTGCGCCCATGCAAAGCGTTTTCTGCACTTCCATATTCGCCGCGATCTGATTGAGCGGAACGTGTCCCGGACCTTCTACCATGACCTGAACATTGTGCGCCCATGCGCGCTTGGTTAACTCGCCCAGACGAACCAGCTCCTCGATCTGGCATACGTCCGTTGCGTCCGCCAGACAGCCCGGACGGCACGCATCACCCAGAGAAATGGTAACGTCGTATTCCTCACAGATATCCAGAATCTCATCAAAATGCTCATAGAACGGGTTTTCTTCGCCGGTCATGCTCATCCACGCAAAAACAAGGCTGCCGCCTCGGCTGACGATATTCATCTTGCGCTTATGCTTCCGGATCTGGTCAATGGTCTTGCGGGTAATGCCGCAATGCAGCGTAACAAAATCGACGCCGTCCTCCGCGTGCAGGCGGACAACATCAATAAAATCCTGTGCCGTCAGTGTCGCAAGGTCTCTCTGATAATGAATGACACTGTCATATACCGGAACGGTGCCGATCATCGCGGGGCATTCGCTGGTCAGCTTGCGGCGGAACGGCTGTGTATTGCCGTGGCTCGACAGATCCATGATCGCTTCCGCGCCCATATTCACCGCGCTCATAACCTTTTCCATTTCGATGTTATAATCCTTGCAATCACGGGAGACGCCCAGATTTACATTGATCTTTGTGCGCAGCATACTTCCAACACCCTCCGGATCCAGACAGGTGTGGTTTTTATTCGCACAAATTGCGACCTTGCCCTCTGCTACCAGCTGCACCAGCTTTTCGATCGCCATATGCTCCTTTTTTGCAACGATCTCCATCTCCGGAGTCACGATGCCGCGGCGTGCAGCATCCATTTGTGTCGTATAATTTCTCATTTTTGTTCCGTCCTTCCTCAATAATTGACATGAATTGCATACGCATGGTTCATCGGGCCGCTGCCCCTTCCAATGTCCAGCATGGCTGCCAATGCGCCGGAAATATACCGTTTCGCGCAGGCTACGGCTTCGTCCAGCCGCATACCCTTCGCAAGATTAGCGGCAATCGCGCTGGAAAGTGTACAGCCGGTTCCATGTGTATTTGGGTTATCAATGCGCTGTCCCTGAAACCACTGACAGCTGCCGTTGCGGTACAGCAGATCATTCGCATCGTTTAAACTGTGTCCGCCCTTGCACAGGACAGCGCAGCCATATTGCCCGCCGATCCGCATTGCCGCTGTCACCATATCGTCTGCCGAGGTGATCTTTATGCCAGATAAGACCTCTGCCTCCGGAATATTCGGTGTGATGACGGTCGCTTCGGGAATCAGGCGCTCTTTCAGCGCGGAAACTGCTTCATCATTGATGAGCTTTGCGCCGCTCGTGGCAACCATAACCGGGTCTACCACGACATTTTTCAGCTGATACCGTTTTATTGTATCTGCAATCACGTCAATCAGGCCGCTGGATGATACCATGCCGATCTTCACGGCATCCGGCCAGATGTCCTCGATTACATCGGTCAGCTGCTCTTGCAGGAATGCCGGAGTGACCTCCATGATTCCTGTAACGCCGGTCGTATTCTGCGCGGTCAGGGCGGTCACTGCGCTCATGGCATATACGCCATTTACAGTCATCGTCTTGATATCTGCCTGAATGCCGGCGCCTCCGCAGGAATCGCTCCCTGCGATTGTCAGTGCTGTTTTCATATCGTCTCCTCTCACACAGCAATGATTTTATATAGCGGCAGAAGGTGGTGCCCCCAATCTGCCACTTCCAAAAAAAGCAAATCCGCTTTCTGTGGACAAAAAAATGCACAGCCCGGTAACTCCGATGCTGCGCAAGTAATCAAAAAACTTTCTCTGCCTACGTTGGAATTACCCAAATCAGGTTACGGGTCTAAGCATGTCAGCTTACTCTCAGCCTGCTTTCTGCAAGCTCCCCGGCTGTAAATACATTTTCAGTATATCCATTATATTCTTTTCTTCCCGCTCCGTCAATCCGTTTTTCTCCCATCTCTGCGTTTATTTTAAATTTTTCAGTCTTTTGCGTTCCAGATGCGCTTTATCTTATCTGCCGATCCGGGTTTTCTCACCACAGGTACCGCCTCTGGTCGCCAGTTCCATATTTGCCGCGAATCGCGTCTGCCGCCTGATCGACTTTCCTTTCGCGCTCACGGCGTGGATCGCATGAAAAAACGGCATCAGCCTGCTGTAAATTGATTTTGAAAACCGCAAATAATCAGGCGAGGAACAGCGATTTGTCCCTCGCCCGAATCCATCAGCGTTTTTTCATGTTGCGTTTCAGATTATTCGCTCAGCGTCAGCAGCTCGTTCTTCAGGAAGGACTCCTTGCAGCGGAACGCAATGTTGGTAGATTTTGTGCCGTCATATACATTCGGATTTGCCTTCTCGCCCTTTTCAACCTGTGCGCAGAAGTATTCCATCTCCTTGATATATGCATCATGCCAACGGGTAATGAAATCCTGATAGCATTCACGGCAAACGCCATGCTCACTCATGACCTCAAGCAGAGAATCGGTCGGAACTGCGGAGATGCGCAGGGTGCCGCGGGTACCAACAATTTCAGTCTCAACAGCGGAGCCGTGTGCTGCCGCGCGGCCTGCATAGAAGAACGCCATCATCTCGTTCTCGCATTGGATCAGGCAGGATACGTTGTCTCCGTCGTCCCAATCCTTGTACTGCTTGAACTCATAGCATCCGCCGATTGCCCACAGCTTCTTCGGCTCGGACTCCGTCAGCCAACGGATCAGGTCGATATCATGGATGGACATGTCGATGAACTGTCCGCCGGAACGCGGTGCGTACTCCAGTGTACCCTGGATGATAGCGATCGGATCCTGCGAGTAGCAGCGAACCAGAACGATATCGCCGATATCGCCGTTTTCGATCTTTTCCTTGGCAATTGCATAGGAATGGTCAAAGCGGCGCATGAAGCCCAGCATGAAGATCAGATCTGGATGTGCTTCCACGATCTTCTCTGCTCTCTTGCACTTCTCAACGGTTTCAGCCAGCGGCTTCTCACAGAATACATGCTTGCCCGCATTCATTGCCAGCTCGATCATGTCAACATGGGAACTGGTGTTGGTGACAATAGCAACAGCCTCTACGTTCGGGTCGTTGCACAGATCAGCCGGATTCTCATAAACCGCAGATACGCCCAGTTCCTCTGCTACTTCCTTTGCGCGGGTAATGTTCTTGTCGCTGATTGCAACCAGTTCACTGCCCGGTACACGGTTTGCGATGTTGCAAGCGTGCTCATAGCCCAGACGGCCAATGCCAATGATACCAATCTTCAGCTTTTTCATAATTGTACTCTCCTTTATTGTATTTTGAATAAATGGTGACTCAATAACAGATTACAGTCCAGTATGCTCCTTCACGTAAGCGCGTGCCATACGTGCATACTCAAGCGGATTTGCAATCGCCGGATCCTGCTCAGCCTCAACGACCAGCCAGCCCTCGTAGTTGTATTCATCCAGCAGCTTGAATACCGTCGGGAAATCTACGCAGCCTTCCGGATCGCCCGGCACTGTGAATACGCCTTCCGGAATGGAACGCAGGAAGCTCTTGTTCTCTGCATAGCACTTCTCCATCGCCGGCTTGCGGACGTTCTTCAGATGGACATGCTTGATGCGGTCATGATGCTTCTTGAGAATTTCAATCGGATCCTCGCCGGAGAAGGTCAGATGACCGGTATCGTAAATCAGATTGACATACTTCGGATCCGTCAGTTCCATCAGCTTGTCGATCTCGCCGGTTTTCTGCACGGTGGTCGTCATATGATGATGGTAAACAATCTTCATGCCGCTGTCATATGCAATCTTGCCCAGATGATCGAGTCCCTTCGCCAGAACCTCAAACTCATCATCATTCAGTACCTTCTTATTGGAAAGCGGGGTATTCCACTGGTGCTGAATGGAATAGCTCTGGTCGGAAACATTGATCACCTCAGCGCCAATCGCCTTGAGGAAATTCATGTGGTCCACGAATGCCCGTTCATTCCACCACATCGGCTGCTCGTTGATATACGTGCTGATCCATGCAGTAATGGCGGAAATACCGCGGCGTCCGAACTCCTTATTGAGGATTGCCGGATCACGCGGATACTGGCATCCGATTTCAGTGCCTGCATAACCGGTCAGCGCAATTTCGCTGATGGTCTGCAAAAAGCTGTTTTCCGCACCCATCTCCGGCATATCGTCTTCCGTCCACGCGATCGGTGCAATACCGATGCGGACCTTTTTGGGGTCTAACATAGTAAAATCCTTCCTT
>CAYNPX010000013.1:0-21006 GCA_964399205.1 uncultured Butyricicoccus sp.
AAACTGCCTGTCGATTTCCGGCAGGCAGTTTGCATATACGTTTACGTTTCGATATCGCTTACGGGATCAGACGGGACATATCGCGCGGGAAGAACGAAGCCTCGCGGACATTCTGTAAGCCGAGCAGCTGCATGGTCAGTCGCTCCAGACCGATGCCCAGACCGCCGTGCGGCGGCATACCATATTTGTGCAGCATCAGGAAGGACTCGAACAGATCTTTGTCCATTGCGCGAGCCTCCAGTTTGGCAACCTGTTCCTCGTAGTCGTTGATACGCTGCCCGCCGGTGGTAATCTCCAGACCGCGGAACAGCAGGTCAAAGCTCAGCGCGAGCGTCGGATCGGACGGGTCGTCCTTTGCATAGAACGGGCGCTTGGAGGACGGGAAGTGGGTAACGAAGATAAATTCGCTGTTGAAATGCTTTTTCGCGTAATCGCACAGCATCTGCTCCTCATCCGGATTCAGGTCGTAACGGTTTTTGGATTTGTGTCCAAATTCATCCAGCATGACCTGCTTTGCATCCTTGAAGGTGATAGACGGAATGCTGTCGATGACAGGGATGTCCGCTTTGAGCAGCTCGATCTCCGGCTTGCAGTTTTCGCGGATATAGTCCATAACATACTTCAGCATACCGGTCTCCACTTCCATAACATCCGTCATGGAGTCGATATAGGCCATCTCAAAGTCAAGACCGATATATTCGTTCAAATGGCGGGAGGTGGAGTGGCGCTCTGCGCGGTAAACGCCGCCGATCTCGAATACGCGACCGAATACGCCTGCCAGATATTGCTTGTAGAACTGCGGCGACTGTGCCAGATATGCCTTCTGTCCGAAGTAATCCAGCTTGAAGATATTTGCGCCGCCCTCCGCACCGGCCGCGACGATCTTCGGGGAGTTCATGTGCACGAAGCCCTGCGACCGCATATATTCCGCAAAGCCATCGCACAGCGCGCCCTGAATGCGGAAAATCGCCTTCATGCGCGGATGGCGCAGCGTGACCGGACGATACTCCAGATTGGTGTCCAGATTGATGCCCATATACTTTTTGCCCAGCGGAACCGGCATCTTGTCGTATGGTCTGGCAAGAACGGAAACAGCGGTCAGCTCGACCTCAAAGCCGTTTTCCGCGCGCGCTTCTTCGCGCACGGAGCCGGAAACCTCAACAACCATGCCGTCGCGGATATCCGACTTGCTGATGCCGGCAACGTCGTCCTTGAGCAGGCACTGGATAAGACCGCGGTCAACGCGAACAATAACAAAAGCAAAATCGGACATATCGCGTACCCGATGTACAGTGCCGCGGAATGTAACCGATTCACCGATATGTGCGGCACAGTCAGCGACTGCATCGACATACGGCTTTGGAAGGGAAATCAATTCCATAATTAGTCCTCTCTATTCTTGTTTCCGTCCTTTCCGATCGGAGACAGCACGGAAGCAGTAGTAAAACGATGTCATTCATTCCCTATTATAATGAATGATACGTGCTGAATCAAGCGCAGCACACAAAAAAGTCGGCTTTTTTGCAGGAATTATATGGTTTCGGAGCCGTGCATGGCACGCAGATAGGCAATCAGCGCCGGACTGCATGTGTCGATGTCCTCCTGTGACACGCCGCGCAGACACAGGATGCGGTCACGAAGCGCATTGGAACCGGTGACCAGACAGTAACCCGTCGTGGTTTCCATGCAGACGCGGATGGGCATGGGCATCCAGTTCAACCCGTAGCCGGCGGCGCGCTGTTCAAATTGCGCACGCTGCTGCTCATATAAAGTATGTCCTGTCCCTTCGTCCGTTATTTCCATGCAGCGGATATCCAGCCGGAGCGTGCGGATGAGCGATTGCGCAAAGATGAGCCGTTCCTCCGCATCGTGGGGCAGATATTCCGCCTCCTCCGGAAAATGCGATTCGATGACAGCCAGCGCGGTGCGGGCACAGTGGATATTGTCTGCCGGAAGCGCGGCGAGGGGATATTCCGTTTCCAGCTGATGAAGCACAGCTGCAAGCGGCATATCACATGCTGTCAGACCGGAACTATGCCGCTCCAGCAGCTGATTTACCAACGCGGCGGTTTTGCAGTCGATGGTTGTGTCGATCAGTGAATCAAGTAAGTCCATAGCAGTCCCTCCGTACACCAGTATATCAGAAAAAATGACAGATAGGAAGGGAAATTCGTCTTTTGACTGCAACGGAAGCTGCGCGTTGACATTGCCGGAGCAGTATGCTATCCTTTTTTTAGATAATACCGCATCATTCGGCGAGAGCAATCCAGCCGGAAAAAGAATATCGAATCCGGCGGCATTGTCCGAATCCGGTGCAATCACAGGTCAGGGGAAAATAGATGAAAATTATTCATATTATAGGAAGTGAAGACGATGGACGGATGGCATCTGCGGTGCTGACACTGGCGGAGGAGCTGCGGGACATGACAGTTATCACAGCGTCTGTCAAACAGGCAGAGGCTGCTGCCAAAAACGCAGATCTGCTATATTGTCACGGCGCAGAAGCGGCGGTCTGCGGCTGGAGGATAGCAAAGGCAAGCGGCATTCCGTTTGTGTTTGATTGTTCGGATGCCGATCCTGCGGCTTATACAAGAAAGATACGCAAGATTTTATGCTGCGCGGACGGCTGTATTGCCGACGACAGCAAGATCGCAGAATATGCCCTGAGCGATTTGGGCGTGGATCCCGCGCGGACATTCCGCGTTTGCCGGACAGCGCAGGAACTGAAAAAAGTATACCACCAGACGATATATATGGCAGGACGCCGGACAAAGGGACGCGATGGCGCGGTGATATGCGGCGCATATGGCCGCGGCAATGCCGGAGATGACGCTATTTTGAATGCGATCATCCATGAGCTGCATCTGGTGGATCCGGATCTTCCGGTCAGTGTGGCTTCGCGCCGTCCCGATGATACACGGCGACGCAATCCGGTGCAGGCGTACCACATGTTCCATTTCGGGGCGCTGGGGCGCGCATTGGATCAGGCCGAACTGTTTATCAGCGGCGGCGGCAGCCTGATTCAGAATGCGACATCAAGCCGATCTCTATATTACTATTTGCTGACATTACTGCTTGCAAAAAAACACGGCTGCAAAGTCATGATGTATGGCTGCGGCATCGGTCCGGTGTATGGCCGGTTCCATCGCTGGGCGGCGGCGCGTGTGATCGACAAATATGTAGATATCATCACACTGCGCGATGAAGACTCTGTGAGCGAGATCAAACGGATGGGCGTCAGGCGCCCGCGCATTGTGCGGACAGCCGACCCCACGATTTGCATTCAGCCGCTCGAAGCAGAGCAGGCGGAAAAGCTGCTGGAGCGGCTGGGTATTCAGCCGGATGGGAAGTACATTGGATTCGGATTGCGCGATTGGAAAGGATTTGACCGTGCGGCGCCGGAGATCGCGCGCGCAGCGCAGTATGCATGGACAAAATACGGACTGATTCCGGTGTTCGTCCCGATTGAATTTCCGCATGACTGCGAAGCGGCGAAAAAGGTGATCAAGTACCTCGGATGCCCGTATCATCTGATTACAAAACGCATCACAATCAAGGAGACTATCTCCGTGCTGTCGCGCATGTCGCTGGTTGTCGGTATGCGGCTGCATTCCCTGATCTTTGCCGTTGAGAGCGGTGTGCCGAGCATAGGCATTTCATATGACTTAAAGGTAGACGGTTTCCTGCGTTCGATCGGACGCGAGGACGCAATGCTGCATATACAGGATGTCACCAGCGAGGAGCTTATGGAGCAGATCGACCGTGCGGTGACGGAAACCAACGATGGCTGCTGGCATGATATCGCGCAGCAGCTTGCCAAAGAGGAACGCGGGAATCTGGAACAGGTATCCGACTTGCTCAAGGGGAAGCAGTCTGAAGAGGCGCGCAAACGCAAGGTATACCTTACCAGCCTGCATCTCAAGCATGGCGGTGTGGAAATGGTTATCGCAACGCTCGCCAACGCGCTTGTCCGGCAGGGCTTTTCCGTTGAAGTATTGTGTACCTATCAGCTGGGACAGCCGGCGTACCCGATGGATGAGCGCGTGCGGATCACATATCTGACGGATGATTCTCCAAACCGGCAGGAGTTTGCCGAAGCGCTGCGTGAGAAAAATCCGGTTCGCCTTTTTCAGGAAGGTGTCCGTGCGGTTGTGACGCTGTGGCGCAAGATGAGTACGATGAAACAGGCGATCCTCGGTATTTCAGACGGTATCGTGATTTCTACACGCCATGAGCATTCCGTGCTGCTGTCCCGATACGGCGCACCCGAAGTTGTGAAGATCGCGCAGCTGCACAGCGATCACAACTTTGATAAAAAGCTCATTCACGATTTTCAGACGAAATACAAGAATATTGATTACTTTGTACTGCTGACGGAACAAACGACAAGGGAAGTAAAGGGATTTATGCAGGGACACAATGACCGCACGAAGTGCATCACCATCCCGAACTTCATTGAGCCGCCGGAGATCCCGCTGCCGGTACGGAAAGAGAAGCAGGTTATTGCCGCCGGACGACTGCATCCGGACAAGGACTTCCCGACGCTGCTGCGCATTTGGAAGCGCGTTTGCGGGGAATATCCGGACTGGACGCTGAAAATTGCGGGGGAAGGCAATCTCGAGCAGGAGCTCAAGCAGTATGCGCGTGAGCTGGGGATTGCGGAGCATGTATGCTTTACCGGCGTATTGGAGCACAATGCGCTGCTGCGGGAGATGGCTAAATCTGCGTGCTTTGCTCTGACCTCTGTTTCTGAGAGCTTTGGTCTGGTGCTGGTCGAGGCGATGTCGTGCGGCACGCCGCCGGTTTCGTTTGATATCCGCGTGGGTCCGGCAACCATTATCGAGGATGGGGTAAGCGGTTTCCTGATCCCGAACCGTGATGAAGCGCTGTTTGCTGAAAAGCTCAAGCGGCTGATGGCGGATACCGCATTGCAGGAACAGATGGGAAGCAATGCGACCGTGCGTGCGGAACGCTTTTACAGAGATCATGTACTGCGGCAATGGCTGGATCTGCTTTCCGAATGAAATCGTGTATACTGCCATGTCAAACCGTTATCTGGGCGGATGTCAAGCACGCAAAAAGCTCAAAAACAGATGCCGAGCTGCGAATTTCTTGGTGATTCTTACGAGATTTTTGTGATTTGAAAACAAAGTATTGCACAAGACGGACTGCTGTACTAGAATAATAGTGTAGTATTCATCCCCTTTTCCAATTGGCTGAAAGGAGCGGCAAATTATGTTTGCTGGTTGTTCCGATAACATCGCAAGGATCGTGCGCTGCGCGCAGCAGCTTTCCTGCCATGGAATTTCTGTAGCCATTTTGTATCGGGAATGGAGCAACGAAGAGCTGTGATAGCAGGACATCGTATATAGGTACGGTGTCCTGCGTTTTTTGTTGGTGCTGGCTTTTGAGCAGATAATCAATAAGAAGGAGTTCGTTATGAAAAAAGTATGTATCGTAATGGGATCGGACAGCGATCTCAAGGTTATGGAAGGCTGTATAGATAAGCTGGAGTCTTTTGGCGTTCCGTTCGATGTCCGCGTCATTTCCGCGCACCGGACGCCGGCGGCAGCAGAAGCGCTGGCAAAGAATGCGGCGGCAGACGGCTATGGCGTTATCATCGCGGCAGCCGGAAAAGCGGCGCATCTGGGCGGTGTTCTGGCAGCATATACGACATTGCCGGTGATCGGCGTGCCGATCAAATCCTCGTTTCTGGATGGTCTGGACAGCCTGCTGTCTATGGTGCAGATGCCGTCCGGCATCCCGGTAGCAACGGTTGCTGTCAACGGTGCGGAAAATGCTGCTATCCTGGCAGTACAGATGCTTGCGCTCGGTGAGCCGGTACTGACAGAAAAGCTGGCGCAGTTCAAGTCCGGTATGCAGGCGAAGGTGGAAGCGAAGGACGAGAAGATTCGTCAGAAGTATACCCGCTAAGACGGGCAGTCACCTTCCTGTGCCGTTGTATAGGAGATTATTTTCTATGGAAAGAAAAGAGCAGCTGTACGAGGGAAAGGCAAAAAGGGTATATGCAACCGACGATCCGCAGCTGGTTATTGTTGAATATACGGATGGCGCCGCGGCGTTCCACGGGAGAAAGCGAGGCACGATTGCGGGAAAAGGGAGCATCAATAACCGCATCAGCAATAATCTGATGCGGCTGCTGGAAAAGCATGGCATCCCGACCCATCTGTTCAAACAGCTTTCTGACCGTGAAACCGTAATTCGCAGGGCGCAGATGATACCGTTAAGGGTAGTCGTCCGCAATGTCGTTGCCGGTTCGCTCTCCACACGTATAGGGATGCCGGAGGGAACAGCACTGAGATCGCCTGTGCTGGAATACAATTATAAGGATGATGCACTGGGCGATCCGATGATTAACCGGTACCATGCTTTTGCGCTCGATTTATGTACGCCGGAGGAGCTGGCGACCATCGAACGCTACGCATTTCAGGTGAATGACATCCTGCGGACGCGAATGCGGCAGCTGCATATTGACCTGATTGATTTCAAGCTGGAGTTTGGGCGTCTGGCGGACGGAACCATCGTTCTGGCGGATGAGATATCTCCGGATACTTGCCGCCTTTGGGATACAGAGACAGGCGAACGGCTGGATATGGATCGCTTCCGTCAGGATATGGGCGGTGTAGAAGCCGCGTATCAGGAGGTCCTGCGCAGGCTGTTGCAGGAATAAATGCGTATTTATTACCACACGATTTTGCTTTGAGCAGTAAGGAATCATATGAAATATAAAATGAAAAAGGCCGTGCGTACTCCTTTTGATATGCAGCAGGATAAGCTGCATGAGGAGTGCGGTGTTTTCGGCATCTATGTAGATGAACAGGATATTGATATCATCAGTCCGGCGCATGACACACATGCGGCGCTGTTTGCCCTCCAGCATAGAGGGCAGGAGGCATGTGGCATTGCCGTGAATAAAAATGGCGTCATCAAGTGCCACAAGGATCTTGGACTGGTGAACGAGGTATTTAATCAGAGTATTCTGGATCGTTTGGAGGGAACGATGGCGATTGGACATGTCCGTTATTCTACGACAGGTCTGCAATCGCGCGAGAATGCACAGCCGCTTGTTATCACGCACTGCAAAGGGAACCTTGCCGTTGCGCACAATGGCAATCTGGTCAATGCCGGTAAGCTGCGTGAGAATATTGAACTGCATGGCGGTATTTTTCGTTCTTCCTCTGATACGGAGGTCATTGCTTACACAATCGTGCAGGAGCGTCTGAAATGCGGCAGCATTGAGGAAGCCGTTCTGCGCGCGATGCACAGTGTAAAGGGCGCGTATTCCCTGGTGATCATGTCGCCGCGCAAGCTGATAGCCGCACGCGATCCGCATGGCTTCCGTCCGCTGGTTATCGGTAAGCTGCATCATTCTTATGTATTCGCTTCCGAGACCTGCGCGCTGGATGCGCTTGGGGCGGAATTGATCCGTGATGTGGCGCCGGGTGAGGTCATTGTCGTAGAAAATGGCAAGATGAAGTCCATGCACTGCGGCATCAAATGCGATTCGGCGATGTGCGTATTTGAGTATATCTATTTTGCCCGTCCGGATTCGGTGGTAGATGGCGCTTCGGTCGCTTATGCGCGGCAGGAGGCGGGCCGTTACCTGTTTGAAGAACATCCGGTAGAGGCGGATGTCGTTGTCGGCGTACCGGACAGCGGTATTTCGGCGGCAATCGGCTATTCCAAGGCATCGGGCATTCCATATGACGTCGGTTTGATTAAGAATAAATACATCGGCAGAACCTTTATCCAGCCGGGGCAGGAGAAGCGCGAACGCGCTGTGCGTATCAAGCTGAACGCGCTGCGCAATAACCTTGAGGGAAAGCGTGTCATTCTGGTTGACGATTCCATTGTTCGCGGTACGACCTGCGCACGATTGGTCAAGATTCTGCGTGAAGCCGGCGCAAAGGAGGTACACATGCGTATTTCTGCGCCGCCGTTCCTGCATCCGTGCTTTTTCGGCATTGATGTACCGGATCATGAATATTTGATTGCATACGGTCGCACCGTTGAAGAGATTCGTGAACTGGTCGGTGTGGATTCCCTCGGATATCTGTCGATTGAGGCGGCGAATAAGATTGCGGTAGGCGCAAAGTGCGGCTTCTGCAACGGCTGCTTCAGCGGAAAATATCCGATGGATGTTTCGGAAGCGACCACAAAAAAGAATATATTTGAAAGTGAGATTGGAGAAAATGCTTAACAGCCGTTCTGAGAGTTACAAGGCAGCGGGCGTTGACGTTACCGCCGGTTATGAGGCTGTCAAAAAAATGAAGCCGTTTGTAGAGAGCACCTATATTCCGGGTGTACTCGGTTCCATCGGCGGCTTTGGCGGTATGTTTGAACCGCCGGTGCAGGGGATGAAGCGTCCGATTCTGGTTTCCGGCACCGATGGCGTCGGTACCAAGCTGAAGCTGGCGTTTCTGATGGACAAGCATGATACCGTCGGCATCGACTGCGTTGCGATGTGTGTCAATGATATTGCATGTTGCGGTGCGCAGCCGCTGTTCTTCCTCGACTATATTGCAGTCGGCAAGAACTATCCGGAGCGCATTGCGGAGCTGGTAAAGGGAATTGCCGACGGCTGCAAGCAGGCGGGCTGCGCGCTGGTCGGCGGCGAGACTGCCGAGATGCCGGGCTTCTATCCGGAGGACGAGTATGACATGGCCGGTTTCTCCGTCGGAATCATCGACCATGACAAAATGATCGACGGCTCCAGACTGGCAGCCGGCGACGTTCTCATCGGCGTAGCTTCCTCCGGCGTGCATTCCAATGGATATTCCCTCGTCCGCAAGACGCTGGGTATCAATGAAAAGTCGGTTCGCCGTTATATTTCCGAGTTCGGCAAGACGCTGGGCGAGGAACTGCTGACACCGACAAAGATTTATGTCAGGACCATCCAGTCGTTGATCGGCGCGGTCGATGTCAGGGCGATGAGCCACATCACCGGCGGCGGCTTCTATGAGAATGTTCCGCGTATGCTGCCGGAGAATATTTCGGTATCCATCGAAAAGGCCGCGCTGCCGACACCGGCAATCTTTCAGCTGATTCAGGAGACCGGCAAAATTCCGGAGCGCGATATGTACAACACCTTTAACATGGGCGCAGGTCTGGTTGTCGGCGTACCGGCGGATCAGGCGGACAAGGCGCTGCGGGCAATCGCGGACGCAGGCGAGACCGGCTATATCATCGGCGAGTGCCGGGAAGGCGAGAAGGAAGTTCAGTTATGGTAAACATTGCGGTTCTGGTTTCCGGCGGCGGCACGAACCTGCAGGCGATTCTGGATGCGCAGGCACGGGGCGAAATCAAGAACGGACAGGTCTGCGCGGTCATTTCGTCCAGCGACAAGGCATACGCGCTGGAACGCGCAAAAAAGTCCGGCATACCCGACTACGTTATCCGGAAGAAGGATTATCCGTCCGGCGCGGCGTACTGTGAGGCGCTGGCACGGTTCCTGAAGGAAAAGGATGTTGGATTGGTCGTGCTTGCAGGATTTATGACGGTTCTGGATGAAGCATTTTGCAAGGCATTTGAAAACCGTATTATCAATGTACATCCGTCGCTCATTCCGTCCTTCTGCGGCGACGGTTTCTATGGGCTGCATGTCCATGAGGCCGCGCTGGCAAAGGGAGTCAAGGTAACAGGCGCTACCGTGCATTTTGTCAACGCCGTTACCGATGGCGGACCGATCATTGCACAGAAGGCGGTTTCTGTTGAGCCGGACGACACGCCGGAGGTACTCCAAAAGCGTGTGATGGCGCAGGCGGAGCATATCCTGCTGCCGCGCGTCGTTTCCCTGTTCTGCGAAGGCAGGCTGTCCGTTTCGGACGACGGTATTGTAACGATTGCTGAGTAAATCCGGGGCATATCTGATTCATCGGGTTTTCAGATAGCGCCTGACACCTGAATTTTACATAAAGGAAGATATTTTCATGGAAATTTTTGATCTCGCAGCATTGCTGCGCGAAAACAGCTATCCGGGACGCGGCATCGTGCTCGGACGCAGCGCGGACAACAAGTCCGCTGTCATTGCCTATTTCATCATGGGCCGCAGCGAAAACAGCCGCAACCGCGTGTTTACGGAGACAGAGGACGGCATCCGTACCGAGGCATTTGACCCGTCCAAAATGGTTGACCCGTCGCTGATTATTTACCATCCGGTGCGTGCGTATGCGGGCGCCACCATTGTCACCAACGGCGATCAGACCGACACGATCCGCGACGGTCTTGCGGCGGGCAAAAGCTATATCGAAGCGCTGCGTACCCGCCAGTTTGAGCCGGACGGTCCGAACTACACGCCGCGTATTTCCGGTATCGTTGAGCCGGACGGCGCATATGAGCTGTCTATCCTCAAGAGCTTTGATGGCGACCCGGAATGCAATAAGCGGTTCTTCTTTGAATATGATGCGCCGCGTGCGGGTTTGGGACATTTCATCCACACTTACATGAGCGACGGTTCACCGCTGCCGTCCTTTGAGGGAGAGCCGGAGACTGTCCGCATCGAAGGTGATCTGGAAACCTTTACCGATCTGGTCTGGGAGAATCTCAACGCCGACAACAAAGTTTCGCTTTACGTCAGCTTTATTGACCTGGAGACCGGCAAGGTTTCCAGCGCAATCCGCAATAAGAACTGCTGAGGAGGAAATCATGACTGAACTCGAACTGAAATATGGCTGCAACCCGAACCAGAAGCCGTCCCGCATTTTTATGAACGAGGGCGAGCTGCCGATCACTGTACTCAACGGCAAGCCGGGTTATATCAATTTCATGGATGCATTCAACAGCTGGCAGCTGGTACGTGAGCTGAAAGCCGCTACCGGTATGGCGTCCGCCGCTTCGTTTAAGCATGTCAGCCCGGCCGGCGCTGCCATCGGCATCCCGCTGTCCGATGTGGAAAAGCAGATCTATTTTGTCGATACCGACGAGGAATTGTCCCCGATCGCCTGCGCATATATCCGTGCGCGCGGCGCAGACCGCCTGTGCTCCTATGGCGACTGGGTCGCGCTGTCTGACGAGTGCGACGCGCAGACCGCCGCTTATCTGAAGCTGGAGGTTTCCGACGGCATCATCGCACCGTCTTATTCTGCGGAGGCGCTGGAAATTCTCAAGAGCAAGCGCGGCGGACGGTATACTGTCATCCGGATCGACCCGAATTATGAGCCGGCTGCCATCGAGCGCCGCAGCATTTTCGGCGTCACCTTTGAGCAGGGACACAATAATCTCAGGATTGATGAGGAAATGCTGTCCAACATTGTGACCGAAAACAAAGAGCTGCCGCAGCAGGCAAAGCTGGATATGATCGTTTCGCTGATTACGCTGAAATACACCCAGTCCAACTCGGTATGCTACGTAAAGAACGGTCAGGCGATCGGTGTCGGAGCCGGTCAGCAGAGCCGCATCCATTGCACCCGTCTGGCGGGCAACAAGGCAGACAACTGGTTCCTGCGCCATCATCCGAAGGTACTCGGCCTGCAGTTCGTTGACGGTATCCGCCGTCCGGATCGTGACAATGCGATTGACGTTTATATCTCGGATGAGTATGAGGATGTTCTGGCGGATGGCGTATGGCAGACCAGGTTCAAGGTAAAGCCGGAGCCGCTGACGCCGGAGGAAAAGAAGGCGTGGATTGCAACGCAGTCCGGCGTTACGGTAGGCTCGGATGCGTTCTTCCCGTTCGGTGATAATGTTGAGCGCGCAAGGAAGTCCGGCGTTGCGTATATCGCGCAGCCGGGCGGGTCCATCCGTGACGACAATGTCATTGAAACCTGCAACAAGTATGGCATCGTGATGTCGTTCACCGGCATTCGCCTGTTCCATCATTGATTTTATAAAAATACAAAGTCAGGTGCGTGTTTCTGTGCGCCTGACTTTTGGCAGTATATAGCAGTATGACAGAGGAGGTTTCCCATATGAAGGTACTGGTTATTGGCGGCGGCGGACGCGAACACGCGGTCTGCATGGCGCTGGCAAAAAGCCCGAAGGTAGATAAACTCTGGTGCGCGCCGGGCAACGGCGGCATTGCGGATGTTGCGGAGTGTGTCAGCATCAAGGCGACAGATATTGATGGCGTGGTTGCGTTTTCCAGGGAAAAAAAGCCGGATCTGGTTGTCGTAACGCCGGATGACCCGCTGGCGCTGGGCATGGTAGACGCGCTGGAAGCGGCGGGCATTCGCGCGTTCGGTCCGCGCAAGAATGCGGCAGTGATCGAAGGCTCCAAGTCGTTCGCAAAGGATCTGATGCAGAAGTATCATATTCCGACAGCCGGTTACGCTGTATTTGATAACAGCAAAGATGCGATTGCGTATATCAAGGAAAACGGCGCGCCGATCGTTGTCAAGGCGGACGGACTGGCGCTGGGCAAGGGCGTAACCGTTGCGATGACGGAAGAGGATGCCATTGCGGCAGTCAGGGACGCCATTGATGGCGGACGCTTCGGCGGCGCGGGCGCGCGTGTGGTCATTGAAGAATTTCTGACCGGTCCGGAGGTTTCTGTGCTGGCATTTGTTGACGGAAAGAACCTGTCCACCATGCCGTCCGCACAGGATCACAAGCGTGCGTTTGACAACGATGAAGGTCCGAACACCGGCGGCATGGGCGCATTTTCCCCGTCCCGATTCTATACAGACGAGATCGCACAGACCTGCATGGATACCATCTTCAAGCCGACCGTGGCCGCTATGGCGGCAGAGGGCCGGCCGTTCAGCGGTGTTTTGTACTTTGGACTGATGCTGACGCCGAAAGGACCGAAGGTCATTGAGTACAATGCGCGCTTTGGCGACCCGGAGACACAGGCCGTGCTGTCCCGCCTGGAGAGCGATCTGTTTGATATCATGAACGCGGTGATCGACGGCAGACTGGATGAGATGGATATTCAGTGGTCAGACAATGCGGCGTGCTGCGTTGTTATGGCATCCGGCGGCTATCCGACTGCTTACGAGAAGGGCAAGGAGATCACCGGCATAGATGCGGTGACGGATTCTGTTGTGTTCCACGCGGGCACGGCGCGCACAGAAGACGGAAGGATCGTCACCAGCGGCGGTCGTGTACTCGGTGTGACTGCGACTGCACCGACGCTGGATGAAGCGATTCGCAAGTCTTATGCTGATGTAGAAAAGATTCACTTTGAGAAAGCGCATTATCGGCTCGACATCGGTATTAAGAAAGGATAAAAGGTGAAGAACATGGAAGAAAACAAGAACCAGATTCTTTCCTGCATGGCAGAGGTCATCAAGCAGAACGGCTTCCGCACACAGTTTTTTGACGGGACGGACGGCAATCCGCCGATGACCCGCATCGAGCTGAACCGTCTGGGCAAGGTAAAGCAGGATGTGATCATTGACATGTGGTTCCCGCCGGCAAAAATGGCGCGTGAGGAAACTGCGTTGTTCCAGATGCACGCCACGATGTTTGAGATCGATCCGGACGCAATGGTGCACAATCTGCCGGAGCTGAAGCGTGCGATCTTCTATATCAATAATTTCTGCACGATCGGTCAGTTCGGTCTGTTTGAGGAGGACGGCGTGATCTATATGCGCCACAACATTGTGGTCAACATGCAGGATGATATGGAGCGCATTGTCACAGATATCTGCGATTATTTCTCTCTGCTGCTGACGGGTGTACAGCGCTTTGTCGACGCAATCGCGCAGATCGCGATGGGCGCGGTCAACATTGAAGTTGCGAAGGAAATGGATCTCCTGCCGAAGGTGTAACAGGATATATTTGACAGAAGGGGCTGCCTCACGAAAAAGTGAGACAGCCCCTTTTCAGATTCGTATGATGATTGTATCAATTACAGGAAAACGTATTTGAGGACGAACAGAACTGCCAGAATATACATCAGCGGCGTAATTTTTTTGGACTTGCCACAGATCAGATTGATGACGACATAGGAGATGATGCCAACGGCAATTCCTTCGGAAATGCTGTACATCAGCGGCATACAGATCAGGCAGAGATACGCCGGAATTGCTTCGGTCAGATCGTTAAAATCGATTTCTACAACAGCCGAAATCATCAGGAAGCCGACAAAAATCAGGGCAGGAGCAGTAGCAAAGCTCGGAATCGTGGTAAATACCGGAGCAAAGAAGATGGACAGCAGGAACAAAAATCCGGTGACCACAGAGGACAAACCGGTTCTGCCGCCTTCCGCAACGCCGGAAGAGCTTTCCACAAAGGTGGTCGTGGTAGAAGTACCAAGGACTGCGCCGGCGGAGGTTGCGATGGCATCTGCCAGCAGAGCCTGCTTGATGCGCGGGAGTTTGCCGTTTTCATCCAGCATATCAGCCTTATTTGCAACGCCGATCAGCGTTCCCAGCGTGTCAAACATATCAACAAAGAGGAAAGCGCAGATGATAACGATGAAATCAATCACATTCATATCAATGTTTGCAAAGTCAAAGCATTGTCCGAACGTATAGCGAATCGAAGTGATGTCAAAATTAGACCAGGACGGAATGAGGGTATAGAACCCGTTTTCCACATCGATCTGGTAGATACCCGTCAACTGACAGATAATGCCCAGAATCCATGTAGCCAGAATACCGATCAGGATGGAACCCTTCACTTTTTTGACATGCAGGATAGCAATGATCATCAGACCGACGACTGCCAGCAGCGCGCCGATGCCAATGGTGTGGAAATCCGAGGTGAAATCGACAACAGTTACCAGCGTAGAGCTATCTACAACCAGATTGGCATTCTGCAAACCGATAAACGCAATGAACAGGCCAATACCGACAGAAACGCCCTTTTTCAGCTGGAGCGGAATAGAATTGAAGATCGCTTCACGCACATTTGTCAATGAGAGTACAATAAAAATCAGACCCTCAATGAATACAGCAAGCAGAGCAAACTGCCAGGAGTAACCCATTTCACCGCAGACTGTGTATGCGAAGTACGCATTCAGTCCAAGACCCGGCGCAAGGGCAAACGGATAGTTGGCCAGCAGCGCCATACACATACAGCCGATAAAGGCGGAAAGCGCGGTCGCCATCAGAATCGCATTGATGTCCATGCCGGAGGCCGACAGAATAGATGGATTGACAGCCAGGATGTAGGCCATCGTCATAAAGGTAGTGATACCCGCTATGACTTCAGTCCGGACATTGGTGTGGTTTTCCCGGAGTTTAAATTTTTTTTCGAGCATAGTTTCCCTTCCTTTGCATGATGAAGTACATATCCGTCCGGTAGATGGATAATGAATATATTATACCATACTTGAGAAGAAAATGAAAAGGAAAGGAATTTTTTTGTCGAAGAGATGGATTGGAAACGGTCTGATTGGGCGAGCAGGACAGGCTTTTGAAAAACAGTGGAGAATGCTTGACAAATACCCGGGGTGGGTATATAATGCACACAGATACCCATAGGGGGTATATTATATGCTGCGAGGTTGACAAGAATGGAAGAGAAAAACTGCTGCTGCAACAAAACAAAAGAACGATCTGAGGAAGAGTATAAAAGCCTGATCCACCGATTGAACCGGATCGAGGGACAGATACGCGGCATTCGCGGGATGGTGGAGAAAAATGCGTATTGTACGGATATTTTAGTGCAGTCCGCAGCGGTAACAGCCGCGATCAATGCATTTAATCGGGAATTACTGGGCAATCATATTCGTACATGCGTTGTCCGTGACATCCGTGACGGGAAAGATGAAGTTGTGGACGAGCTTGTTGCAACATTGCAGAAGCTGATGAAATAAAAGGAGGCGCTTTTTGTGGGCACATTTATTATTATTGCTGTTTTAGTTGTTATCGTTATTTTTGCGGTACGCTCCAGCCGGAAGCACATGAAAGGGGAAGGCGGCTGCTGCGGCGGCGGAGGAGACGAGATCACCGTTGAGAAGAAGCAGCTGACAGGAAAGAGCATTGGAAGCAAGTGCGTGCATATTGAAGGCATGATGTGTGACAACTGCCGGAAGCACGTAGAAAATCAGCTGAATCGAATTGACGGCGCGGTAGCGGCAGTCGATTGGAAAAAGGGTACGGCAGTGCTGTCGATGGAACGTGAGGTCAGTGACAATGAGATCCGTCAGGCGCTGGCGTGGTCGGAATATAAGGTCACCGCGATTGATCCGATGGTGAAGGCGTAGCGATGGAACAGTATCATGTTACAGGTATGAGCTGCGCCGCTTGCAGTGCGCGTGTAGAAAAAGCGGTCAATGGCGTAGAGGGCGTGACATCGTGCTCTGTCAGCCTGCTGACCAATTCTATGGGCGTTGAAGGCACGGCATCTGCGCAGGCGGTCATTGCCGCGGTAGAGGCGGCAGGCTATGGCGCGACGCGGAAGGGCGCGGCGACGGTACAGGCGCAATCCGCAGCATCAGACGCGGATGCATTGGAGGACAGGGAAACGCCGGTACTGAAGCGTCGTTTGATTGCGTCGCTGGGCTTCCTGATCGTCCTGATGTATTTCTCAATGGGACACATGATGTGGGGCTGGCCGCTGCCCGCATGGTTTGACGGCAATCACGTTGCGATGGGGCTTGTCCAGCTGCTGCTGGCCGGCATCATCATGGTGATCAACCAGAAATTTTTTATCAGCGGTTTTAAGAGCCTGTGGCACCGCGCGCCGAATATGGATACACTGGTGGCGCTTGGTTCCATGGCGTCCTTCGTGTGGAGCGTGTATGCGCTGTTTGCCATGACGGATGCACAGGTCAGGGGCGACATGGATGCGGTCATGACCTATATGCACGAGTTCTACTTTGAATCCGCGGCAATGATTTTGACGTTGATCACGGTGGGAAAAATGCTGGAAGCGCGGTCCAAGGGCAAGACGACAGATGCGCTCAAGAGCCTGATGAAGCTCGCGCCGAAAACAGCGGTGATCGAGCAAAACGGCATAGAAACTGAGGTTTTGATCGACCGGGTCAAGAGGGGCGATATTTTTGTCGTCCGTCCCGGCGAAAATATACCGGTAGACGGCGTTGTGCTGGAGGGCAGCAGCGCGGTCAATGAAGCCGCGCTGACCGGCGAGAGCATTCCGGTAGACAAATCGGCGGGAGATACGGTGTCGGCAGCCACGCTGAACCAGTCCGGATTTATCAGATGTGAAGCGACACGTGTCGGTGAGGACACGACGTTATCGCAGATCATTCAGATGGTCAGCGACGCCGCGGCGACCAAGGCGCCGATTGCAAAAATCGCGGATAAGGTATCCGGCATTTTTGTTCCCGCAGTGATTACGATTGCGGTGGTAACGATGGTGATCTGGCTGCTGGTCGGGCAGACAGTCAGCTTTGCGCTGGCACGCGGCATTTCTGTTTTGGTCATCAGCTGCCCGTGCGCATTGGGACTGGCAACGCCGGTGGCGATCATGGTCGGCAATGGTATGGGTGCAAAAAACGGCATTTTGTTTAAGACAGCGGTTTCATTGGAGGAGACCGGCAAGATGCAGATCGTAGCGCTGGATAAGACGGGCACAATCACCTCCGGTGAACCCAAGGTGACAGATATCATCCCGTCTTCTGAAAACAGTGAGTCCGAGCTGCTGACACTGGCGTATGCATTGGAGCAAAAAAGCGAGCACCCGCTCGCAAAAGCAATTGTTCAAAAAGCGGCGGAACTGAATATACAGCCGGAAGCCGTTTCCGAATTTCGCGCAGTCGCGGGCAACGGGTTATCCGCAGTCTGGAATGGCATGGCGATTTATGGCGGAAACAGTAAATTTATCAGCGAAAAGGCTGCGATACCGGCGGATATCCGCGCAAAGGCGGAACAGCTGGCGGAACAGGGAAAGACGCCGCTGTTTTTCGGCAAAGCGGGAAGGCTGGCAGGCGTCATTGCCGTAGCGGACGTCATGAAGGAGGACAGCTTGCAGGCAGTCCATGAGCTGCAAAATATGGGCATCCATGTGGTGATGCTGACCGGTGACAATGCGCGGACAGCAAACGCGATCGGAAAACAGGCGGATGTAGATGAAGTGATTGCGGGCGTTTTGCCGGACGGCAAGGAAGCGGTCATTCGCTCACTGAGAAAGAAAGGCAAGGTCGCTATGGTTGGCGACGGCATCAATGACGCGCCGGCGCTGACCCGCGCGGATATTGGGATTGCCATCGGCGCGGGCGCCGACGTTGCGATTGACGCGGCGGATGTTGTCCTGATGAAAAGCCGTCTGCGGGACGTTCCGGCAGCGATCCGTTTGAGCCGCGCGACACTGCGCAATATCCATGAAAATCTGTTCTGGGCATTTGCCTACAATGTCTGCGGTATCCCGCTGGCGGCAGGCGTATTTATTTCTATTCTTGGCTGGAAATTGAACCCGATGTTCGGCGCTGCGGCGATGAGCCTTTCCAGCTTCTGCGTTGTGTCCAATGCGCTGCGGTTAAATCTATTTGATATCCGCAATGCTGCAAAAGATAAAAAAATCAAGCCGATGCAAGAGATCGAGGAGGAAAAGACGATGACAAAGACATTAAAGGTAGAAGGTATGATGTGTCCGCATTGCGAGGCGCGCGTGAAAAAGGCGCTGGAGGCAATTGACGGGGTAGAGGAAGCTGTAGCAAGCCATCAGGCAGGCACCGCCGTAGTCACCCTGAGCAAGGACGTTGCGGATGATGTACTCAAGGCCGCTGTGGAAGCGCAGGATTATCCGGTGCTGGGGGTCGAGTAATCTCGAACAGACAGGCAAAATTGCCGGAGAGAAGGTTTTACAGACCATCTCTCCGGTTTTGTTTTATTTGGGGCAGCATCGCACCATTCGGACGGCTGCGCATCAGGGACAGCGCGCCAGCCGCCGGAGGAAAACGGCGCCCCATTTCGCCGAAGATAAGAAAACTACAATAAAAAGTTCAGAATAAGTGCGGAAAATGTCAAAAAAAGCGGGTTATCAGCCATTCATAAATTGTTTACAAAAATATTTGTAAAATCGAAAAAAAAGTCTTGCGTATTTGGAAGAAATGAGATAATATAATACATGTTAGCACTCGAATGATTTGAGTGCTAACGCCTGAAAAGTTAATTTTATCATCTTAGGAGGATTTTTATTATGAAGCTCAAGCCTTTATCTGACCGTGTTGTCATCAAAATGACCGAAGCGGAAGAGACTACCGCAAGCGGTATCGTTCTGGTAAGTTCCGCAAAGGAAAAGCCGCAGGTAGCGGAAGTCCTGGCTGTCGGTCCGGGCGGTGTGGTTGACGGCAAGGAAGTCGTTATGCAGGTTAAGCCTGGCGATAAGGTTATCACCAGCAAGTATTCCGGCACCGAGGTCAAGATCGACGGTGAGGAACTGATCGTTGTCCGTCAGAACGATATTCTGGCTATTGTAGAGTGATTTTTAAACTATTTCCATCACATTTAGGAGGATATTTTTATTATGGCAAAGCAGATTCTTTTCGGTGAGGAAGCTCGCCGTGCACTGGGCCGCGGCGTAGACCAGCTGGCTGATACTGTTAAGGTAACACTGGGTCCGAAGGGCCGCAACGTTGTTCTGGATAAGAAATATGGCGTTCCGCTGATTACCAATGACGGCGTTACGATTGCAAAGGATATCGAACTGGAAGATCCGTTTGAGAACATGGGCGCACAGCTGGTCAAGGAGGTTGCTACCAAGACCAACGATCTGGCAGGCGACGGAACTACCACTGCTACCGTTCTGGCACAGGCGATTATCCATGAAGGCATGAAGAATGTTGCCGCAGGCGCAAACCCGATGATTATGCGCAAGGGCATTTCCAGGGGTGTCGATGCCGCAATCGAGGCAATCAAGGGGAACTCTGAGAAGATCAAGGGCTCGAATGACGTTGCACGTGTCGCTGCGATTTCCTCCGGCGATGATACCATCGGTGAGCTGATCGCGGAGGCTATGGAAAAGGTTTCTGCGGATGGCGTTATCACAGTTGAAGAATCCAAGACAGCTGAGACCTATTCTGAAATTGTTGAAGGTATGCAGTTTGACCGCGGTTATATCACGCCGTATATGGTAACAGATACCGACAAGATGGAAGCGGTTCTGGACGATGCTGTTATCCTGATTACAGATAAGAAGATTTCCAATATCCAGGATCTGCTGCCGCTGCTGGAGCAGATTGTAAAGTCCGGCAGGAAGCTGCTCATCATTGCTGAGGATCTGGAAGGCGAAGCGCTGTCCACCCTGCTGCTGAACAAGCTGCGCGGCACCTTTACCTGCGTTGCTGTCAAGGCGCCGGGCTTCGGTGATCGCCGCAAGGAGATGCTGCAGGATATCGCTGTTCTGACCGGCGGCACTGTCATTTCCGAAGAGGTTGGTCTGGAGCTGAAGGATGCTACACTGGCTATGCTGGGTCGTGCCCGTCAGGTTAAGGTCAACAAGGAAGGCACCGTTATCGTTGACGGCGCGGGCACATCGGATGCAATTGCGGCACGTGTTGCCAATATCCGTCATGCAATCGAGAACACCACCTCTGATTTTGACCGCGAAAAGCTGCAGGAGAGACTGGCGAAGCTGGCAGGCGGCGTAGCGGTGATCAAGGTCGGCGCTGCAACCGAGACAGAGATGAAGGAGAAGAAGCTCCGCGTTGAGGATGCGCTGAATGCTACCCGTGCTGCTGTCGAGGAAGGCATCGTAGCCGGCGGCGGCGTTGCATATATAAACGCGATCGCTGCTGTTGAAGCTGTTTCCGCTGAGGCGGAAGGCGATGAAAAGACCGGCGTGAACATCGTAGTAAAGGCGCTGCAGGAGCCGCTCCGTCAAATCGTTGAAAATTCGGGCGTTGACGGCGCTGTCGTTCTGGAGAAGATTCGTGAGTCCGGCAAGCTCGGATATGGCTTTGACGCTTATACAGGGGAATACTGCGACATGATTGAGTCCGGTATTGTCGATCCGACAAAGGTCAACCGTTCCGCATTGCAGAATGCGGCATCCGTTGCAGCGACTGTGCTGACAACCGAGTCTATTGTTACCGATATCAAGGAGCCGGCTCCGGCTGCTGCTCCGGCTGCTCCGGATATGGGCGGCATGTACTAATTCGCTAAAACCTTATTCTGTGAATAAACGGCTCCTGCT
>CAYNPX010000014.1:0-20811 GCA_964399205.1 uncultured Butyricicoccus sp.
GAGCGTCCCGCCGAAAATCGGCGGGACGCTTTGCTATATGCCCAGCAGTTTTTGCGCGTTGCCGCCCAGCATCGCGTCCAGTTCCTGCGCGCTGAAGCCTGCGCTGCGCATAAAGTCCAGCGTTTCCTTCTGTCCGCTCCACGGACAGTCTGTCGCAAACAGGATACGGTCGATGCCCAGCCGCCGCACCAGACCGGTAAACTGTTGCCGGTTCATATTGTGCGATTCCTCCGGCGTGCGCTGCGTGCCGGGGGCGGGAAGGATGTCGCCGGTAGAAAAGGCGGTATCGAAATAGACCGGCAGACCGGCAAGCTCTGCGCCGACGGCCTCCCAGTCCCACCAGCCGCCCATGTGGGCGAGCACCAGCTTGTCCGGTCCGACCTCGCGCATGACGTTGCGCACATGTTTGGTCGAGCAGTAGTTGTGATGCGGGATGCCGATGTCCCAGCCCGCGTGCGTCAGCACGATCAGACCCAGCTCGGAGGCGCGGTCGATGATGCGCAGGAAGCGGATGTCGTCAAAATCCGTGTCCTGATATGCGGGATGCAGTTTGATGCCCGGCAGACCGAGCGAGTGTATGCGCGACAATTCCTCGCGGTAATTTGGCGTGTCCGGATGAATACCGCCGAAGGACAGCAGACCGGTTTCCTGCCAGTGCGCATTGGTGCGGGCAGCCGCGTCATTCAGCTTGGAAACCTGTCCGGTGTTGGTCATGACCGGCAGCAGGATGGAGAGATCGACGCCTGCCTGCTCCATTGACCGGCGCAGACCGTCGTTTGTCGCGTCGGTGAACGGCTTGGAGCGCGATTTGCGCTGTAGCTGAAGCAGTACGTTTGCCGCGATTTTCGCCGGAAAGGTATGTGTGTGAAAGTCAATAATCATATAGGTATCCCTCCCTGAAAAAAAGCTGTCTCAGCGGACAAGCACGCGCTCAAGCGGCGCGCGCAGGCGCGGGGTGGAAATTTTAATGACCACACCGGTGAACAGCGCCGCGATGATGGTGCCCTCTCTGGTGCCCTGAATCGTGAAATCGAAAAACAGCAGCGACAGGACGATGGAGGAGGCAACACAGAAGATGTCAAAGCAGATTTTCAGGCTGCCAAAATCCCTGTGCGTCGTGTCGGCGATTGCCTTGACGAAGGCTTCGCCGGAGTTCATCACCGCGTTTGCAATGACGCACAGCGAGATGCCGAAGCCGAGAAGAAACGTCCCTGCGGCGATATTGACCAGCCGCAGCGGATAGAAATCCCAGCTTGCCCAGGAAAACAGCCACATGCCAAAGTCGGTAAAGTAGCCGAACAGGAACGACAGCGGGATCTGGAGCAGCTGAACCGGCTGGAATCTTCTGCGCAGGATGAGAATCTGCCCGAGGATCAGGACACAGTTCCAGATAATCAGCCAGTTGCCGAGCGTAAGTCCCGGAAATTTCAGGCTCACGACATTTGGAACAGAGGAAATCGGGGAAACGCCCAGCGCGCCCAGCTTGGTAACCGCAACGCCCTGTGCGGAAAAAAATATGCCGATAACGCATAACAAATATCGTTTTACAATTTCAGATGCGGATCGTTTGTTATCCAATGAAAAATGCCTCCTTGATGAAATGCGAGAAAGCCGGTATGCGCCGCCTTTGTCCGTGACGATAAAAGTGGTATACCGGATAATACCAGTATACCACGATTGATTGCGTCAAAAAAGATGTGGATTCGCCAAAAACGCTCACTTTCCGAGCGCGGTTTTTTGTGCGACCATCGTTGTTTTGTCATAGCAGGCAAAGGCGTCGTCTACCAGTTTTTTGTCCGGCGCCGGCGTAAACAGGCTGACGACCGGCACGATGATCAGACCGGCGATCATTGCGAACGCACCGGCGTTGATCGGGGATTGCAGCAGCGCCGGAAAGCTCGAACGGAACAGCATGTTGGCGATCATCAGACCGCAGCCGAACACAAAGCTGCACCAGCACGCGATTTTCGACGTGCGCTTCCAATACAGACCGTACAGGAACGGCGCCAGGAATGCGCCGGCAAGCGCGCCCCACGAGATGCCCATCAGCTGCGCGATAAACGTGACGTTGCTCTTGTACTGGACGATTGCAATGACAGCGGAGATCGCAATGAAGATGAAGATGAAGATGCGGATGCAGATGAGCTGCTGCCGCTGATGCTGCCGCATGTCCTTCATAAATGTGCTCATCAGGAAATCAATGGTCAGCGTCGAGCTGGATGCCATGACCAGCGAGGACAGTGTGGACATCGACGCCGACAGCACGAGAATAACGACCAGCGCGATCAGGATGGGGGACAGATTGGACAGCATGGTCGGGATGACCGCGTCAAAGCCGTCCACATCAATATTGATCTGATCGGAAAACAGGCGTCCAAAGCCGCCGAGGAAATAGCAGCCGCCGGAAACGACCAGCGCGAACAGCGTGGAGATCATTGTTCCCTTGTGAATGGCGGATTCGTCGCTGATTGCGTAGAATTTCTGCACCATCTGCGGAAGACCCCATGTGCCGAGGCTGGTGAGGATGACAACGCCCAGCAGGTTCAGCGGATCCGGACCGAAGAACGACGCAAACGCGCCCGGCTGCGTGGAAACTGTGGAATCGGAAACATTTGCCAGACCGTTGATCGCCTCCATAAAGCCGCCCTTGCTCGCCAGTACCGCCGCGATGATGATGACGATACCGAACAGCATGATAACGCCCTGAATGAAATCGTTGATCGCGGTCGCCATGTAGCCGCCCGCGATGACATAAATCGCGGTCAGGATCGCCATCAGGACGATACATACGGTGTAATCGATGTTGAATGCCATAGCGAACAGGCGGGACAGACCGTTATACAGCGACGCCGTATACGGAATCAGGAAAACGAAGATGATGGCGGAGGAACCGACCTTGAGCGCCTTGCTGTCAAAGCGGGTTCCGAAAAATGCGGGCATGGTTGCGGAATCCAGATGCTGGGTCATGATACGGGTACGGCGTCCGAGGACGACCCATGCCAGCAGCGAACCGATGAGCGCATTGCCGATACCGATCCAGGTGGACGCGATACCGTATTTCCAGCCGAACTGTCCGGCGTAGCCGACGAAGATAACCGCGGAAAAATAGGATGTGCCATAGGCGAAGGCGGTCAGCCAGGGACCAACGGAGCGTCCGCCCAGGACAAAGCCGTTCACATCGGTGGAATGCCGTCTGCAATACAGACCAATGCCGACGAGAACAGCGAAATAGATGATAAGAACAATCAGCTTCACAAAAATCCTCCCTTTTCTCTTATCAAAGTGTACGTCCGCTTTACCGCTTAAAAGCGGCAAAGCATATGGAACGCATATACTTTAACACATAAAAGCGATAAAGTCAAGCAATTCGACGGTTTTTACATGAATTTCAGGTAAAAAAAGACAAACGAAACGGATGGCTGTATGCGCTACTTCCACATGATACGAAATTGCAGCGGCGTCATGCCGGTGCTTTTGCGAAATGACATAATAAAATGCGAGGTGTTGCAGAAACCGCATGTTTCCGCGATCTCCTCGATGCTGCGGGAGGTTGTCATGAGTTGTTTTGTTGCCGCGCGCAGGCGAACCTCCTGCAGGTATTGATGCGGTGTCGCGGACTGATATTCCTTGAATTTGCGCAGATAATAGCAGGTGCTCAGTGCAGCGCGATGCGCGAGAAACGGGACGCTGACCTCTTTATCGGCAAAATGCGTTTCGATATAGGCTGCGGAATCCTGAATCGAACGCTCCAAATCGCTTTTTACGGATTCCGAAGTGAGCAGGGCAAGCTGTGCCAGCAGCATATGCAGATGGACGGAAACCAGATGCGGGTTTGGGCGCTCCTCGCGCACGTCCGCAATGACCTGCGCAAAGCGCTGTGCAATGTCTGCGTTTTTTGCCGCCGGAATGACAAAGCCGTGCGTGCGGATCATATCGTTGACATATGCCTGTGAGCTGCTGCCGGCGATATGAAACCAGCGGAAGGAAATTTCATCCGACGCGGCAAAATAGCGGTGCGGCTCACGGCAGTCCAGCAGGACGAGCATATCCGCGTATGCCTGTATTTCCTGCCCGCGGTATTGTACGGTCATTTCACCTTTGTCTACCATCAGCGCCTGACAGACATCGAGACAGGCTTCTTCTGTCCGCTCGACATTGTACTGATGGTCGCAGTGGTAGATACCGGCGTGAGGCGCGTAGTACAGGTTAGCAATTGTGAACGGATCCGGCTCGTGGTAAAAGCGCATGGAATCCGGAAGAATACCGATATCTTTTCGCATGACGGGATTCGCCTCCTTGCGGCAAAAAGACAGGGAAAGTATAATTTTTTGGTATACACAATCGAATTTTGTAATGAAATAAGGTTGAAATTATTATACTATACCATCACAGGAAAGTATAGATTCAATAAATCCAAATATTATGCGTGAGCACTGGGGATAATTCACAAAATATCTGCAAAATATTCACAGAAAATGGAAACAAACGGACAGCGCCGGACACATCGCGGGGAAGCGGCGGAGAATATCATTCTTTTTTATCGTTGCACGGATATGGGAAAAACAGCAGCTATACCTCTGATACAGGGTCAGAGGATGCGGCTGCTGTCATTTTTCAGGAGCGTTTCATTTTTCTTCGACGGGTCAGCAGATCCTTCCATACTGTGGGATGGAACAGGATGAGCATGGGGAACAGCTCCAGTCTGCCCGCGAGCATATCGAACATGAGTACATATTTGGAAAACAGGTTGAAAAAGCCGAAGTTTTCCACCGGTCCGACGAGAGAAAGACCGGGACCGATGTTATTGATCGTCGCGGCGACGGCGGTAAAGTTTGTAACAAGGTCATAGCCCTCAAAGGACAGCGCGAACACGGATGCGATAAACACCAGAATGAAGGTGATAAAATACGCGTTGAGCGAGCGGATGATCTCGTATGCCACCGGCTTGCCATCCATTTTGACCTTGCGGATGCTCTTTGGATGGATATACGAATGCAGTTCAAGGAACACCGTTTTGACCAGCATCACAATGCGGGAAACCTTGATGCCGCCGCCGGTGCTGCCCGCGCAGGCGCCGATGAACATCAGCAGCACAAGGATGGTGCGGCTGGTCTGCGGCCACAGGTCGAAGTTCGCCGTGGAGAAGCCGGTCGTTGTGATGATGGAGGCGACCTGAAAGGCGGACTGCGTCAGCGCGTCAAAGATACCGGCTGTCATATCGCGGATGTCGAAGAAGATGATCGCAACAGCGCCGGCGATCAGCAGCAGATAATACCGCACTTCCTCCATGCCGAACGCCTTTTTAAACTGGCGGAACAGCAGGAAATAATATGCGTTAAAATTGATGCCGAACAGCGCCATGAAAATGGTCACGACCCATTGGAGATAGGGGGAATAGCTCATGAAGCTGTCATTTTTTATGCCGAAGCCGCCGGTGCCGGCAGTGCCGAACGCCGTGGTCACGGAATCGAACAACGGCATATTCCCGACGAGCAGCAGGATGATCTCCGCAATGGTCATGCCAAAATAGATCAGGTACAGGATGCGCGCGGTGGAGCGCATTCTGGGCACCAGCTTGCCGACGGACGGTCCGGGGCTTTCCGCGCGCATGAGATTGATGTTCGAGCCGCCGCTGAGCGGGATGATCGCCATCAGGAACACCAGCACGCCCATACCGCCGATCCAGTGGGTAAAGCTGCGCCAGATCAGCGCGCAGCGCGAGAGCGCCTCGACGTCGGATAGAATGCTTGCGCCGGTCGTCGTGAAGCCGGAGATCGTCTCAAACAGCGCATCCGTAAACGACGGGATCTCGCCGCTGAGATAAAACGGCAGGCACCCCATAAGGCTGAGCACGACCCAGCTCAATGCGGTGGCGACACAGCCCTCCTTGAGATAGAATACCGCGCTTCGGGGCTTGCGGAGAGCCAGCAGAGAGCCGATGACCGCGCAGAGGACAGCGGTCAACAGAAAATACCAGCCCTGTGATTCGCGGTAATATACCGCGGTGAGACAGGGGAGCAGGAGCAGAATGCCTTCCACCCGAATGACCTGCCCTAAAACATAACGAATGATCGAATTATTCATGGTTGTATTGTCACCTTAAAATGTCGCGGATATCAACCAGACCCTTGTGCGTGGTCACGATCATCACGGTATCGCCGACCTCAATGGTTGACCGTCCGTTCGGGATGATGATTTTGCCGTTGCGGTTGATAAACGAAACCAGAAGATTTTTTTTGAGCGGCAGATGCATCAGCGGCGTGCCGGTTGCTTTGGATTCCCGATCTACGCGAAATTCAATCGCTTCCACGCGCGAGTCGAACATATGATACAGCGTTTCGATATTGCTGCTGGTCGAGTTCTTTTTCGCGCGGACATAGGCGATGATCGCCTCTGAGGTAATAAAGCGCGGATAGATCACACTGCCGAGATCGAGGCTGTTGATGACATCCTTAAATGTGATGCGGTTGATCTTTGTGATAACCTTTGCCTCGGAAACATGTCCGGCATACAGCGTCAGCAGGATGTTTTCTTCATCGATGCCGGTCAATGCGACAAAGGATTCCGCCGCTTCGATGCCCGCTTCCCTGAGCAGCTCCTCATCCGTGCCGTCGCCGTTGATGACGATCGCCTTCGGCAGCAGTGTGCTCAGTTCCTCGCACCGTGCGCGATTGATCTCAATGATCTTGACATCGACACCTTCATGGAGCAGCTGCTGCGCGAGGTAATACGCGCATTTTCCGCCGCCGATAATCATGGCATTTTTTACGCGGTTTGTTTTGACGCCGATGGCATCGAGAAATTCACGGACCATCCGGCGCGGTGCGACGAAGGAGATAATATCTCCTTTTTGCAGCTGGAAATCACCGGACGGAATATAGACCTCGCCGCCGCGCTCTACAGCGCAGATCAGAACCGCGTTGGTGATGTGCTGACCGAGATGCAGAATGGTTATGCCATCCAGTATATTTCCTTCCGGAATTTTGAATTTAATCAACTCGGCCTGTCCGTGGGCAAAAGAGTTGACCTCCAATGCCGTCGGCAGGAACAGGATACGCGCGGCCTCGGAGGCAGCCTGCATTTCCGGGTTGATAATCATGGCAAGACCGAGACGGTCGCGCAGATAGCCGACCTCCTGACTGTAATCCGGCGTGCGGACACGCGCAATGGCGGAGCAGTCGCCCACACGCTTTGCAATGGTACAGCACAGGAGGTTCAGCTCATCGGAGCCTGTCACGGCGATCAGAAGGTCGGTATTTCGGATGCCGGCATCCATTTGCACGTTGTAGCTGGCGCCGTTGCCGACGATCCCCATGATATCATACAGATCGGCAAGCTCCTGCACCCGATCCGCGCGCTTGTCAATAATTGTGATCTCATGCCCCTCGCGGCTCAGCTGCTGGACGATGGTAGCGCCTACCTTGCCGCAGCCGACAATAATGATCCGCAGACCGTTTTGCGTAGAATTTTTTCTCTTAAACATAAGAAATATCCTTTCCGGTGCGCGCATGGCACGCACGACATATCAGATAAACTCTCTTATACTATACCACTGCCTTGTGAAAAAAGCATCTATTATTTGATGACAAATGAAAAAACTCCGCCGAACCGTTTTTTTGGCAGTCCCGCCGGTGCGGCGGGAGAGAAGAACCGGTTCCGGCGGCGTTCGTATTTTGCCACAGCCGGCGCCGATTATACGGCGGCATTTCACACCTGTTCCGGAAAAAAGCATGATTGGAAGGTTCTCCGCATAGACATGAAACACAAAGCTATGTCGGGAGGGGAACGATGTGAAGGGACAGCCGGAAGAACGGGCAATCATGCTGGCGCAGTATATGATAGAAACAGGGGCGACTGTGCGGCAGACAGCGGCAAAGTTCGGCGTCAGCAAATCGACGGTGCACAAGGACATTACCGAAAGACTGTATCATTTGAATTTACCGTTATACACGCAGGCGCATGATGTGCTGATGCGGAACAAAGAAGAACGGCATATCCGCGGCGGAATGGCAACGCGCAGGAAATACCGCGGGGAAGAGTAAGGGGTTTGGACAAAAAAACGGGAACTGTCATCACGCAGTTCCCGTATTTATCTCTTTCACCGGTCTGTTTTTTCTAATTCACTGAGACAGTTGCGGCAAATGTTTTTCCCTTTAAAATTGATGACATCCTTTGCGTTGCCGCAGAATACGCAGGCAGGCTCATATTTTTTTAAGATAATCTGTGAGCCATCGACATAAATTTCCAGAGAATCCTTTACATCGATGTCCAGCGTCCTGCGCAGTTCAATGGGGAGAACAATCCGACCCAGCTCATCCACTTTCCGTACAATTCCGGTAGATTTCATAAGTAGTCACTTCCTTCGAGTATGTAAATGTTGTGTAATCTTTAACGAGCGGATGCGTTTCAGCATCAGCATGAGAGACAAGAGGTGGAAATTAAGAATGATGAATTATCTTTGGGTCGGTCTGATCGCAATGGCATGTGTCACAGCGTGCCTGACCGGTCGGACGGCAGAGCTTTCCGCTGCCGTAACAGATGGCGCGGGACAGGCGGTGACGCTGTGCCTGTCGCTGGCGGGACTGATGGGTTTGTGGACAGGTGTGCTGGAGCTGATGCAGGAATCCGGTCTGTGTGAAAAGCTGACATGTGTGCTCCGGCCAATACTGACGCCGCTGTTCCGGCGGGCTGCCGACGATCCGCAGACGATAGAGCGTATTTCCGCCAACGTAACGGCAAATCTGCTGGGATTGAGCAATGCGGCAACGCCGATTGGGTTACAGGCGGCGGATCGGCTGTACGGTCTGTACCATCGGGAAGGGACACCGGATGAGGTGCTCACCTTTGTCATCCTGAACACGACGTCCATCCAATTGATACCGACGACGGTTGCCGCCGTGCGCGCTTCGCTTGGCGCGCCGCAGCCGTTTGATATCATGCCCGCCGTCTGGGGCGCCTCGATCTGCTCGGTTGCCGTCGGATTGACAGCGGCAAAGCTGTTGGCGGCGCTGAGCCGCGGGGGAGCACAGCCATGACAGGATTGCTCGTACCGTTGATTCTGGCATTCACAGGCGTGTATGCGCTGGCACATCAGGTCGCGGTATTTCCGGTTTTTCTGCGCGGGGCACAAAAAGGCTTGCAGACTGCCGTACACATTCTGCCGACGATGATCGGGCTGCTGACAGCGGTTATGATGCTGCGCGCTTCGGGCTTTATTGACCTTGCGGGAGCGGCGCTGGCGCCGATGCTGTCCACTGTGGGCATTCCATCCGAGTGCGCCGCTCTGGTGCTGCTCAAGCCGCTGAGCGGCAGCGGCGGGCTGGCACTGGGGCAGGAAGTCATGCGCGCCTGCGGCGCTGACAGCTATGCCGGCAGAGTCGCGGCCGTCATGCTCGGCGCATCCGAAACCAGCATCTACACGATCGGCATTTATTGCGGTCACTTGGGGCTGCAAAGGACAAGATATGCAATTCCTGCGGCGCTCATGGCGGATCTTGCCGCGTTTGTTTTTGCCGCTGCCTGGGTGCGCTGGTTGGGATAATGCGCGAATCGATGGACAAATGTCCCTATTTTTTAATTATATTATGCCGTAAATTTGGTATATTTTCAATATAAAAATGTATGAACCTGCCCTTAAAATAAAAGTTTTTGTTATCATACAAGAAAAGAAAACGATTTGCGGCGATTCATGTGAAATTTATACAATTTTTTTGTAAAAAGTAGGAAAATAACGCAAATTTAAACGATTTTTTGAATGAAAAGAAAAGGAAAATTTTAGAAAAAGAAGGAAAGAATTGCGAAAAAATAGCAGAAAAAAACTTTGAAATGTCTCGTATGAAACATTTTAATGTTAAATTATTGAACGGTACGGGAAAATAAAATACAATTTTTTACATTTTCTGCTGTGCGGCGGACAACAGAAAACATGCTGTGACCGTCCGTGCGGCGCGGCTGACGGCGAACGGCTGTATACGCAGATGGAAAATGTAAAATACTGCCTTTCCGCACCGCCATGGCATGGAAAAGCAGCATTTGCCGAATATATGGGGAGGATGCGCAAAAGCAGGGCGCGGATGACGGAAAGCCTGCGGAATCGCCCTGTCCGGCACCTCGGCGCCGGACAGGGAAACTCCCCCGCAGCGGGATACTGCGGGGGAGTGGAGTGATTACCTGATTGTCAGATCGCCGCCAGGAATTTCCTTGCCGAACGGACCGTCATAGGTAAAGAAGCCCTTGCCGGTCTTCTGACCCAGCAGGCCGGCACGAACCATCTTTCTCATCAGCGGATGCGGACGGTACTTCGGATCGCCGGTCTCATTGTACAGCGTTTCCATGATAGCGAGGTTGACATCGTGACCAACCAGATCGCCGGTATGGAGCGGACCGGAACGCAAGCCGGCACCCAGCTGCATAGCGAGGTCGATATCCGAAGGAGATGCAATTCCGTCAGCGTAGATGCCGATCGCCTCGTTGATCATCGGGATCAGGATGCGGTTTACAACGAAGCCGGCGCCCTCATTGACTGCAACCGGCGTCTTGCCGAGTTCCTTCATCAGGTTGTACGCAAACTCGAATGTCGCGTCGTCCGTCAGCATGGAACGGGTAACCTCAACCAGCTTCATGATATGTGCCGGGTTGAAGAAGTGAACGCCGATGACCTTGTTGGCGCGGTTCGGAACAGAGCTTGCGATCTCGGTGATGGACAGCGCGGAGGTGTTGGTGCCGATGACGCAATCCTTATCCAGAATGCCGTCCAGATCGCGGAGCAGGTCTTCCTTCAGCTCCATCTTTTCAAGGATAACTTCCATGACAAACTGGGAGCCTGCTGCGTCCTTGCGGTCGATCGACAGGGTCAGGTTTGCCAGAGCGGCATCCATATCCTCCTGAGACATCTTGCCGCGGCTTACAGCGCCGGACAGATCGCCCTCGATACGCTTTTTACCGCCTTCACAGAACTGCTCCTTGATATCAATCATGGTAACAGCGTGACCGGCTTTCAGGAATACTTCCGCAATGCGGGCACCCATGTTGCCGGCACCAAATACAGTAACCTTCATTTTCTAGTCTCCTCTTCAATCAATTCATGTGTTAATCTAAGGAACCTCTGAATCAATCGTCCGCGGCTGGACGGCGGTTCTTTTCCGCATTTTTTGAAAAAAATCCCTCCCAGCGTTTGCCGATTGAATCAGCGCTTCCCTGATGATACGGACAGTTTACTTGCCGATGAACGGATCCTTCGGCGTCGGGTTGCGCTTGGAGCCGCGCTTCTCAAGGAAGTTCCTCATGCCGATGGTCTGATCCTCGGTAGCGAATACCTGCGCGAAGCAGTTGGACTCGAAATGTACCGCATTGTCGATATCCATCTGCATACCAACATTGATTGCTTCCTTTGCCAGCTTGATGCCGATCGGCGCGTTCTTGACGATATCGCGTGCCAGCTGGAAAGCGCCTTCCATCATGGATGCCTGATCGTCATACAAAGCGTTCAGCAGGCCGTGCTCCAGCATAAATTCAGCATCTACCTGCTTGCCGGTGAAGATCATTTCCTTTGCGAGCGCTACGCCGATGGTACGAGCCAGACGCTGTGTGCCGCCGCAGCCCGGCATGATGCCCAGCGTAACCTCAGGCTTTGCGAATACGGACTGCTTGGAAGCAACGCGCAGCTCACAGGACAGCGCCAGTTCCAGACCGCCGCCGAGGCAGAAGCCGTTGATTGCAGCGATGACCGGGCAATGGAACTCATCGATGCGGCGGACAACCTTGTTGCCGTAGTGACCGAAGAAGTTAGCCTCATCCGGATTCATTGTGGACATTTCAGCGATATCAGCGCCTGCAACGAACGAGCGCTCGCCGCCGCCGGTAACGATGACGCAGCGGATCTTCTTGCCCAGTTCCTCAATGTAGTCGAATGCCTGATTGATTTCGCGGTAAACCTGGGTGTTCAGCGCGTTCAAAGCCTTCGGACGGTCAATCGTAACCTTCGCAATGTATTCTTCCGGAAGATCAACGTATACAGATTCAGTCTGGAAAGCATGTTCTGCCATGATAAAACAACTCCTTATCGAATTTATAAATTGAGGGAAATCTTCCCAATCGATGACAATAGTGGAATAGAAAGGGAATACGGGGATTCCCTTTCTATCGCATTCAATTACTTGCAGAGTTCGTCACGCTCGAGGATGATGGCTTCGCCCATACCGCCGCCGATGCACATGGTAGCCAGACCGTAGGTAGCGTCCCGACGGATCATTTCATACAGCAGGGTGGTGGAAATGCGGCAGCCCGCAGCGCCGATCGGATGACCCAGAGCGATAGCGCCGCCGTTTACGTTGACCTTGCTCATGTCGAAGCCGAGGGTGGAGTTGACAGCGCAAGCCTGTGCTGCAAACGCCTCGTTGGATTCGATCACTTCGAGATCATCGACGGTCAGACCGGCGCGAGCCAGTGCCTGACGGGTGGACTCGATCGGACCGATGCCCATGATGGACGGATCGCAGCCTACAGAGCCGTAGGACTTGATCTTTGCCATCGGCTTGATGTTGTGCGCCTTGACGTACTCTTCAGAAGCCAGAACCATGTACGCCGCTGCATCGTTGATGCCGGAAGCGTTGCCCGCGGTTACTGTGCCGCCGTCCTTCTTGAATGCCGGACGCAGCTTCTGCAGCGCTTCGATGGTCGTGCCTTCGCGCGGATGCTCATCGGTATCGACAATAACGGTGCTCTTGCGGGTCTTGACCTCGACCGGAACGATTTCATCCTTGAACTTGCCGGACTTGATTGCCGCGCAAGCCTTGGTCTGGGAAGCCAGAGCAAGCTCATCCTGCATCTCGCGGGTGATGCCGTACTGCTCAGCAACATTCTCTGCGGTCATGCCCATGTGGTAGCCGTTGAAGATATCCCACAGACCGTCATGTACCATCATGTCGACCATCTTGACGTCGTTCATACGTGCGCCCCAGCGTGCCTGCTTCAGGAAGTACGGCGCGCCGGACATGGACTCTGTGCCGCCGACCAGAACAACCTGATCGTCGCCCGACTTGATCAGCTGTGCGCCCAGGCTCATGCAGCGCATCGAGGACGCGCAAACCTTGTTGACAGTGATAGACGGTGTGGTGATCGGCAGACCGGCGCCGACAGCGATCTGACGGCCGATATTCTGGCCGTTGCCGCCCTGCAGGACACAGCCGGTCAGGGTCTCGTCGATGTCATTGACATCAATGCCAGCCTGCGCAATGGCAGCCTTGGCAGCGGTAATGCCGAGGGTCTGCGCGGATACGTCCTTCAGCGACTTGCCGTAGGATCCGATTGGCGTTCTCTTTGCGCTGCAAATATAAACATTCATTTGCCCAATTCTCCTTTTTCTTCTTTAAAAATGATAGGGATGAACAGTAAACGGGCGGGAAACGGACAGGGACGCATCCGTCTCCCGAGACCGTTGTACACAAAATAAAGACAGAGGATCAGTCGTTCGCCAGACCCATCAGCTCGTCACGGAAGATGCGCTCGTCCATCAGCTTGATGGTGCCGTCCTCCTGATAAGCGATCTGCGGGACAAATTCCATCTGATCCAGAACCTGTGTTTGCAGGTCGATACCCGGTGCGATCTCGATCAGGGTAACGCCTTCCGGACGCAGCTCGAATACAGCGCGCTCCGTGATGTACAGAACCGGCTGATGAACCTTGTTTGCGTAGATACCGGAGAAGGTGATGTGCTCAACCTGCTTGACGAACTTCTTCTTTGCGCCTTCCTGAACGATCTTCAGCTTGCCGTCGGCAACCTCGACCTTCAGACCCTTTGCGGTAAAGGTGCCGCAGTAGCAGACCTTCTTCGCGTTCTGGGTGATGTCGATGAATCCGCCCGCGCCGGCCAGACGGGTGCCGAACTTGGATACGTTCAGGTCGCCGTTCGGAGCGGTTTCAGCCAGACCGAGGAACGCGACATCCAGACCGCCGCCCTGATAGAAGTCGAACTGTACGTTGTGCTCCAAAATTGCTTCTGCGTTCGCGGAAGCGCCGAACTGCGGACCTGCCAGCGGGATACCGCCGATCGGACCGGCCTCTACGGTCAGCGTCATCTTGTCAGCGATGCCCTCCTCAGCGGCAACGCTGGCAACCTGCTCCGGCATACCGGTGCCCAGATTGACAATTGCGTCATCCGGCAGCTCCATAGCGGCGCGGCGCGCAACGACCTTGCGCTGGTTCAGCGGGATAGCCGGAATGGAATCCAGCGGGATGGTGTACTCGCCGGCAGCGGAACCGTCGTATGGTACGCCGATGCACTGCATGTTGTCCTCTTCGGTACCGACAACGACAGCGTCAACATAGATACCCGGGATCTTGACCAGCTTCGGATCGAGTGCGCCGGCAGCGACGATCTTCTCGACCTGAACGATGACCTTGCCGCCGGAGTTCTTGCACGCCTGTGCCATAGCGGTAGAGTCCAGCGGACCGACTTCTCTATGTACGGTGCAGTTGCCGCGCTCGTCGCAGTAGGAAGCGCGCAGGAAAACGACATTGATCGGGAAGCCCTTGTACAGCAGGCGCTCCTGACCCTCGATCTCGATCAGCTTGACCAGATCCTCCTTGGTGACGTCATTCAGCTTGCCGCCGCCATTGCGCGGGTCAGCGAAGGTGTACAGACCGACATGGGTGATCGTGCCGATGTTGTGCGCCGCGATATCACGGTACATATGGGTGATGACGCCCTGCGGCAGGTTGTATGCTTCGATCTTGTTCTCCAGCGCCAGCTTGCCCAGTCCGGGCGCACGGTCCCAGTGACCGCCGACAACGCGCTTGACCATGCCCTCGTGCGCGAAATGGTCGCCGCCGGAGCCGGGTGTGCCGCGGTAGCCCTGACCAGCCGCGTAGAACAGCGTCATATCCTTCGGATGACCGGTCTCAAGGAAACGCTTTTCGAGTGCCTTGGAAAGCGTCTCCGGGCACGCGCAGCTTACGAAACCGCCGGTAGCGACGGTGTCGCCGTCCTTGACCAGCATGACAGCCTCTTCCGGCGTCATGATTTTAACTTTCTTCATGGGGTATCAATCCTTTCTCTTCTAATCCGGATATGTTATGGAATAATACAGGTTATCGCGCGAGCTGCCTGATCTGCTCCGCCGCGCCGTCGGCATCCGCCTGACTGACGCAGACGATACGGTGGTCAGCCGAAATCTCCTCATATAGATAGGGACAGCCGGTACACCCGCGCAGGATGAGCAGGACGTCATAGTGTTCGCCCTCCTGCGGATAGGAAAACGCGGCGACATCAGAAAGTTCGCTGACAATACTGCGGTATGCCTTTCCGCGTTCATACATCGGGTTGCAGCCGCCGCAATATTTCACTGTGCAATGCAGCATAAGGACACCTCGCTGGAGCATAACGGACGTACAGGCACCCACAGAGGGATGCTCTATGAGTGCCTGTGTCACGCGTATATTAACAGAAATTCAGCACCGTTTGTCGGGATGTATCAGTCGATGCGTGCGATCGCCTTAGCCAGAGCCTTCTTCTGCTCCATGTTGCACTGACGAGCGATCATGATACGCTGTGCCTGCGGCGAGCCTGCACCGTGCATGGACTCCGGCAGGTAACCAACAGCTGCGGTACCCATGGTCATGTTCTCGATCAGACGGAGGACACGCATACGATCCTCGGTCGGAACGGAAGAGACGCCCTTGAGGTACTTCTCGATGTACGGCTTCAGCTCCGGATTGCGGTAATCCGCCTCAGACGGCTGCGTTACCATCAGACCGCCTGCCAGATCCTGTGCCAGACGTGCGATGTCATACGGGAAACGGGTTACGTTCTGCTTGCAGACATTTGCCAGCAGCAGGTTGATCAGGTAGTTGCCGGACTTGGTCGGAGCGCCCTGAGACGAACATGCGATGCCACATGCGTACAGCGTCTCGTTCAGGTGGATCATCTCGATGATCTTGTCCTTGACATGGGAAGCCTTTGCGCAGCCTGCCATCTCAACTGCCAGCTGGGTCGCGCCGATCAGGACGTCGCCAACACCAACCTTGCAGCCGCCGTAGGACTGACGATGGTAGCCGGCAAAACGCTCTACGATCATACCTGCAAACTTAACCTCGCCGTTGAGGAAGATGCGGTCGTTCGGAACGAATACGTGGTCGAAGATAACCAGAACTTCGTGACCGCCGTAAACCTTGTTGCCTACGTCGATGTCGTTGTATTCTTCCAGCTTACGGGTGTCGCAGGACTGACGGCCGTAAATCAGGGTGATGCCCTTGGAATCGGTCGGAATAGCGAAGGAAATCGCGTAATCCTCGTCGCCCTCGCGCATAGCGATGGTCGGCATAACGAGAACTTCGTGGGAGTTTACAAAGCCGGTCTGATGCGCCTTGGCGCCGGTTACGTAAACGCCGTCAGCGGTGCGCTCAACAACATGCAGGAACAGATCCGGGTCCGCCTGCTTGGACGGAGCCAGTCCGCGGTCGCCCTTGACGTCAGTCATTGCGCCGTCAACTGCGAGATCCTCGTCCTGTACGCGGGTCAGGAACTTTACAAAGTTCTCATGATACTTGGTGCCGCACGCCTCGTCGATCTCATAGGTGGAGGAATATACAGCGTTCATCGCGTCCATGCCAACACAGCGCTGGAAACAAGCTGCGGTCTTCTGACCCAGCATACGCTGCATCTTGACCTTCTTGATCAGATCGTCGGTGGACTGATGCATATGGGTGAAGCGATTGATCTTGTGACCGGTCAGATGGGAGGTAGCGACCATCAGATCCTCGTTTTCCGGATCCTCGGCAGCTTCATATGTAGCAGCGAAGGAATTCAGGGACGGACGGATCACCGGATCGTCTACCGGGTTGTCGATCTTCTTGCCGAACATCCACAGGTTCAGGTTCAGCTTGCGAAGGGACTCAATATACTGTTCTTTCGTCATCATAATGAATCTAAATCCTTTCTCTAGTCATCTCTCTCTGTATAGTGTAGAAACGCAGCGAGTACCGCGGACGATACCCGCTGCATTTTTAACAAGCTAACGGTATGAGGGTGCATCTGAAACGTCGGGGAATTGTCGTCCTCCCGGACTTCAGACAGCGCCTGAATATTGCGTTAATGAATTAGAAGCACTCTCTGTAAACACGCTTGGACAGCTCCTGTGTCCACGGCTGGATGTAGGAGTTGGTGATCAGACGCTGCTGGTTAGCTTCAACAGATGCAGCGAATGCGTCGATGTCCTCTTCCTTGAAGCCATACTCGTGCAGCGGCTTCAGGTGCAGAACCTTCTCAAGCAGCTCGTTCAGGTACGGAATCGCATTGTCGACCTCGCAGCCGGTGATGCGTGCAACCAGTTCCTTGAATCTCATGATTTCGCCCGTCGGGTTCATCTCGTCGTAGATTTCCAGGATCTTGCCGAACAGCGCATAGTTGGACTCGCCGTGCGGTACATGGTAGGTGCCGCCGAGCGGGAAGGACATGCCGTGTACGGTTGCGCAGCCAGCCTTCAGGAATGCGATACCGGCATAAGTAGAAGCGGTGGAGAACTCGTCGAGGTAGGTCAGACGAGCGTCCGGACCGTCCTCACCGATGCGGCGGAAGCCTTCCAGAATCATTTCCATAGCCTTTACGGAGAACAGCTCGGAAGTGGTCGTCTTACGGGACGGGGACAGGAAGGACTCGGTTGCGTGGATCAGCGCGTCGATTGCGGAAGAAGCAAACGGCTTGTACGGCAGAGTCTTCAGCATATCCGGAATCAGGCAGACCTTGTTCGGGATCATGTCGTCGGAAACCAGACCCAGCTTGGTCTCGCCGCCGGTCAGCACGCCGTCCTTCTCGTCCTTGACGATAGCGACGGAAATGTTGGTGACCTCAGAACCGGTGCCGCAGGTAGTCGGGATTGCGATAACTTCCTTCTCGTGGATGAACGGCTCGCGCTTGAAGTACATCTCATGAACGGACTTCGGGCGCTTGCAGCCCAGCAGCTTGCAAAGATCCATGATTGCGCCGCCGCCGATTGCGATGACACGGTCATAGGAATCATACGGGATGGTGTCGTACATGATTTCGATCATCTTCTCAGACGGTTCGCCGGCGCCTACAAACTTTTCCTGGAATACAAAGTTGCACGGCAGGTTGTACTGCTCCATAAACGGCTTGTAGATAAACTCGTTGGTCAGAACGCAGTCTCTCTCGTTCAGCTTGAATTCTTCAGCGAACATACCGAAGTCAGCACATTTGTAAATGGTCGGCGCGATGATGATTTCTCTCTTGTCGGCCTGCAGAGCCTTGCTAAAAGCATCCATATTTAACATCTCCTATAAAAATATTTGTTGTATAACAAGCCGTTTCAGGACTGTTATCCAAAACTCGGGGAATCCGTTTCATTCCCCTGTCTCTAATTGTACCAAAAGTTGAGCGAAACTTCAACACAAAGTGATGAAGTTACAAAAAATATCATAACTTTTTTTTGCGCACCGGAGATAAAGAAGGAAAATACGATCAAATTAAGTTTATTTTATACCAATGCACTAAGTTTGTAAATCATTTTTTTTAAAAAATTTGTGAAAAATGCGGATGAATTTACAGATAAGAACAGATTTCTGGTCAAAAATGCTGAAATACAGTGCGGTTATGCAGAGCCGGCGAATAGCGTGACCGGGCACAGCAGACGCGGCATCCGGCATAAGGAAATTTCACAGCAGGCTTTCTTTATACTGCGGTTGTGTGGTATAATAGCAGTGATGTCCAAACCCAAATACCTAGGCGACAGGGGGACTGAAATGAAATTTTTACGTGCACAGGGACATTTTGGCGTCCTGGACGGGAGACAGATCAGGTTCGAGGACGGGCTGAATGTACTCTATTTGCCCAATGAGGGCGGAAAGACGACGCTGACGAATTTTCTGCGCGTGATGCTGTATGGTCTGAATACCAGCAAACGCGACACGAAAAACCAGTTGTCGGACAAGACCCGCTTTCGGGCGACCGATGGCAACCCGATGAGCGGCATCCTTGAGTTGGAATGGAAAGGGCGGCGCATTGTCATCAGCAGGCAGACCGGCAGAGGAAACGCGCCCATGCAGGAATTTTCCGCGCGCTATGCCGATACCGGCGAGGAATGCACCGAGCTGACCGCCAGGGACTGCGGACGGATATTGACCGGCGTGAGCGAGGAGGGCTATCAGTCCTCGGCGCTGCTGGACGGTCAGAACCAGGCGCTGTCAGCCGAGGAACTGGGCGACCGTATGCTGGCGCTTTCCACGAGCGGCGACAGCGCGATGATGTATGCCGGCGCGATGTCCCAGTTGGATCAGTGGCGCAACGCGCTGCGCGGCGCGGGAAACCGCGGCAGATACGCGCAGGTCGAGGCGGATATCGCGGAGATCGACCGGTCGGTCGCGCGGCTGGATGAGCTGACGCGGCAGATTGAGGATTACAATGCGCAGATACCGCAGGCGGAGCAGCGCATTGCGGAGGCGGAAGCGGCGCAGCAGCAGGCCACAGAGGACTTCACCTTATTGTTTGTTGCCAAGCGGGAGGCGGCGGAGCGCGAGGAACGGCAGGCGCGTGAGCAGGTGGCGCAGCTGAAGGAGCAGCTGCCGCCGGTAGCGGCGCTTGCGGATGCCGAGCACGCGACGGAAGCCTATCTGGAGGCAAAAAAAGCGGATCGCGCCGCGAAGGCGGAGCTGGAGGAAGTAACCGGAAACTTCCAGCGGTGGAAGGATGAGATCGACCGCACGGAGGAGGATTACAGCCAGAGCACACGCAGTACATCGGACATTCATATCCGCGGCTGGTCGATGCTGCTGGCGGTCGTCTTCGGCGTACTGGCGGTTGTCAGCCTGCTCGGGATGATCCCGTTTGGATCGCTGACAGGATATATGCCCTATATCTTCTCGGTTTTTGCGATTATTGCATTGATCGTCACGTTTGCCGGAAGCACGGAATCGCTGGATTCTCCGCCGATGGACTTTGACGAGGAGCGCGTCAAGCTGGAGCGGCGCAGGCAGTCGGCAATTGCGCGCGAGGAGCAGACGACGGCGCAGCTTGTGCTTGCGACGGAACGGTTCTATGAAAAGGTGCATGTGGTCGCGCCGGAGATCGAAACGGGAGACGAGGCACATGCGCTCGACTATGTAAAGAGCGTAAATGAGAAGAAGCGCACCTATCTGGCGCGCAAGCGGGAGCACGATGAGCTGACAGAAAATTATCTGAACATTCTGGATGCGACAGGACCGCAGGGAGAAGCGCGTACCCGCATGAATGAAGCGAAGGAAGCCGTAGAGCAGGCGCGGCAGACATGCAACGCACTGCATGAATCGATTGCGGTGTGCCGCGGCAAGAGCGAGGAGATCGGCGTGCGTGAGGAACTGATATCCCGCCGCGGGCGTCTCGAAGAGGAAAAGGAGAGCATCCTGTGGCAGCTGGATGCCATCCGCCTGGCGAAGGAATCGCTGATGCAGGCGAATGCCGAGCTGACCGGACGGGTTTCCCCGCAGATCAACCGGCTTGCGCAGGATTATTTAACGGTACTGACAGCGGAGCGCTATACGGCAATGCAGCTGTATACGGACTTTGAAGCGACCTGCCGGCGGGAAAACAGCGCGGTTGAAATGGATCGCCTGCGTCTGTCAACCGGCACGCGCGACCAGCTGTATCTGGCGCTGCGGCTTGCCGTCTGCAAGGTGCTGCTGGATAACGGCGATGAGAGCGTCCCGATCGTGCTGGATGACCCGTTTGTCAATTATGATGACCAGCGCATGGCGTGCGGCATGAAGCTGCTGCGCGAGATCGCGCACGAGCGGCAGGTTATCCTGCTGACATGCAGAAAACCATAA
>CAYNPX010000015.1:0-20679 GCA_964399205.1 uncultured Butyricicoccus sp.
CGAACAGATTCGCCCATGCGGTCAGCAAAAAGAACAGCACGCTTGCCACCGATACAGCGGCAACCTTGAGCGGGTCATTTGTCTGTCCTACAAAAAAGGTATCAGCCAAATTGTAAATCATGGTGATCAGCTGACTGATAATTGTCGGGATCGCCAGCTTTGCGAGAGCCTTGTTTACCGGCATGGTTTCAAATATTTCCTTATTATTATTGTCCATAAGTGTTCATCCCTTTCCTTCATGAAACGCGAAAGTATCGCAAAGCCGCCGGTCTTTCGGATATTTCTTCCGTAATTGAGCAGCGGCAAAGATGTTGTGCTGAAAATCCTGACGCAATCACAAATTGTACTTCCCTCACTGGCTGCGTCCTGGAGAAGCTGTTATCCGGTTATCCCTGATAGTTCCATTTTCAACCGCAAGCGCATTCATCAAAACTTTTCCCGGTTTATTCTCAATCAACTCATCTGCATATTTGCATACCTCCGCTGAAATTCCGGCACTTGCAGGCTTATAAAACAGCGTAGGCGTGTGATCCACCACGTAATGCATCACACCATCAACCATATAAGTCGGTTCTTCCAACGTGGTTGGAATACTTGTTTCAATCGCGCCGTTTTTATCGCAGCTGATGTCAATAATCAAAGAATTTTTCCGCATTTTCTTCAGATCATCACGATAAATAATATGGTCTTTTCTATTGGTATCCCAAAGCAGGGCATTCACAATCACATCATATTGACCGATTTCCTGTCTCAGCAGTTTTTCCATCTTGCGATTATACACCGTAATGTGTGCTCCCAGACAAATCAGAATACGCATCGCTCCGCGCGCAACATTCCCCCTGCCAATCAGCGCCACATTTGTATTGTACGGCATTTCCCCATAACACTGAAAAGCGTGCATGATAGCCGCCTCTCCTGCCATTTCATTGTTCCGATAAAAGGAATGCCGCCCTTCACAGAACATATCCTCCCATGTATAGGCTGTCAGCTTTCCGGCTAAAACCTTATCCGTAATATCCCTGTTCTGAACAAGATGAACCCATCCGAAAATAGTCTGGTCTTTCAACCGGTCTAAATATTTCGCGTCACCAATTTTCGGATCGCAGACAATATCACAAGCAAGAACCTGCTCTCGCGTGGCAATCTTTGCCCCATAGTTTTCGTAATCCGTATCTGAATAACCTAAAATATTTCCATACCCCTTCTCCAGGAACAATCTGTCCGCATGGTTTATCTTTGCAACATCGTTCGGGATCAATGCTCTGCGATTCTCATTTTCCTTATCACTGATTGGGAAGCCCATTGTTTTCACTTTTCATTACCTCCAATCCTAATTACAATACTTATATTAATAATATAAAAGTGATTGCCTGCCCGAATCCGTCACTTGAGTAATATCGTGATCCGCAGATGTAATGTCTTTTAAAGGAACAAGGACAAGCGGGAAATTGCTTCAAACTGCAATTCTCAGCTTGTCCCTGTATTTGTAGTGGAATCGTTTGTAGAGAACGAAGTTTGGAATAAAAGTCTGTCAACGAAAAACCGCTCCGGTTATCCCCGGAATGGCAGCGGAAATGATACAATCCTACAACAGAACAATATCAGAATCGCTTCAAACGGGAGGTTGATATGCTCTTAGTATGCGCCTTCCATTTCGGGATTAACAGGTGGAGGTGCGGGCGGCTCTGGCTTATCTGTTACCAACGCTTCCGTTGTCAAGGCCATAGCGGAAATGGAAACGGCGTTCTCCAGCGCACAACGGGTCACCTTTGCAGGATCGATAATGCCGCAGGCAACCATGTCGCAATATTCTTCCTTATAAACATCGTAACCATAGCCGAGTTTTCCGGAAGTTCTGACCCTGTCCAAAACTACGGAGCCATCCACGCCGGCATTGACCGCAATCTGGCGAATGGGGGATTCCAAAGCCCTGGCGACGAGCTGGATGCCGGTCTTTTCATCGCCCTCCGCAGTTTTCAGCAGAGCCTCCACTGCGGGTATCACATTCACATAAATCGTACCGCCACCGGCCACAATGCCTTCCTCAACCGCAGCGCGGGTCGCATTCAGAGCATCTTCAATGCGTAGCTTCTTTTCCTTCATTTCGGTTTCAGTAGCCGCTCCAACGCGAATCACAGCAACGCCGCCGGACAGCTTCGCCAGACGCTCCTGCAGCTTTTCTTTGTCATAATCGCTGGTAGTGTTGGAAATCTGAGCCCGAATCTGGCTGATACGATCCCTGATCTCCTGCTCATCGCCGGCGCCATCCACGATCGTTGTGGTCTCTTTGGTAACCTTCACCTGACGAGCACGACCCAACATGTTGAAATCCGCATTCTTCAGTTCCAAACCAACCTCTTCGGAAATCACAGTGCCACCGGTCAATATGGCGATATCCTGTAGCATTTCCTTGCGGCGATCACCGAAACCGGGAGCCTTTACGCAGACCACATTCAAAGTGCCGCGCAAACGATTGACAATCAGGGTGCTTAACGCTTCACCCTCTACATCATCAGCAATGACAACCAGTTTCTTGCCGGACTTCATGATGCTTTCCAGCAGAGGAAGAATATCAGTGATCACAGAGATCTTCTTGTCTGTAATCAACAGGTAGGCGTCATCGATGACAGCCTCCATTTTTTCGGTACTGGTGACCATGTAAGGAGAAATATAGCCATTGTCAAACTGCATACCTTCAACGACTTCACTGTACGTCTCGGAGGTCTTGGACTCCTCGATGGTAATGACACCATCCGCAGTGACCTTCTCCATGGCATCCGCAATCAGGCTGCCAACAGCATCATCTCCGGAAGATATCGCGCCGACGCGAGCAATATCATGGGAGCCGCTGACTGCTTTAGATTGTTTCTTAATTTCGGAAACGGCGGCATCCACGGCTTTCGCCATGCCCTTTTTCATCACCATGGGATTTGCTCCGGCTGCCAGATTCTTCAGACCCTCGTGGATCATGGACTGGGCCAAAAGGGTTGCTGTGGTGGTGCCGTCCCCGGCAACATCGTTGGTCTTCGTGGAAACTTCCCGAACCAGCTGGGCGCCCATGTTTTCAAAAGGATCGTCAAGATCAATTTCTTTTGCAATGGTCACGCCATCATTGGTGATCTGTGGCGTACCATACTTTTTGTCCAGAACTACATTGCGTCCCTTTGGACCAAGGGTGATTTTTACGGTGTCGGCCAGAGTATCGACACCATTCACCAAAGACTTACGGGCTTCTTCACCCTGAATAATCATTTTAGACATCGTGTAATCTCCTCATATTGCAGTAATTATTCTACAATTGCCAGAATATCGCCTGCGCTGACGATCGTGTATTCTTCCTTGCCGACTTTGATCTCAGTTCCGGAATACTTTCCAAGCAAAACCTGGTCGCCAACCTTGACGGACATGGGTTCATCCTTTTTGCCGGGACCGACTGCCGTCACAGTCGCAATCTGGGGTTTTTCCTGTGTGGATGCAGTGAGAATGATTCCTCCCTGTGTTGTTTCTTCCGGCTTAGCGTATTGAACAACAATGCGATCAGCCAAAGGATGAATGGTCATATATGATTGCCTCCTATCTGATCTTTTTCGGGTTATGTCAATCTTCGATTGCAATCAGGTTTTGGGATTCGACCTGAGGTACGGCAGCTTCCTTCTGAATGATCAGATACAGAGTGCCGTTTTCGTACTTTGCCCGAATATCTTCCTGACGTACCTTTTCACCGACATAGAAGCTCCTCTGCATGGTGCCAACGAAGCGCTCACGGCGAAGATATCTGAATTTTTCACCTTCCGGGGCTGGCTCCTGTTCAGCTACAGCGCTGATCACCAGATTGCCGTTCTTCAGCTCAATGGTCAGATTTTCTTTTTTGATACCGCCAAGATCAACGGCAACCTCATATTGGGTTTCTGTCTCGCGGATATCGGTTCGCATCAGTCCGGAATTATTTTGATTCCCAAAAGCGGAATCAACGAGTTCTTCAAACATATCTCTTGCAAAGGTATACGGTGTTAATATAGACATAAATAAGACTCCTTCCGGTCGCTATTGGCGATCTGTATTTATGATTTTATTATAGCACCGTTTTTAGCACTTGCAATAGGAGAGTGCTAAATAATTATATTAAATTTATTATTCTTGATAAAAAATATTTATCAATATTACAGTATGATGGCAGGATCGGAATCATCAGAGTTTCAATATTCAGGGAAACGCTGATTCAATCAGCAAGAACCGGGTGGGGATCTTTGTTAAAAAGGCACGAAAACGCAGGAATACTCTATTGAGCAACGTATTTCCGGCGGAGAAGAACCGCCGTTCAGCGAACCGCTGCGTTTGGCGGGCTTCTCCGTCTTCGCCCTTCGGGTTCCGGCTTCAAATCCCACCAAACGCAATACCATACCTGCTTTTTGAGAAAAAAAGTTTATATCTGTTTACATCACAGAATAGAAATCGATCTTTTACGGACAACTGTCTTGACAATTACCGTTATTCCGTATTGTTAAAGCGTCAGTCCCTGTTGACGACAGTCAAGAACCGTTCGGATATAATGTTCCAGAATATCCTTTGTCCGCTCTACACCTAAAGTGGATGTACTGATAGAGAGATCATAGCCTCTTGAGTCTCCCCATTTGTTCTGGCAGTAATAATTGTGGTACATTTTTCTTCTGAGGTCGTGTCTGCTGATAATCATTTTTGCATTTTCAGCAGATACATGTTGAAGCTGCATGATTCGTGCGCATTTTGCGTCCAACCGTCCGATGACAAATATAGAGATCAGAGCCGGAAAATCTTTCAATATCTCTTCCGAACAGCGCCCAACGACGACAAAGGATTTGCCCTCTTGCGCTTTTCGTCTCAAATACTCAAATTGCAGCTCTGCAATGTTTTCCTCCGGGGAACTGCTGTAGCCCCGCACGGTGCGTGAAAGCCAGGGAAATTTTGGCGCTTCATCATATCGTTTCAAATGTATACTGGAAACATGTTGTTCCTCTGCAATTCGTTCCAAAATATTCTTGTCATAAAAATCCAAATGAAACCGTTTTGCCAGTGCTTCAGCTATCTCGTGCCCGCCACTGCCATATTCACGTCCAATCGAGACAATAAGCTGTTGCTCCATCTGATTCATCTCCTTTTCACGCATGTTTTGTGCGGTCAACAGTACCGCACAAAAATTACCAACATAGACACTGCAATAACAATAACAGTTGCTGGAATTGCCTTTTTGCAGTATTCTCCCCAACCAATCACATGTCCGTTCTTCGCGGCTAATGAGATACCGACAACGTTTGCGGATGCACCGACCGGTGTAGCGCTGCCACCGACATCTGTTCCAATCGCAAGCGCCCATGCGAGCGTCGAAATGTGGACTCCCTGTGTCAGCGCAAGCGATTTAATGACCGGAACCATTGTCGCGGCAAACGGAATATTATCCACGATCGCGCTTACAATTGCAGATATCCAGATAATAATTCCTATCATGAGTTTTTCATTTCCGTTACTGATCGATCCGATGAAAGCAGCAAGATACTCCAAAACGCCGGTTTGCTCCAAACCGCCTACAACAATAAATAATCCGATGAAAAACAGAAGCGTTTGATGATCCACCCGTTTTAACAGCATACCTGCTTTTCTGCCAGAAGCGATCAGCGTCACTACAGCAATGAAAACGCCGATAAAAGCCACCGTTAATCCGGTCTGCGCGTGTGTTGCAAGCATTATGACTGCACAGGCAAAAATAATGCTGCTGATGATAAAATCCTTCTTGCTGGTAATCGCTTCCGCCGGCGTTGAAAGAGCCGCGATATCCTCCTCTGAAATATGCACGGAGGATAACTGCTTCCGGAACACCAGATAAAAATAGAGCACTACCAAAACCAGGCTGATTGCAGCGATCAGACCGGTATTCACCAGAAAGTCACTGAAAGAATACCCCAGCGTGGTTCCGATAATAATGTTAGGCGGATCTCCGCACATGGTTGCCGATCCGCCAAGATTTGCACAGAAAATTTCTGACAAAATCATGGGAACAGGATCAAATCGCAGCATTTTTCCAAGCTCTACGGTTACCGCCGCGAGGAACAGAATAACTGTAATGCTGTCAATAAACATTGCCAGCAATGCGGCCATCACCATGAAAGCGATAAACAGCGGAATTGGTCTGTAATGAACCGCTTTTGCGAGCCTCATACAGAGCCAGCGGAAGAAGCCGGCATTTGCCATTCCTTCTACCATTATCATCATGCCCGCGATAAAAAAGATTGTGGCCCAGTTGATTCCGCTCGCGGTTTCATCCGCTGTCACAACCATATACCAAAAATCCAAACGGAAAATACCTTGTATGTTCAGTGTTTTCCATATTGCTTCTGTACTGTGCATACAAAGACCAAACACCAGTATAATCATAAGTAAACCACAGAATAATGTGACATATTGCCGTTCAAATTTCTCCATAACGATCAGAGCAAACATCACAACGAATATAATCACTGCTAAAATTTGTTCAATCATCAAACCGCCCTTCCATTTTATCCACTCTGTTTTGATTGCTTTTAAACCGTAACTATTATACTAGAATGCACTGGGAAAGTCAAAAAAATTTTTGGATTTCTTTGTCAATTTTTAAATTTCTGTCATTTAATCCCCTGTTTATCACTCGATCTCATCAAAAAGGCTCAAATAATTGAACTTTTTGTGTATTGTTTATTCGCCGGAAAAGCAAAGTCCGTATAATGGTGCAAATTGAAAAAAAAGAGAGCCTCCGGCTCAGCTTTCAGGTATCATGTAATTTCCAAACGCATAATTTCCAAACGCAGCATAATACCAGCGGCATAATGCAGCTGGCGCAGCCCTATGAACGCACGGAAGATCAGACCGGATGGGTTCTATGTTTCGGATAGGAACAGTGCACCTCGGGACACGAAAATGATCTTCAGCAAAAAAACATACGTCCTGTCAGATGCGGAGATATCCGACAAGTTATCACCCTGATAAAAAGTAAGGTCAACTGCTTGTCGCGGCCTGACGGCCTTGGCGAAGATTGTGTTCGGAACAATGGCGTTAGCCCGCGACCCACGCCACAGTTCCTCACTCAACCTGTTGACTCTTTCCCGGAGGCATTTCTCACCTTTCCGCGATTATCTCAAAAGTCGTACCGTCTGATCTCACAGTTTTTGATTCCGAAATTCGCATATTCCTCGTTGGTCATATCTGTAAAATAGGACTGCACCACACGGGAGATGCCGTTGTGCGCAACGAGCAAATAGGTTTTTTCTGCGGATGCTTCGCGCAGATCGTCCAGCAGATTGTATATCCGCTGCGCCAGATGCAGCATGGATTCGCCGCCGTCATAGCGATCCGCGAAATGTGTCTTTGCTTCACAAAATGCCTCACCGTCACGCGGTGTAGATTCATATTTTCCAAAGCCCTGCTCGATCAGCCGCGGCTCGGCACGCATCGGGATTCCGGTGATTTCCGCAATATGCCGCGCTGTATCTGCGGCACGAATCAGCGGAGAATATAAAATCTCATCGATCCGCAGACCCTGCCTGACAATTTCCCTGCCGGTTTCAATCGCCTGCTGATGTCCATATTCCGTCAGCGCAATATCTGTCGCGCCGCAAATTTTATTTTCCACATTCCAGACCGTCTGTCCATGCCGGACAAAATACAAGTGCCCCATAATCAATCCGCTACCATATCAGCTGCAAACAGCGCTGCGCCAAGCGCACCGCAGAGCTGTGCCTTGTCACTGATCACCAACTCGGCTCCCAGCTTTTCTTCCAGCGTTTTGACCAGACCCTTGTTCTTGGAAACGCCGCCGGTCATCATATATTTTTCCTCGCCGCCAACACGCTTTGCCAGTGAAGCCGTCTTCGACGCAACTGCCTTATTCAAACCATGTACAATGTCATCCGTCGCCTTGTTCTGCGCGATCAGGGAAACAACCTCAGATTCCGCAAAAACCGTGCACATACTGGAAATCGTGATATCTTCATCGTAATGTAATCCTGTAACGCTCATTTGGTCAAGGTTCATTTCCATCGTGCGCGCCATCATTTCAAGGAAACGTCCCGTTCCGGCAGCGCACTTGTCGTTCATCACAAAGTTGACCACCGCACCATGTTCATCCAGACGAATGACCTTGCTGTCCTGCCCGCCAATATCCACTACCGTGCGCACCTCCGGGTCGAGAAAATGTGCACCGCGGGCATGGCAGGTGATCTCTGTGATACTCTTATCGCCGGCCTGAATCGCGCCGCGTCCATAGCCGGTTGTAACCAACGCATCAATGTCCTCTCGCTGGAGCTTTGCGTCCTTGAGCGCTTCCTCCAGCGCGCGCTCCGCACCGATTGCCGCGCCCGCGCCGGTTGGCAGGATGATTCCTGTCACGATTTCCTTTTTCTTATTCAGAATGACAACATCTGTACTGGTCGAGCCGCTGTCGATGCCAGCGAAATAACCCTTTCCCATTTTCTTTTCCTTTCCTTCATATTGTTCCGGCGCAATGCTCTCTGCGAATGCCTCCAGACGTGTCCGCAGCTGCCCGCTGCTTTGCACGGTGTAATCTGATTCGATCTTCAGAAGCGGCAGATTTGCGTGCTGCTTGATATCCGCATATTCAAAGCTGTAAAAATCACAAAATTTGACTGTATGATAGATAATCCCCTTCAGGTTTGGGTCGTTATACAGCTGTTTTCTGCCCGTATTGTCTATCATACGCATACACGGCACCTGACGCAGCATCTCTCCTGCATACCAATCCATCAGGTCATTAAAATCCAGACCCTCCGGCGGTGCCACTGTACCAACCGAGCGATTGTGTACACAGCTGTCGTTTTCTACCGGCAGCGGCATCGCCCTTTGCACCATATCAAACAGTTCTTCGCCCATGCGTGCGCCGAGCACAGACAGATGCGGTCCTTTCACGCGCTCCGGCGGGATAAATGCCGCGCGGAACTTTGCTTCGTCAAACGCCTTTCCCTTATATGATCCATACGCGCGCGCCAGTTCTTTGAACTGGGCAGCCGTGCGCTCTCGGCTGCAAGCATCCCCACAGTGCAGCATATCAATGATATACAGAAAATCCAGCTTGCCGCTGGCATACAATACATCATATACACTGCGGATGGTATCGCAGCAGTTTACCAGGACCAGCTCTTTGACCACACCATTCATAACCGCTTCCAGCAGCGCTTTGCCAAAGCCGCAGATATTCGGATGCGCAATCTGATCCGCCAGTTCAAAGCCCTCCGGCATGGTATTCAGGTTTTCACATTCGCCGCCGAATGCCTGCAATAGCTCGATCGGCGTGTATTTGCACACATAATACGTTTTATTCATTTCCCGCGCCTCCCAGCATTTCAAGAAATGCGCCGAGTCTTGTCGCTGTCTGTCCTTCTCCGCCGTGGCTGCGGTCACAGCCATCTCCGTCCAGAATCAGCATCGGAATACCAGCCTCTTCAAATTTTTTCTTCGCCAGCTGCGCGCCGCCCAGCGTATGCTTACAACCCCAGTGTCCAAACCAAACCGCACCGTCCGCGCCGGCATCCTTTGCGTGCTGAATACCCGCTTCAATGCGGCGGCTGATGTTGCCATTGATATAATGATAAACCATCCGTGCTGCCATCGCTTCAAACGGCTTATCCAGATCATACGGGAAATCCGGCGGATATGCCTGCGCCAGTTCGCAGCCGACAATCTGTGCTTCTTCGTTAAAACGCAGCGCACTTGCCACAGCTCCGGACCAATATGGAATCGTATGCATCCAATAAATCCGTTTGCCCTTTGCCGCAGGAGCTTTTTCCACATCATGCAGCAGCATCTGTGTATATCTGCGTTCTTCCTCCGTGCCAAGAAGGATATTTTCGGTCATACCGGCATACAGCGGGGTGACCAGATCTGTCGGAATATACTTTGATGCACGGCGGCGCTGGAATGCATCGTAATTTTTGATCGTCTGTACGGAGCATCTCACACGCTTTTTCAGCGCATCCTCTGAAATCTCTTTTCCCGTCTGCTCCTGCAAAAATACTGCCAGCGCGCGCAGCTGATCCGCTACATAAGCAACATTCTCTTTGTTCTGCTGCATGGGAATATCGATAGAAAAAATCGGAACCTCAAACAGCTCTGCAAGGCGGCGGAACGTAACTAAATTTGCGTCACACGCCAGATTTGTATATACAATACATCTCGGCTTTGGAAGCAGACCTTTTTCCGCAGCGCCGATAAAGGTCTTATGATAGCTGCACAATGTTTCGGACAATCCACTGTTTTCCGCCTGCTGAATACAAGAACGCTCGGCGTGCGAAGCTGCCAGATAACAGGAAAATCCCTCTACATTATATGGATGCAGACCGACCTCATACAGCATTTCACACGGGGTAAAAATACTGATAATAGCAGAGTCCTCCGGCTTCTGTAATGGTGCGATCATCGTATCCATCATCAGCTTTGCCAGATAACGATCTGCCGGAATCAGGTGCCTGCTCGACGTTGCCTTTTGGCGGAGCTTCTGCACTTTCCAACCGGTTTTTAACAGCCAGCGTGCCCGTTCCGGCGAATCTTCACTGAATTTTTCGACATAGCGGCCAAAGGTATCTACCACTTGCATATTCTATCTCCCTCTAATTCATTTCAATGTGTTCCTATATAAAAGCCTGTCCGCAAACGAAGGTACCATCTTTTCCGTCAGGTTGCCTCCATAGCATCCATAAAACAGGATTTTATAATGTCACTTCACCATTTTATCACATTTTATTCTTTTAGGCATCGGCAATAGTAACAAGATCTGCATTTATCGTAAATCAAAAGTAAACACAATTCACAGTTTTATTTACAACACATGCTCGATATATGTTTAATAAATACGCCATCATGTATCAAATAAAACCAGCCTGCCAGAAGAAAGGATGCTTTCTGCCAACAGGCCGGTGCGATGCAATCTTATCTTTATGAAACGATAACGTCATCAGTCTGATTTCACTGGTACGGATATAAACCGCATTATCCGGCCTTGTACAGCGTGATATCATTTGCATACCATCCTGTTTCACACTATCGTTACCTGCGGACATCTCCGCGATCACTTACAACACGATAGCCCACCGCGCGCACACGCTGTTCCATACATGCTTGACATTTAACCGCTTCCTCATCCATACATATCTTATTATCATATAGATCATAATGCTTTTTGAACCTGGCGGGCGTCAGATTCGGCATCATAACATTTGCGCCGGCTTTTAGTCCAAGCTCTCGTCCAACCGGACTGATCGTACCCAATGCCGTCGTAGCGGGTAGCAGGACATACGGAAACATCAGCCGCAGGATCGACAGCATACGCAGTGTCAGCTGCAATGTTCCCTGTTTTTCATGTGCAAACGGTGTCTGATGATGCGGGATAAACGGCCCGATGCCAATCATGTCCGGCTTTAGTTCCTGCAAAAACCGCAGATCAGCAATCAACTCCTCTGCCGTCTGTCCAGGCGAACCGACCATAAAACCGGCACCGACCTGAAATCCAATTTCCTTCAAATGAAACAGGCATTGTTTGCGGTTTGCAAGGCTCAGTTCCGGGGGATGCAGCCTGCGGTAATGTTCATCGCTCGCCGTTTCATGCCGCAGCAGATAACGGTCCGCGCCCGCGTCAAAATATGCCTGATAGCTGCTGCGCGGCTTTTCTCCAATGGACAATGTCACCGCACAGTCGGGGTAGTTCGTCTTGATCTGCTCTACCAAAGAACATATCACATCGTCAGTATAATACGGATCCTCTCCGCCTTGAAGGACAAACGTCCGAAAGCCCATCTGATAGCCGACTGCACAGCTTGTCAGTATTTCGTCCGGTGAAAGCCGATAGCGTTCCGCCTGTGTATTGCTGCGCCGGATGCCGCAATAATAACAGTCGTTTTTGCAAACATTGGTAAATTCTATCAACCCGCGCAGAAATACATCTATGCCATACCGTTCCCTTCTGACCGCATCCGCCGCGGCAAACAACGGTGTGTCGTCACCAGTATGTGTGATCAATGCCCGCAGCGCTTCATCTGGCAAATCTTGCTGTTTCTTCAATTGTTGTATCAGCTGTTCCATATTTCCCTCAATGACAATGCAGCTATGGCAAAGTCTCTTTTCCAAAAATCATATTTAACAACTAGGATTTATACATGTGTCAAGCGTATCATGTTTTTCTTTTGCTGTCAAGTAGATACGTGCTTGATAAACTGCTTGGGTGTAACGCCAAATGCCCGCTTAAATACGCGGTCAAAATATCCTACATTGTCAAACCCAACCGACATTGCCACATCGGAAACAGATCCCTTTCCATTGAGCAGAAGTTCCTTTGCGCGACTCAGACGATATTCGTTCAGATAACTGATCGGAGAGGTCTGCAAAACGGAACGGAAACTGCGCAGCGCTGCACTTTTGCTGATATTTGCCGCCTGTGCAATGTCATCCAGTGAAATGTGTTCGGTATAATTGTCCCAGATATACTGCATCATCAAACGCAAACGCGCATGATTCAGCATATTTTTATTAACCTTTAACTTACCAGCCGCTGACTCATCCAGATATTCTCCCATATGCTCCGTCAGTTCCAGCCACATCATCCCCAGGTTGATTTGTATGCGCAGTTCCGCTGTCCTGCGTCCGGCCCTGCATTCATTCCCTGTTTCTTTCATCTGCTCAATGATACGTGCCTGCCACGGAATATCCTTTTTTAAAATCAAATAATCGATGCCGGAAGCCAGAAACGGCTGGATATATTTTTGGTAAACGACCGAGTGCGCCGGTGCGATCATTTCAGCCGAAAAAAGGAAATCTGTAAAATCACATTTCGAGCCTCCCTGTCCCTCCGGCGCCTGAAACCGGTGAATCACGCCGCTGTTGATCAGTATGCCGGTATCGTTGTCCAAACCCAAACGCTGGTCGCCGATCCAGCACTCGATGTCACCGTTTACCTCGATAATCAGTTCCAATTCATTGTGCCAGTGCCATTCCACCGACTCAAGCCGGCTCCAGTCAAAATGCTCGATGTAATATTGAAAAGGAAAGCCCATCGTGCCATGTTTCTTCATTTCCCGCAGGGTATCGTCCGTTATGATTTTTACAGTATTCTCTGTCACAACCTTCACAAATTCATACGACATTTCTCCGCCTCCTGTCATACATCTATTCGCCTGACAACATTGTACCATAGTCTGCAATCATTTGAATAGCCCCAAGCGCGCGATCAATTGTAAAATTATATGATCCGAAACAGTATTAAAGTGAATGGCAAAAAGATCAAAGCCCTGATCTCCGCATCGGAAACCAGGGCTTTCTGCCGTTGTGTCATTTCAACCATATTGTCAAAACAGATCAGTTGAATCTCTCTTCTCCGCGATTAAATCACCCGAAAGGCATACACAGTAGTATGCACATATTCCTCTCCTGCCCGCAATACAGGCTGAGAAAATGCAGGGCAATTGACAGCATTGGGCGGATACTGCGTCTCAAGGCAAAATCCGCTCCGAACACCATACCGCGCTCCATGTTTGCCGGCAGGTAAATCAGTCAGATAATTTCCGGAATATAGCTGTAACCCCGGCATATCCGTTTGCACCTCTAAGTGGATCCCGGTCTGACCGGAACAGGCACAGGCTACCGTTCGTAAGCCCGCTCCGCCGCAAAGATAATTGTGGTCGTATCCCTGTGCCAGCGCAATCTGATGAAACGGCATATCCCAGCCCTCAGAGAAACAGTGCATATCCCGTAAATCAAGCGGTGTCCCCGCTACAGGCGCAATGCGTCCATCCGGTGCGCCGTTGCCGCCCAACGGCGTATAGGTATCCGCCAATATCTGAATGTGCTGCTCATCCACCGAACCGGATGCATGTCCGGTCAGATTGAAATAAGCATGATTTGATAAATTACAAAGCGTATCTCTGTCACATACAGCACGATAACACAGGGACAATGCCTGTTTTTCCAGCCGGTACGTAACGGAAACGTGCATTGTTCCCGGATAACCTTCTTCCCCAGCCGGACTGCAATAGGACAGCGTCAGTCCGTCCTCTGTACGATCCGGTGTCCATATTTTGCGGTCAAATCCAATATTGCCGCCGTGCAAATGACAGATATTGCGATCATTGCAGGCAAGGTGGATCACCTGATCTCCGAGAACGACATCGCCGCCGACAATCCGATTTGCACAACGCCCCAGCAATGCCCCGATATAACAATTTTGTTTTTCGTAAGACTGTACATCATCAAAGCCGAGAACAACATCAACTGCATTTCCGTTTCGATCGGGCACAACCAGTGACTGAATGATTCCGCCAAGTGTGAGCACAGAAACCGAAGCGTCACCGTCTGTCAGCGTAAATTTAATTACCGGTTGACCATCTGATGTCGTTCCGAAATAATCAGGAGTTATCTTCATGTCAATGCCCTATGCTTTCTACAAACCGGAGAAATGCCTGTTTTCCGGCTTCATCGCGCTTGTAAACGCCGGCGTGCTCCAATACCTTTGCAAATACAATTCCGACTTCCTTTTTCAGAATGTCCATCGCATTTTCTGCGGTAAAGGTATATTTTACCTTTAACTCGTCCGTCCAGTCCGCGTGCTTGCAGATGCGCTCGTCCGCACGGATATCCGCGCCGGAAACCAGCGCCTGTTCCAACAGCGCCAACTCTTCTTTCAGTCTTGCCGGAAGAACGGCCAGACCCATGACCTCAATCAGACCGATATTTTCCTTCTTGATGTGGTGCAACTCGGCATGTGGATGATACACACCCAATGGGTGTTCTTCTGTGGTAATGTTGTTGCGCAGCACAAGATCAAGCTCAAATTTACCGCCGCGCATACGCGCAATCGGTGTGATTGTGTTGTGCGGTTCGCCGTCAGTCTCCGCGAAAATAAATGCTTCTTCGTCTGTGTATCCGCGCCATGCCGCGAGTATTTTGCTCGCCAGCGCAACGAGCGCACGATCATCTTCACTGCTCAGACGGATAACCGACATCGGCCATTTGACGATACCGGCGGAGACATTCTCAAAGCCGTCAAAGTGCAATTCGGTTTCCACCGGTGCCTTCTCCATCGCAAACGTGTAGTGACCGCCCTGGAAATGGTCATGCGCCAGAATCGAGCCGCCGACAATCGGCAGATCGGCGTTGGAACCGACGAAATAGTGCGGGAACTGCCGGACAAAATCCAGCAGCTTGCGGAACGCAGCCGGTTCGATCTTCATTGGCGTGTGCTGCGAATTGAACACGATGCAGTGTTCATTGTAGTACACATACGGCGAATACTGCATAAACCAGTTGCTGTCGTTGATGATGACCGGCATGACGCGGTGATTCTGACGCGCCGGATGATTGACACGTCCGGCATAGCCCTCATTTTCCTTGCACAGCAGACAGTTCGGATACGCCGACTGCGGCATATTCTTTGCCGCGGCAATCGCCTTCGGGTCTTTTTCCGGCTTGGACAGGTTAATGGTGATATCCAAGTCGCCGTATTCCGTCGGTGCCACCCACTTGACATCCTTCGCAATGCGGTCGCGGCGGATATAATTGGTGTCCTGACTGAACTTATAGTACCAGTCTGTCGCAGCCTGCGGGTCCTGTGCATACAATTCATTGAATGTTTTGCGGACAACACTCGGCATCGGTGTGATTGCACCCATGATCTTTGTGTCAAATAAATCACGGTACACGATACTGTTTTCTGTCAGCGCGCCTGTTTCGCGTGCGCAGTCGCACAGGTTATTCAGAATTTCAGACAGCGACATCTCTGGAATATCTGCCGGTTCGTCATAGCTGTCCGCGCCAACAACCTGCAAAATCTGATTGACTGCCCACACTTCATCCGCTTGTTCGATCAAGTCATTGGCTTCAGCATATGTGACAAGCGCTTTGATGCTCTCGTTTAACATGTCAGCCCTCACTTTGCAAAGCCGTCCGGATGGTTTTTGTGCCAGTTCCATGCCGTTTCGATGATTTCCTTGAGGTCAGCGTGCTGCGGATTCCAGCCAAGGACGGAACGCGCCTTGTCGCTGGATGCGATCAGCTGCGCCGGATCGCCTGCCCGGCGCGGTGTGACCTTTGCCGGTATCGGATGACCGGTCACCTCGCGTGCGGTATCGATAACTTCCTTGACAGTGAAACCGACACCGTTGCCCAGATTGAAGATATTGTTCCCGCCGCCGTTCATCAGGTAATCCATTGCGAGAATATGTGCCTGCGCGAGGTCGGTGACATGGATGTAATCGCGGATGCAGGTGCCGTCCTTGGTGTCGTAATCATCGCCAAAGATCGAGATGAACGCACGTTGTCCGTTCGGAACCTGTAAAATCAGCGGAATCAGATGAGATTCCGGCTTATGCGCCTCGCCGATCGTGCCGGAAACATGCGCACCGCAGGCATTGAAGTAACGCAGCGATACAAACCGCAGACCGTGCGCTACACTTGTCCATTTGAACATCTTCTCCATGCTCAACTTGGTCTCGCCGTAGCAGTTGGTCGGCTCGGTGCGGTCTGTCTCCAAAATCGGCACGCGCTCCGGCTCACCATAGGTTGCCGCTGTGGACGAGAATACAATCTTGTCAATGCCGTGCGCGACCATAGATTCCAGCAAAACCTTCGTGCCGCACAGGTTGTTGTCATAATACTTGAGCGGGTTTGTCATGGACTCTCCCACCAGAGAATTGGCGGCAAAGTGAATCACGCCGTCGATGTTCTCGTTGTCAAATACAGAATCTACGAATGCTCTGTCACGGATATCGCCCTGATAAAATTTCGCCTTCGGGTGCACCGCTTCGATATGACCGGTTTCCAGATTATCCGCAATGACAACCTCCCTGCCCGCGTCGATCAGCTCGTAAACGGTATGCGAACCGATGTAGCCTGCGCCGCCCAATACTAAAATAGCCATTTTCTACATCCTCCTGTTACAATAAATATGCCCCTTATGCCAATAAAACCGTACCGCCCACCGGACGGATATTCAATACATGACAGCTTCCTGCCCCCAGAACCGCTTCGATTTTCTGCTTAAATTCATCCAGCATATCATTCGGCACAAATGCCTGAATGGTTCCCGCGAAGCCGCCGCCGTGCACACGAACCGCGCCGCGTCCATGCAGCAGCTTTTCCGCCAGTGCTATCGAAATCAGCATTTCCTGCTGCAATGTGCTGATGCCTGCGTATACGTTTTGCAGATACATAGCCGAAGAACGGCCGGACTCATTTACCAGCTCTAAAAAGCGCGAGAAATCCTTATTCTCCAATGCCTGTTTTTCCTCCACCGCACGCTTTGTTTCTGCAAAGAAATGCATCGCGCGCAGCACGGCACGATCGCCATATTGGGTGCGCAAAGCCGGAATTTCCCGTAGGAACGAATCTTCATCCACTTCCCGCAGCACCGTCTTGCCGAATGCCGCCGCAATGCTTCCCATTTCTTCCGGAATCGCTGCATATGCGCCGGTCAGTTCCTTATGATCTCCGCCCGTATCGATGATGCATAACGTATAGCCGCTTTCTTTCATTGCATAATCCACACGTGTGACTACCGGCGTTTCCGTACTGCCAAAATCCACTGCAATAATACCGCCAACTGATGCAGCCATCTGATCGAGTAAACCGCACGGTTTACCGAAATAAATGTTTTCCGCATACTGTCCGATCTTTGCAATATCTACGGCAGTCAGCTGCCGCTCACAGAAAAACCGATTCATAATCGTTCCCACTGCAACCTCATACGCCGCAGAGGAGGACAGCCCCGAGCCTCCCAGCACATTGCTGGTCATATAGCAGTTAAATCCACCGACCGTATAGCCCCTCTTATAAATTGCTGCCGCTACACCGCGAATCAATGCCGCAGTATGGTTGACCTCAGCCGGCTGCGGTGTAAGATCAGACAGATCGATTTCTTCCTGCGGATAACCCTCTGAGACAATACGAATCATCTTGCTGTCATTTGGTGATGCACAGGCAACAACATCCAGATTCACACTGCCCGCCAAAACATTGCCATTCTGATGGTCTGTATGGTTGCCGCCCAGCTCTGTACGCCCCGGCGCGCTGAACAGTTCAATCTTTGCTTCACCGAAGCAGTGCCGGTATCCGTCAATGACCTGGAGCATCCGATCGCGGTAATATCTTTCTTCACCACTGCCGCATCCATATACATTGCAAATCACTGCATCCATCTCGCCGGTACGCAGGGAGCGCTCCGCCTGTTCCAACGAAACCACAATCACTCACCTCATTTTCTCTTTTCAAAAGCTTTTGGTTCTTACAGAAGGGCATCGCAAAATGTAATTATCTGCGATGCCCCTGTACACAAAGAAAGGATGGATTAAATCTGTTCAATCCTGCTTTCATACGGTGCCAGCGTAACTGAACCGACAGACACGGGATATGCATTGTGATTCATCAGAATACGAATCCGTTTTTCACCGCTGCCGCGGGTCACGATCTCAACGCCTTCTTCCGTTGGCGTCATCGCAATCTGATTATCCGACAAAATCATTTCTGTCAGCTGCTTCAGCGTACTGTCATCAAGCGAACAGCCGAGATAGTATACCATACCGCTTCCGCAGCGCTTGCGGGTGACCGCTGCAAAATCCTGATAAAACATATCATCGTAATGATACAACACCTCTGTATCTGTATCAGCCACCAGCATATCGCGGAATACGCCGCCATAGCCGCATTTTCCTTCACAGATCCCGCTGCCGCAAATCGGGAATGCATCCAACTCTTGCAAGCTCTCTGTCTCCACTACCTGAACGCCTGTCATGACATCATATCCCACCGGAATCAGTGCGCCCAGTGTCAGATTATTATGAATATCCTTGACCGCACTGCGATAGGTCATGATAACTGTACCGCCATTTTCCGCAAATGCCTGAACACGGCGGCGGAAATCCTCTTTCCCAATGATCATCAGCGGGAGAATCAGCACCTTATAGCCGGAAAAATCTGTATCTTCCGGAATAATGTCTACCATGACATTATTATCATAGAATGGCTTGTACATCTTCTTCATCTCGCCCTGACAATCCAGCAGAATGCTCTGCTTCTGAATACGGAAGGCGGCAAGAGAATCATAATCATAAACCATCGCTACATCACTGGAAATCGGCGTATCCAGCTGCTCTGCATACTGTGATACATCGGCAAAGAAGCTCTGTACCTCGTAAAATTTACGGCGTTTCACATTATCGGCATCCAGAATGCCATAGCAGAACTGCTCCGCTCCCTTGGTGTCGCCGCGATAACGGAAGTACATCAGCGAAGAGCAGCCATGTGCCATGCCCTGATATGACCACATCTTTGCCTGGTTGGGTCGCGGAAGGAAACCGGTTACATCATGTCCCTGCGCTCCCATGATCGCCTCAGTAATCCAGAAATTTTCCCGCTTGAATCCACGGATGTAATCCAGTCCAAATGCGATTTCATGTGGCGGGATCGGCTCCTTTTGTCCGCCCCAAACCGGATAATTGTTGTATGCCACAACGTCCAATTTTTTTGCGACCGCGGCATACGAGACATGCTTGTCCAATCCGCCGCCCGGGAAATCATGCATGACAACCGCGTCCGGCGCGATCTGCTTTATGAGCTTTGCCTGGAACGCCATAAAATCTACGATACTCTTATTGCGAAAGCGTTCCCAATCCAGGCGCAGCGCCGGATTATGCGTCGTGATCGTTCTGGTCGGTGTAGGAATCTCCTCAAAATGATTATATTCCTGTGACCAGAAGGTCGTGCCGTAAACATCATTCAGCCGATCAATGTCTCCTTCAAACTTTTCGTTAAGGAACTGTTGAAACGCCCGTTGACACTGTGCGCAATAGCATACATCACTGTCCTCATGACCGATCTCGTTGTCGATCTGCCATGCAACGATTGCTTTCTCGTCCTTATAGTGCGTCACCAGGGCACGGATTATCTTTTCCGCATATGCATACATATGCGGGCTGTTAAAGCAATACACATGCCGTCCGCCAAAGGTTCGCTTTGTGCCGTCCTCAAATTCCGAGAGGATATCCGGATGCTTTTTTGCAAGCCATGCCGGAATGGTTGCTGTCGGTGTACCCATGATAACATGCAGTCCATGCTTTTTTGCCTTTTGGATCACACCGTCAAAGAAGGAGAAATCGTACTGTCCTTCTGTTTTTTCCATCAGATGCCAGGAAAATTCTCCGATTCGGATAACATTACAACCCATCTCCACAATGGTATCCATATCTGCGTCCATCATGGACGGATCCCACTGTTCCGGATAATAGTCAACGCCTAACCACATATATTCTGCTCCTTCCTCTCGCCAAATTACTTGCGCATTGCAGCAATCGCAGTCTTTACTTCATCCAGATATTCGCCGCGCAGCTTATAGCAGCACAGATAAATGACATATGTGAGGATAGCCAGAATACCGGGAATCAAAATCATCAGCACACGCATACCGGCAATCGTGCCAGCCGCAGGTGTCTGGTTGGCAACAAATCCAATAATCGTTAAGCCAACGCCGGAGATAAATCCGGAAACAGCACCCGCCAGTTTAACAACGAAGGTCTGCATGGAGAAAATGATTGCTTCGTTGCGAGTGCCAAATTTATATTCACCATAGTCCACAACATCAGCGAGTGAGACGGTAACCAGAACCAGCATGAAGCCGATACCGATATT
>CAYNPX010000016.1:0-20310 GCA_964399205.1 uncultured Butyricicoccus sp.
CCGGATGATTTAATTTGATAACCGGTACTACGCCGATATCTGAAATCGCTTGATTTAGTTTATTCATATCTGTCTCCTTCTCTGGATCAGTGGACATATTTCTTCAGCGTTGCACGAACGGCACCCGGTCCTGCCATCAGTTCCTTAAAGTACCCGATCACTTTTTCCGCCAGACCACATTCATATAGATCGACCGCAAAGATCGAGGCATCAGACAGAATCGGACGCAGCTGCTCTTCGTCAATCTCACTGCCCAGCGCAATACCTGCCAGCTTTTCCTGCATTGCGGGAAGCAGCGGATCCGGGCTGATTTCAAACGCATTGCCCTCATCATCCACACCAATCAGATAACGCAGCCATCCTGCCAGAACCAATGGGATCAGCTTCAGCTCGGAAGCGTCATGATCCGGCGATGCAATATACGCCTTGATCGTTTCGCCAAAGCGAATGGATAGCTTTTGAGAGGTATCTGTTGCGATACGCTGCGGTGTATCCGGCATAAATGGATTTGGAAAACGTGCTGTCAATACTTCATGCAAAAACTGCTTCGGGTCAATAACGCCCGGGTCGACAACGAACGGCATACCTTCCTCATGGCTCATCCTGTCAATAAAGCAGCTCAGCTCCTCGTCCTTCATTTCCTCCGCAATCGAAGTATATCCAAGAACGCAGCCATACACTGCCAGGCAGGTATGCAGCGGATTCAGGCAGGTGCAGACCTTCATCTTTTCAACCTTGTTTACTGTATCGCGGGTTGTAATAATAACGCCGGCTTCCTCCAATGGCGGTCTGCCATTCGGGAACTGATCCTCAATGACAAGATACTGTGTTTTTTCTGCGTTGACGAACGGTGCGGTGTAGGTATGCTTTGTTGTCGTAAACGGGCTGATATCCTCCAGACCGTCTGCAATCAGCTGCTTTTCTACAACCGGATGCGGACGCGGCGTGATCTTGTCGATCATGCTCCACGGGAATGCAACGTCGTTTTCCAAATATGCATAATCCTCCGCGGAGATCTTGCCGTTATCCAGCCATGCTTTTGCGATTTCCATAACTGCCAGCTGCAATTTTTCTCCATTATGAGAACAGTTGTCCATGGAAACCAGCGCAAGCGGTGCGCCGCACGCCGCTTTTCTGCCCAGACACATCGCTGTCAGCTGCGCCATAAAGCTCTTGCAGTTTACCGGACCATTTTCCATATCGGCAACGACATCCGGCACCAGTTCCCGCTTCGCATTGCGCAGGCTGTAGCCTTTCTCTGTAATGGTGAACGATACCATTTGCAAGGACGGCTGCTTGAATATTTCCGCAATCTTTTCGCTATCATACAGCATAGTCAGGCTTTCCGCCATTGAACCGATAATTTCCTTATCGAGATTTCCATCCGCATTCAATGTGACCCCGATCGTCAGGTTGTCATATGGACGGAAGCATTTGGTAATAATCTCATCATCGTATCCTTCACAGCAGACGATGCCTGTATCCATCAAGCCCTTTTCGATCAGCTTCTGACACAGAGCCGCCGGGAAAATACGAAAGATATTGCCTGATCCGAAGTGCAGCCACTGCGGATTCTTTTTCGTGTTTTCGGCAATTTGCGCCGGATCATAATCTGGAAGATGATATCCCTTCCACGCGTCCTTATTCTGAATGGATTCCAGTGAAAGTTTCATAAACCTTACCTCTTTTCTTTACAGTCCAAAACCAAAATACGCGTTCGTATTGTTGTAGCACAGATCCTCTACCAGTTTAGTCAGATATTTTTTATCATTCGGATACTGTCCGCTCTCTACCCATTCACCGATCAGTTCACACAGTACACGGCGGAAATATTCATGTCTCGGATAACTGAGGAAAGAACGGGAATCCGTCAGCATTCCTACAAAGCGTCCCAGCACACTGGCGGCGGCAAGCTGTGTCAGCTGCTCCCGCATACCCGGTCGATGGTCATTGAACCACCATGCACTGCCCTGCTGCACCTTTGCGACGCTTCCCTCGCCCTGGAAGCAGGCGGCAATGGTGACCAGCGCCGTATTGTCGCTCGGGTTGAGGGAATACAATATTACCTTCGGCAGACCGTCATTCTCTGCAAAAGCGTTGAGCAGCGGCGCTACATTTTCTACACCGGATGCACTGTTGATGGCGTCGTAGCCGGTATCCGGTCCCAGCTTGGCAAACTGCGGCTTATTGTTATTGCGCAGACAACCGAAATGAATCTGCATGACCCAGTTCTTTTCGGTATATTTTTTCGCGCAGACAATCGTCACCAGTGTTTTATAGGCATCCGCCTCTGCCTTTGACGGCTGCTCTCCTGCCATTGCTTTTGCAAAGGCTTTATTTGCAACAGCGGAATCCGGTTCCGCATACATGCAGTAATCCAGACCGTGATCGGCGCAAAGACAACCATGTGCCGCAAAATAATCCACGCGCTCACATAGCGCCTGTGCGACAGCCTCTGCGGAATCCAGTTCCCGCCCGACAACCGCGGATAGGCTACGGATATACGCGGCAAATTCCGGCTTTTCCACATTGATCGCCTTGTCCGGACGGAATGCCGGACGTACCTGAATGTCGAAGGTCGTATCCGCTGCGATCTGATCATGCCAATGCAGGTCGTCAATCGGATCATCTGTTGTGCAAATTGCCTTGACGTTGAATTTCTCCATCAACTGGCGTGCGGAATAATCCTTCAAAACCTCGTTGCAGCGATCAAAAATCTCGTCTGCGTTTTCCGGCGTCAGGGGTTCGGTAATGCCGAATACACGCTGCAGCTCCAGATGGCTCCAATGGTACAACGGATTGCCGATCAGCGACGGCATAACGGAGGCAAACGCGCGGAATTTCTCACGATCATCCGCATCACCGGTTACGGCCGGCTCTGCGGTTCCATTAAAGCGCATGGTACGCCACTTATAATGGTCGCCGCCCAGCCATACCTGTGTGATATTGTCAAATTTCCGGTCCTCTGCAATCTCCTGCGGATTGATGTGACAGTGATAGTCGATGATGGGCATGTTTTCTGCTACATCATGGTACAGCCATTTTGCTGTGTCGGTAGACAGCAGAAAATCCTGATCCATAAATGCACGCATCATGCATCCACCTTTCCTTCCGTCTTTTCCAGCATATCCCAGCAGCCCCACATGTACATAATACCCAATGCGCGGTCATACAGACCATAGCCCGGACGGCACTGCTCTCCCCAGATATGACGTCCGTGGTCAGGACGGATATAGCCTTTATAGCCGCAGTCATGATATGCCTTCATGATATCGAGAATGCCAACATCACCGTCACAGTCACGATGCGATGCTTCGGTAAAATCACCATTGTCAAAGTGCTTTACATTGCGCACATGCGCAAAGGCAATGCGGTCGCAATAGGTGCGGATGATATCTGCAATATCATTGTCCGGATTTGCGCCCAGCGAACCCGAACACAGGCACAGACAGTTATTTTCATCGTCTACCATAGACAGGAAACGTCCGATGGATTCCTTATCTACCAGCAGACGCGGCAGCCCGAAAATATCCCATGGGGGATCATCCGGATGGATCGCCATTTTGATACCGGTTTCATGACAGGTCGGCATAATCGCTTCCAGGAAATATTTCAGGTTTTCCCACAGCTTTTCTTTGGTCACCGGCTTGTATGCTTCAAACAGCTCATCGAGCTTTGCCATACGCTCCGGCTCCCAGCCCGGGAAGGTCATTCCATGCAGGTTATCCAGAATATATTTCGCCATTTCCTTATAATCCTGCTGGATCTTTGATTTTTCATAATACAGCGCGGTGGATCCGTCACCCATCGGATGGAACAGATCAGTACGTGTCCAGTCAAAAATCGGCATGAAGTTATAGGTAACGACTTTGACGCCAAACTGCGAGAGATTGCGCAGCGTCTGCTTATAATTTTCAATATACTGGTCACGCGACGGCAAACCGATCTTGATATCATCGTGCACGTTGACGCTTTCCACTACATCCATGTTGAAGCCTGCGCCTTCAATCTGCTTGCGTGCCTCTTCAATCTCCTCGACTTCCCAGACTTCACCGGGCTGCTTTTGGTGCAGTGCCCATACAAGACCGGTTACGCCCGGAATCTGCTTGATCTGTTCAGTGGTGATGCTGTCATTGCCTTCACCGTACCAACGAAATGTCATCTGCATACGACTTCCTCCTTCTTTTTTCTGTACCGTTTCAATGAAACCCTGTCCTGCTTCCAACATTATAAATGCGTATCCCAAAGACCGCAGAAGCTGTCAATCGGATCCTGTCCTAAGAACGCATCCGGTCCCTGCATCAGATCGTCTATCAGCGCATCAAACGTATCGTCATTGCTGTCATAGGTATTGATATACGTTCGAGCCATCGGGATATCCGCAAGCATAGTGGGCTGTCCGCAGCCTACTGCGACGACCGGAAGCTCATATACATACCAGGGAATCTCCCCGCCGCCCTTAGACAGACCAAATACCGGACGACCGGAAGAAACATCGCAAAGCGTGATTACCAGATCCATATTTGACGTAAAGTCCGCAATGGCGTTCTTGCCTGCAAAATAAATATTTAAGCTGACCGGCTTGCCTTCTTCCACCATCTTCTTCATCTTGTCCACAGGGCTTTCATAGATGAATGCATCAAAGCCTTTTGCAATCAGTTTATCTCGCAGGCGCTCTGCGGCATTCGGTCCGGACGCGCCGCCGATTGCCTTCATCAATACGCCCATGCCGCTTTCAGCCGCTTTGAGATGAACGATCATAATGCGTTTATACCGTTCCGGCGTAATGGGTAAAACATCTTTATCCCTGTATTTGACCAGCGTAATGCAGTGATCGCTGATTTCCTTGTGCATGGCCTTATATTCCGGATTGCCGAGCACTTCCTTCACCTTTTCAGGCTGTGGAACCAACTCAGTTTTTGGTTTCTTATTCAGACCCATATGCGCCTTCAACGCCAGAATACGGCACAAAGCGTCATTCATCCGCTCCTCAGAGATGATACCGTCCTGATATGCACGCAGCATCGTACCGAAATCTTCGTCCGGATCATTGAAGAACAGGAACATATCACAGCCGGCGTTGATGCATACCGGCAGCATATCTGCACGCTTCATTCTGTCGGTCATGCCGACCATATGACTGGCATCCGTGACAATCATACCGTTGAAGCCCAGTTTGCCGCGCAGCAGACCCTGAATGATCTCAGGGGACAACGTAGCTGGCATCATGTCATCCATTTGAATGTCAGGATTATACTTTTTCGTATAGCTGGGCAGCAGAATATGTCCTGCCATGATCGCATCAAGATCGTTTTCGATCAGCGCTTCATATACCTTTCCATACGTTTCATCCCACTGCTGACAGTCAAAGCTGTTTACATTGTTTGACAGATGTGCATCGCGGAAATCCTGACCGTTTCCCGGAAAATGCTTCGCCGCACAGGCAAAGCCGGGGATGGTATGCGCGCCCTTGAGGTATTCTACACTCATATCCGCAACCCGCTGCGGGTCGTTGCCGAAAGCGCGTCCTACAATTTCCGTATTCTCCCAGTTGTAGTGAATATCACATACCGGAGCAAAAGCCATGTTGCAGCCCAGAACAGCGGCCTGTTCATTTCCCATTTTGCCGAGTGCGAAGGCATACGCATTGTTGCGCGTCGCACCAATTTTGACACCGCTGCCGATATCTACACCGTCAGCACAGGCTCCTGCGCCTCCGGCCTCTGTATTGCAGGCAATAATAAGAGGAATTTTGCTGTTTTCCTGCACAATACGATTCTGCTGCTGAACGTCCACACCGCGCGCATTGTTATAACGCAGACCGCCCAGATGGTATTTGTTTACCAGTTCCTTGAGGTATTCCTCGTCGCGGGAAGCACCCAACTGGAAAAACAGCTGACCGACTTTCTCCTCATCAGTCATGCCCGCAATCGTATCCTCGACCCACTTGATATCTTCATCTGTCAGATAAAAGGGTCTTGCTTTCATGTTTACCATTGATCTACCTCCTCACCATTTTCTATAGTGATTATCCGCCAAGATTCTTCAAGAAATCATCTATTTTTTTCTGCTGATATGCTCCGGCATATTGACCGGCCAGCAGATGTCCCAAGCCTTCGGAAGTAAATTCCTCCCAGCTTTCTTTTTCATGTTTTACTAAAATAGGATAATACAGCACGCCGTTCTCACGCGCGGACTGCAGATCGCCCGGTGCGTCGCCGCACATCAGTACATGGTTTTTCTCATAGCCTTTTTTCACAAGCTCGCCAATACAGTGCGCTTTGCTTCCGGAATCCTGTGCCAGAACAATATCTGTGTGTTCCAGCAGTCCATACAGATCCCATTCGTCCAGCACGGCTCCAAGGTTTGCGCTGGAGACAATTGCGACATCCGCATAACGGTGCGCACGCGCCAAAGCCTGACGAACGCCTTCAAACGGCTGCTTTTCATCCTGTGTCAGCCGTGCAATCGATTGATTGACAGCAATGCTCCAGGAAAGCGCCTTTTTCAGACAGACACTGTCATTCTCCGCGATTGCCCGTTCAAGTGCATCGTTAGACAATTCCGGACTGGTCTGTGTCCATTGCTCCAGGCTCTCCAGATCCTCAATTTCGCAATATTTCTCTCGGATCTCCCCAAGTGCCATTGCCAACCCTTTAAATCGATTGATTCCACGGGTCATCGAGTACAGGTTAATTTCGTTCCAGCGTGCCAGAATTTCTTTGCGCCATTTTTCCAATCCCCATTCTGCGACCATACAAGGTCCGAAGCAGCGAATATGCTTGATATCCATGGTATCCATGGCGCATCCATCGCTGTCCACACATATCAAAAAATCTTTCTTTTTTTTAAAGCTTGAAAGTTCGCTCACCACAGATCACTCCTTTTGCGATTTCCTGCTCAGGGAGAGCACAAAGGCTCTCCCCCACAGAACAGGTAAAACATGGATGGAATTTGGCTATGGATTTTAACCAATATTATTTGTCTCGACGGGATGCCAGAATTGAAACATTCTCTTCAACCTTCTTCTTGTTCAGCGGGTAAATGAAGAGCAGTGCCAGTGCAACCAGCGCCAGACCAATTGCAGGAATGATGCAGGCCCAGTTGAAGATACCGGCTACAACATCAGGATATGCACTCGGATTTGCTGCAACAGCGCTATTGTATCCTATCATAGACAACAATCCGCCGATCAAACCGGAAGATAACGCCTGTCCAAGTTTTCTCGCAAAGGAATATACCGAGTAAATCGTACCGTCCTCGCGTACACCATTTTTTACTTCGGCATCATCAATAACGTCGGTAATCATCGCCCAGATAACGGTATTGAAGAAGCCCAGACCAATCATAGACAGCGTAGATATTGCAACAAAAACAAGCGGATTAGAAGGACGCAGAATCAGACAAACGATCCACACGGCTGCACCAAACAGACACGAAACAACGGACAGTTCCTTTTTGCCGAATTTTCCGGCCAGCTTTGAAGCAAACGGTGCGCAAATGATCAGAATGCCAACAGAGCCCAACAGCGATGCCAGTGACTGACTGCTTGCGCTATTGTAATAGATCGGGAAAACATAAGGCTGCATACCGGACATGCCCAGCTGACCCAGCAGAAGCATAATTGCCGCAGCAATGATTCCCAACAGGGAACGATTTGTAAAAATACTCTTAATCAATTTGCCGATTTTCAGTTCTGTGGTATTCTGCGGCACTTCAACGCGTTCACGAACCAGATTGAAGCACAACAGATAGCAAATGATCGCGCAGACGGAGAAGATACCTGCGACTATGGTCATCTTCGTGCCGGACAGAACCGTTGCTCCATTGACCACTTCATAAGCAATCAAAGGTGTTCCGGTACCGATTACCAGCGATGCGAGCATAGAACCGATTGTTCTCCATGTGGACAGCTCCGTGCGTTCCTTCGGATCAGAAGTAACTGCAGATGCCATCGAACCATACGGGATGTTGACAGAGGTATAGAAGATCGAACCCCACAAAATATAGGTCAGGAACATCCAGAATACCTTGAATCCATAGGACATATTTGAAAATTCCGATTGATAAATCAGGAAGGACGCAATTGCAACCGGACCGCACATGCGTTTAATCCACGGACGGAATTTGCCATCCTTGGTCGGTTTGGAACGATCGACAATCTGTCCCATCGTGACATCAGTAAATGCGTCGACGAAGCGTGCCAGCATCATCAAAAGACCGACTATGGCGCTGGAAACACCCATAACGTCTGTATAGAACTTCATCATGAACATGGAAGACAACAGGAATGTAAAATCATTACCGAAGTCACCAAACATATAACCCAGCTTATCCTTCATACCAAACGGTCGGGTTGATACAGAATTTGCTGCCATTGTTTTTCCCTCTCTTTCTTATTTCCGAATTTTTATTATCCGAACATACACTATACCTTATCGATCTGGATCAGCTTTGCATTCAGGCTTTCCAGGAAGCCATCCGGCAACGTGCCGCTCACCATGCTCATCATGCTCTCCGGCGACATGGATTTCAACATATTCCACATGCCTTCGCCGGGAGCGACGGTGAAGTTGGTTAACAGCTTGATCGCCTTAGAAGCAATCTCCAATGCCTCCGGACTATTGGCGATGTCCTCCATGGTATCCTTGACACTATATTTGCCTTCCGGAAATTCCATTGGCGCTTTGAGGTCAAGATCGCCGGCTAACTGGAACCAGTTGGCAACGCCCTCCGCTCTTTCATTGACTTCCGGCAAAACGTAAACAGCCGGCTCCTGATCGACCTTTTCAATCGTCATGCTGTCCTTGGCATTGCCCGCAACCGCGAGGAGCGTATTGAAACCTGTTTCCAATGCAACGGTAAAAACAAATACTTTATCGGCGCTCTGCTCTTCCAGCAGCTTGCCATTCAGATAGAGCTGTACGCACGGCTGGTTGGAATACACACGAACCTCTGTAGTCTCGCCGGCACGCTGCGCATAGCGCTTGCCGCACAGGTGAACCATGGGTTTATCTGTCCAATATGCCTGATAGATATAGTAACTGTCCTTTTTGGTCTTGCGATCCATTGTCACCAGACCCTTATTATTGCGTCCGGCTACTCCGCCCTCGTCACGAGCCGCGCAGCCGAAATCGAACATGTTCCATACATGACTGGACCAAATATACGGACGCTCATCAAGCACCTTTGCCATGTGTTCATGATACAATGCCTGATATTCTTCGCTATAGTCCTTACATGCCGGATTCGGACCGTGATAAGTAACAATGCCTTCACAACCGTACTCAGAAACACCAATGCAAATATCCGGATGAACCTTGTGAAATTCATCAAACCACGGACCGTTATCTTCCATCTTGCCGCCGTACCAGCCGAAATAATGGTTGTAGCTCTCAACATCGGTCAGACCGTGCATCGGGCTTTCCACCGGCGTCATTGAAACATGTGCAATCGTGGTCAGGCGGGTCGGATCCATTTCCTTGCATAACGCGTTGAGTTCTTTGTGATTTTCAACCAGCTGATCGGATATGCCGCCGATCAGGATTTCATTGGAAACACCCCAGAAGCAGATGGCCGGATGATTATAGTTTTGAGCAATCAGTTCTTTCATCTGGCTGATGCAGTTCTGATGCGCTGCCGGATCCTGATTCATAACGCTGATAAACGGAATTTCTGCCCAGATAATGAAGCCCATCTCGTCACAAGCATCATAAAAGTCCTGAGAATGCTGATAATGTGCCAGCCGGATGGTATTCGCACCCAGTTCCTTGATGATTTTTGCGTCGTTATAGTGGTCTTCCTTTGTCAGCGCGTTGCCCTTGTAAAGCTTATCCTGATGGCGGCTCACACCGCGGAGCGGAGTCTCTACACCGTTAAGGATAAATCCCTTATTCGGGTCACAGGAAAAGCTGCGCACGCCAACACGTGCAGAAACCTCGTCATACGCTTCATTTCGGCGCTGGAGCGTTGCCGTGACCGTATAAAGATATGGAGTGTCGATTCCCCACTTTTTCACATCGGGAACATAGACAGTGACCGCAGCTTTGTCTGCCGGTCGGGAAGCGGACGCGACCTCATTGCCATCCGAATCCTTGATCGTATACAAAACGGTGAAATTTTCGTCCGGATTTACAACCCAGGATTTCAGCTCAAACGTCGCGCCGCCGCAGTCGCAGGGTTTCGGTGTAACCTTCAGACCGGAACTTCCATAGTAGTCCAGATCAAAATGCGTATCCGGAACACTGATCAGATTCACGCCGCGGTACAAACCGCCGTAAAATGTAAAGTCTGCTGCCTGCGGATATACGCTGCTCTTTTCTTCATTGCTGCACGCGACAACCAGCAAATTTTCTCCGCTGTCCTTACAGAAGTCGGTAACATCTGCACGGAAAGTGGAATATCCGCCCTCATGATAGACGGCTTCCTGTCCGTTGACGTATACCGTCGCCTGCTGACCAGCTGCCAGAATTTCAATGTATACGCGTCCGCCTGCCAGCGGCTGCTTCGGCGTTGCAAAACTCCTGGCATACCAGCATTTACAACGAGCATACCCGCCGTTCCCGTCGTGTCCATCAACCGCGTTCCACGTATGGGGAAGATTGATCTGCTGCCAATCCGTCGGAAGCCCTTCCGGAAGTCCGACATCCTCCTGAATGAACTTCCAGCCTTCATTCAAATTGATAATGTTACGCATTTGATTCCTCCTTGCTTTCTTTCCCGCTTCGTTTATAAATACATGTATCAAACTTTACTTTGATTTATAATTCAGCGGCAGCTTCTCCCAACGTTCCTTGAGATAGAATGCAGCGCGTTTGGGTTGACGCTGGCGGGTAAAGATGCCCTTTTTGTTGCCATCCATGCGCATAATGCCTTCTGTCGTCTGGAAATCAGCAAAATTCCAAACCTGCTCACCCTTAACCATCGGGTAATCGTCAAAGACTCTATGGCACATTTTCAGGCATTCGATCTGATATTCCTGGCTCCACATAACACTTGGCAGCTTATCCATTCCGCCATTCGTGTCGCCGCCATACTCGGTGAAGATCATCGGACGATCGCCCACCAGTTCTTTCCACTTGTCCATTTCCTCGCGGAACAGCATCTCGGCGACCTCGATATCCGCTCCGCCCATGACATACCAGCCAAAATAACGATTGAGCGAAATGAAATCACTCAACTGATAGCACTTGCATTTATCCGGCGTGCTGTTCATCAGCAGCGAGAAGGTGCGCGGACGTTTCTGCGGATCAAGCTCCCTGCACCGGTCAAACACCTGTTCAAAGTATCTGGTCGCGGATTCGTCCAGCGTATCCGGCTCATTAAGCAGGCTCCATGCAAATACACATGCATGGTTCTTGTCTCTGGCAATCATCTCTTCAACCTGATTCAGATGTGTTTTCAACAGCTCCGGCGTGCTTTCCCTTGCAAAGAATGCGGTGTCCTTGCCGGTAGATGCTTCCGCAAAATTCATCAGGCTCGGGAACATACCAACCGCCGGAACCTCATCTGTAACAAGGAAACCCTCTCGGTCTGCCATCTGGTAAACTTCTTCACTGTACGGATAATGGCTGGTGCGGAAGCTGTTCGCTCCAACCCATTTCATCAGTTCAAAATCACGCTTCATCACGCCTGCGCTAAAGCCGCGTCCGATGATATCGCTGTCCTCGTGCTTGCCGAAGCCTCTGAGATAAACCGGTTCGCCATTGATCAAGATGCAGTTATCTTTTATTGCGACAGTACGTACACCGATTTCCTCTGTGTATTCATCGACCACCGCATTGCCATCCATAATACGGATGATGAAGCGATACAGATAGGCATCTCTGACCTTCCACAGGCGGACATTCGTAATCGTGAGTTGTCCGTCCTTTCCGGTAGACGACGCAACTGTTTTGCCGTCCTCATCTTTCACAGTCACAACAACGTCGTGCTCACCCGTTGTTATCGTGCTATAGGTGACGACCGCATCCGTTCCCTGTAACGCATGTGCTACGGAAAAATCAACAATCGCTTCCTTCGGCGTTGCGACCAGCCAAACCGGACGTTGAATGCCGGAATAGTTATAAAAATCAAAATACGGCTTTGCAACCTTCCGACCGCTCGGTAATGTTGAAACTGTACCGCAGGGAATCGTTTTCTCGCTCAGTTCATTATTCCCCATAATGACGAGTTTATTATACGCACCATAATGAGCAATTTCTGTAATGCGGGCACAGAATGGCAGGAAACCGCCTTCATGTGATGTGACTTCCACGCCGTTCAAATATACGATTGCGCGATGTGTCACGCTGCCAAAGCGAATATTTACTTCTTTCCCCTGCCATTCATCCGGAACGAAAATTTCTGTCTCATACCAGAAATCACCACAGAACTCGCGTGTCTCCTTGTCGGTATACAAGTCCGCAAAGCTGGCTGGAACCGGAACCTGATCCGGAGCCGGAAGCCCATCCATCCAGCCGTCTACCGTGCCGCAGGAGCCTGGGTCAAGCTGAAATTTCCACATACCGTCCAGCCGTACAGCACGTCTGCTCACGCTGTCCCGTGGGTACAAATACGATGCTTTCAAAATCATTCACCTCTATACGTTTTAATTTATAACGCGACTGATAACACAAACACGACGGATACCGCAATTCATAAAAAACATCTTGTCTACAACATCATTCTGTATTCAATATGCCTAATTATTGCCAGTATCCCCTTTCATTTTTTGTTTAAATTATTATATTTCAACCGAGACCTTTTTTATAGAGAGAATTTTTATTTGTTTTTATCCGATTTTTTGATTTTCAAAAACAATGTAATAATAGTGCAAAAAAGTCCAAAATCTGTGCAATGATATTTTGTTGGGATTTGTATAATATATATACTATAATATTTATATCATAATTCTTTGTAGGTGGTTTAACATGAAAGAAAATCAACTGGTCCAGTTTGCCCGGCATCTTTTAAAAATAAACTATATTCCTTCCCGTTGTGTCGAGCTTCCCTGTGAAGACTGGAGCTGGTGTGATCTCGGTTTGAGAAGTACCATTTTAGGTATGTCTTCCGACGACATTCTCAACACATCTCCTGTGAAATCACCGGCACCGCGAACGATCTATTATTTGGTTGACGGCTTCCAATGCACATATACTGCTTTGCTATTAAATGAGAAAGAACTGCTGTTTTGCGGTCCAGTTATGACTGAGGTGATTTCATCCGATCGTATGCAGCAGATTTTAGATCTGCAATGTATTCCCGATGAATTACATGAAATGGTAACGCATTATTGCTACAGTGTTTCAAACAATCCCATCAACAAACATCTTGTGGATATTTTGATCGTACTTGCGGAAGAACTGTACGGAAAGAACAATTTTGAAATTCAATATATCAATGACGCAAACCCGCAGGCATGGCATGAATTCCACAGCAATCAATTCAATGTCTCCGATATTCCTTTTGAGAATATGCGGCTCATCGAAACCAGATATCATTTAGAAAATGAACTGCTTGACGCTGTCCGCAATGCCAACGAAAAGAAAGCGCTCCAAATACATGCCTCGTGGACTCAGATTGCTTTTCCTCCGCGCTTAGTTAACGTGCTTCGAGATCAAAAGGATCTGGCTATCACTTTTAATTCTTTGCTTCGTAAATCCGCACAGCAGGCAGGCGTGCATCCGATTCATATTGACAGCATGTCCAATTTGCACGTCAAACAAATTGAAGAGATTACAAGCCGGGAGCAGATTCATTCCCTTTGCCAACAGTTTATCAAGGATTACTGCGCGCTGATCCGGACTTATACATTAAAAGATCATTCGCCTATGATTCAAAAGGTCCTTACCTATATTGATACGAATTTATGTGCGGATCTGAGCCTGAAAGCCTTTTCAGAATATCTTTCCATTAACGCAAGCTATCTTTCCACGCTGTTTAAAAAGGAAATGGGCGTTTCTCTGACGGATTACGTCAACCAGAAACGGATTCATCATGCGCAGCGCCTGCTCGTTTCTACGAATCTTCCAATCAAGACGATCGCAACCCAATGCGGCATTTCGGATATCTATTATTTCAGCCGTATTTTCAAGAAGATTTCCGGAACCACGCCGAAATCATTCCGCGAAAAATCGACCTTTCAGGACACAATGGAAACGATAAAATAATTCCAAAGGAGCAATCAATTATAATTATTAAAAACTTCACACTTCCTCCGCTTTGAAACAACCGATTCTTTGTATAAAAGCATAATTTAGGGCTTTATTGTAAATTTTTATAAATCACAGCAATTTTGAACTTGATTTTTGTCCGCTGCTGTGATATAAAGTAATAGGTATATTCGATTTGCAACGAAAAAAGCAACGAACGGGAAGAGTAACCGACCCTCTGCAGCCTCAGAGAAGGACAGTCATTGGCTGAAAGCTGTCCGCTGCATGGAATGGTGAAGTTCGCCCGGGAGCTCCGGTGACCAAAAGCGCCGGCGGGAGATGCCCGTTACCAGTCCCAAAGCGTCGGCATATCTGTCGGAATACGGGTGGTACCGCGGAAGAATCCAAGCCTTTCGTCCCTGTTCAGGAGGGATCGAAAGGTTTTTTTGTGCACAATAAAAATCTCAAGGAGTGTTTGAACAGATGAAGGAAAAATTACAGTCTATTCGGGAGCTTGCAGAACAGGCTATGGCTGCCTGCAAGGATTCCCGCGAGCTTGATGCGATCCGTGTCAAGTACCTCGGCAAGAAGGGCGAGGTCACTGCGCTGATGAAAAATATGCGCAATCTGGCACCGGAGGAGCGTCCTGCATTCGGACAGATGGTCAATGAACTGCGCGCTGCAATTGAAACCGGTCTTGCGGAAAACAAGTCCCGTCTGGAAGAAGCTGCTATGGCTGCCCGGCTGAAAAATGAAACCATCGATGTCACAATGCCGGGCGAAGCTTTCCCCATGGGCAAAAAGCACCCGATTAACATCGTGCTGGACGAAGTGAAGGATATCTTTATCGGCATGGGCTTCTCCATCGGGGAAGGTCCGGAGGTCGAGAAGGACTGGTATAACTTTGAAGCGCTGAATATTCCAAAGGATCATCCGGCGCGCGATACGCAGGATACCTTCTATATTTCTGACAATGTGGTACTGCGCACCCAGACGTCTCCCATTCAGATTCGTACCATGGAGCACAAAAAGCCACCGATCCGCATCATCGCACCGGGTCGCGTTTTCCGCTCTGACGCAGTAGATGCTACCCATTCCCCGCTGTTCCACCAGATCGAAGGCCTGGTCGTTGACAAGGGTATCCGCATGTCTGACCTCAAGGGCATTTTGGAAATGTTTGCAAAGAAGCTGTATGGCGAAGATACCGTCGTCCGTTTCCGCCCGCATCACTTCCCGTTCACCGAGCCTTCTGCCGAGATGGACATGCAGTGCTTCAAGTGCCACGGCGCGGGCTGTCCGCTGTGTAAGAATGAAGGCTGGATCGAAATCCTCGGCTGCGGTATGGTTCATCCAAAGGTTCTTGAGGTTTGCGACATTGACCCGAATGAGTATTCCGGCTATGCCTTCGGCATCGGTCTGGAGCGTATCGTCATGAGCCGCTATAAGATCACAGATATCCGCATGTTCTATGAAAACGACGTGCGTTTCCTGCACCAGTTCTAATCGTTACACTGAAAATACTGATTTTGGAGGAATGAAACCATGAAGCTGCCAATGAGCTGGCTTTCCGAATTTGTAGATATGACCGGCATTTCAAACAAGGAATATGCTGATAAGCTGACCATGTCCGGTTCCAAGGTCGAGGAAATCATTTACCTCGGCGAAGAGATAAAAAATGTAGTCACCGGCAAAATTCTGTCCAATGTCCCGCATCCGGACTCCGACCATCTGGTCATCTGCCAGGTCGATGTCGGCAAGGAGGAACCGATCCAGATCGTCACCGGCGCGCCGAATGCGCATGTCGGCAGTATCGTACCGGTTGCGCTACACAAATCCCTTCTGCCGGGCGGCGTAAAGATCACAAAGGGCAAACTGCGCGGCGTCGTTTCCAACGGCATGATGTGCTCCTATGAGGAACTTGGTCTGACGCTGAACGAAATCCCGTATGGCGACCCGGACGGTCTGCTGCTGATGCCGGAGGACACGCCGGTCGGTGTAGATATCCGTACTGTCATCGGTCTGGATGAATATGTAACCGATTTTGAAATCACTTCCAACCGTCCGGACTGTCTGAGTATAATAGGTCTGGCACGCGAAACAGCGGCGACCTTTGACCGTGAACTAAAGCTGCATGTACCGGAGGTCAAGGGCTGCGGCGGCGATATCAATGATACGCTGTCCGTTCGGGTAGATGAGCCGGAGCTTTGCCCGCGCTACACCGCGCGCCTTGTAAAAAATATCAAAATTGAGCCGTCGCCGGCATGGATGCGCGAGCGTCTGCACGCGGCGGGTGTCCGCCCGATCAACAACATCGTTGATATCACCAACTACGTCATGCTGGAATATGGTCAGCCGATGCACGCATTTGACTATGCGTGCCTGAAGGACGGCAAGATCATCGTCCGCCGTCCAAAGGAAGGCGAATTTATCCAGACGCTGGACGGGCAGAACCATTATCTGGACAGCGATATGGTGTGCATCGCAGATGGCACCACTGCCACCGCTGTCGCGGGCGTTATGGGCGGCTATGAGAGTGAAATCACCGAAAAAACGCAGACTGTCGTTTTCGAGTCCGCAAATTTCCACGGCGCAACCGTCCGTGTGACTGCGCAGAAGCTCGGTATGCGCACAGAGGCATCCGGTCGTTTTGAAAAGGGGCTTGACCCGCGCATGACGCTGGATGCAGTCAACCGTGCGTGTGAGCTGGTCGAGATACTGGGCGCCGGCGAAGTCGTAGACGGCATCATTGATGTCGATGCTACCAGCGACCAGAACAAGCGTCTGCCGCTGGAATGCGACAAGATCAACGCCCTGCTGGGCATCAACCTGACCCGTGAGGAAATCACCGGTTATCTCAATCGCCTCGGCTTTGTGATGGACGGCGATGAGGTCATCATCCCGTTCTATCGCGTTGACATTGCGCGTATGTGCGATCTGGCGGAAGAGGTCGCCCGCATGTACGGCTATGATAACATCCCGACGACGCAGTTCGGCGGCGCCGCAATCGGCGGTCTGTCTCCGAAGCAGCGGTTCGAGAAGAATCTCGGCAGCTATGCACGCGCCTGCGGCTTTGATGAAGCGTTGAATTTCTCCTTCGGAAGCCCGAAGATGTATGACAACATCGGTCTGCCGGAAAACAGCGAAAAGCGCATTTCGGTTACTATCCTCAATCCGTTGGGCGAGGACTTCAGCATAATGCGCACCACTTCCCTGCCGTCCATGCTGGACTGCCTGATGCGCAACCTCAACCACAGGAATGAAACCGCAAGCCTGTATGAAATCGCTACGGTCTATCTGCCTGAAATCAAGGATGGCAAGGCAAATGCAGAAGTTTTGCCATATGAGCCGCATATCCTGACGCTGGGCAGTTATGGACGTCTGTCCTTCTTCCAGTTTAAGGGTGTGATCGAGTGTATTCTCAGCGAGAGCGGCATCTCTGACGTATCCTTCGAGCCGGTGACCGACAATCCGTCCTATCATCCGGGTCGCTGCGCAAAAATCCTGGTCGGCGATAATGAAATCGGTATCTTTGGCACCGTGCATCCGGTGATCGCAAAGAATTACGGCGCCGGCAGCAACGAGCTTCTTGCCGCTGAAATCGACATCGAAAAGATGTTTGACAATGCCTGTGATGACAAGCTGTACCAGCCGCTGCCGAAATATCCGGCCTCTACCCGCGACATTGCTGTACTGTGTGATGAAACCATTCCGGTCGCGCATATGGAAAAGGTAATCACAAAGGCAGTCGGCAGCATTTTGGAAACAGTTTCCCTGTTTGATGTATATCAGGGCGATCAGGTTCCTTCTGGCAAGAAAAGTGTTGCATATTCGCTGAAAATGCGCCGTTCTGACCGCACACTGACGGATGAAGAGTGCGATGGCGCAATGAAGAAAGCCATTGCCGAATTGGAAAAACACTTTAATGCGAAACTCCGGCAGTAAAAAACCTTTACAAATCGCAGTTTCTGTATTATTATGAAAGTAGTTGAAAGGAGGGCCCGCAATGCTTGATGGAACCAGAAAGTTTAGTATGAAAGAAGAAAGCAACAAGGAAATGAAGCGCGTGCTTCAGACGGTATATGACGCTCTCAAGGAGAAGGGCTATAATCCGATCAACCAGATCGTTGGTTATCTTCTCTCGGAGGATCCGACATATATTACCAATTATAATAATGCACGCAGCTTGATTCGTAAAATTGACCGTGATGAGCTGATGCAGGAATTGATTTCCAACTACTTGAACCTGTAACATACCGGTACTGCACGGGACGCATACGCGCCCCGTGCTTTTTTTGCCTGTTTTTGCCAAATATGGCGTAAAAATCGATATTTTATTCAGAAATTTGCAACAAACTATTTGACAGGATAATTCTCATGTGCTATACTGTAAACAATGTAACCGAATTGTAATGTTTCAAGCGTTTTTTTGTAACCTGATTCTTCCGTGATACGATGAACGCTGTCCCGTTTGACATGTATTGCCATACGTGCTATACTGGATATATTGCGTGTTCGCACGAAGAATATCATTGTAAAGGAGAATTTTATATGTCAGCTACTTCTAAAAAAGGCGCAGATGACAACATCCTCACATACAAAGGTCACCCGCTGATGAGACATGATAACATCATCTATTACGGCAGCATGAGCGATCGTTATATCATTATGATGCAGATTCTGGAAACCAAAACCGTCAAGGATCTTGAGGTTGCCACCCGTGTTGCCGTCCAGTTACAGCAGACTTCCCCCAGCGTGCGTCCAAAGGATCGTATCGTGAAAAAGACCGAAAAGGACGGTCTTTACACAGCACTTGATATCGCGGTCATTTGGCTGAATCGTGCATTGTCTGCCAAATAATCAAGCAAGGATTCAGGAGGTTTTTCACCATGATAAGTTCAAAGAAGATGAAATTTGCGATAACTACAGTGGCAGCAACCGCTGTTGTATGCACCGGCGCACTGGCTGCGAATGTAACCAGCACAACCAATGTCAACGTTCGCTCGGGTCCCGGTAATTCATACTCTGTTCTTACCGTGATGTCAAAAGGCACTACCACTGCGAATCTCGGTCAGTCCGGAGGCTGGGTCAAAGTCACAGTAAACGGCAAAACCGGTTATGTCTACTCGAAGTATCTGACCGGCAGTTCCAGTGCCTCTACTTCCACCAATACCAATTCCGGCACAACGACAACAACCACCAGCGTCTCCAAAACAGTTTATGTCACTGCATCTTCGCTGAATGTCCGCTCCGGTCCCGGCACAAGCTACAGTGTAATTGGCGGTCTTTCAAACGGCAAATCTGTTTCCGTTGTCGGCACTTCCAATGGTTGGTATAAGATCCAGTATGGGAGTGGCTATGGCTACATCAACAGTTCCTATACTTCTTCTTCCGCGCCGAGCAGCAGCTCGAATTCGTCTTCATCTACCAGTACGACGCTTTCCAGCGCAAAAGCAAAGACCATGTACAGCACAACAGCCGGTCTGAATGTACGCTCCGGTGCAGGAACTTCTTATGCTTCGATCGGCAGCCTTTCTTATGGGCAGGCAGTCACCGTTGTTGATTCCTCCAACTATTGGTACAAGATCAAGTATGGCAGCGGCTATGGTTATGTAGGTTCCAAATACCTTTCTTCCTCTAAGCCGAGTGCAAGCACATCTTCCAGTTCTTCCAGTTCCTCTACTTCTTCTACATCATCGAGTGCTTCATCCAACAGCATCACCTCTGTTGCAAGGAGTCTGCTGGGTTGCTCGTATGCCTACGGTGCGGCAGGTCCGACCTCTTTTGACTGCTCCGGATTCACACAGTATGTATACGGTCGCTGCGGCATTTCCATCCCGCGTTCATCCTCCGCGCAGTATGCAAGTGCAACAAAGATTTCCAAGTCTTCGTTGCGGGCGGGCGATCTGGTATTTTTCTCGAACAGTTCATCCGGCGGTTCCGTCGGTCATGTTGCGATCTATCTCGGTGACGGTGTAATCATTCACTCGGCAAATTCAAAGACCGGCGTTTGCACGGCAAGCCTGAATAGTACATATTATACCAGCCATTACATCGGCGCCGGCCGCTACTGATAAAACTAAAACCGAATAAAATTAGCCCGGCTGGATGTCCAGTCGGGCTCAAATTGTAGAAAAAGTGAAATCTCAACGCATATGATGCAGGGACTTCGGCATGAGCT
>CAYNPX010000017.1:0-19606 GCA_964399205.1 uncultured Butyricicoccus sp.
ACAGCGTCATCGGGAACGGGATGAAGGAAACGCCAATCCAGTTGGTGTGCGCGTCGAGCACTGAAATCTGATCCATGCCAATTCCGAAGACCAGATAGACAATAACCAGACCGAGCAGCGCAAAACCGCCGACACACAGACCCATAACGCTTCCGCCGCGGAACGCGACTTTTACGGTTTCTCCGATGTTTTTGGTCTCCCGTGCTCGATTGGAAACGCGAACATTTGCGAGCGTTGCAATCCGCATACCGATGACACCAGCGCATCCGGACATAACCGAACCGAGTAGCAACGCTACTGCTGCCTGCCATGAGGTGACGACGGCGAGAATAATCGCAACAATCACCACAACGGTATACAAAATCTTATATTCATATTGGATAAATGCAGTTGCGCCGACGCGGATTGCCGCAGCGATTTCCCGCATTGTCTCGTTGCCCTCTTTCATGTGCTTCACCGTGAAAAAGTTGAATGCGGCAAACGCAAACGTCAGCAGCACGGCAAAGATTACAAGAATGATTAGCAAGCTCATATCATTTACACCTCACTTCAGTTGGATGAATTGGTTTCTTTGATCGAATCTGCTTTCGACTGAATCTGACAGCAGACCCCATCCGTTACAGATTGTACCATCGTTTGAATTATTTTTCAACCAATGCAATAAGGTACTTTTCGACAAAAGTAACGCTTGATATCACGTCTTGTTTGTGCGATTTCACAGAATATGGGTTAATGTTGCACAAATACCCATCAAAACGTTATGGGCACCCCGATCGTGAATCACCATCGGGATGCCCCTCAAAAAATGTCCGCATGGGTGCACGGAATGAAGCCGTCATACATGGTCTGTCAGACAGGATCAAACCTTTCAGCGCGAACAGGATATTCAGTTCCCCGATCTGTTTTCACAGCCCTCGTGAATGTGAAACAGAAAATCTGTGAACAAACTTACAGGGTGACCTTGCGGAAACTCTTTTTGCCCTTGCGGATCATCATGCCGTCGCCCGCAAAATCAGCTTTTCCGTACATCGCATAGACATCGGTTACTTTTGCGTCATTGATGCTCAGACCGCCCTGCTGAATGACACGGCGTGCTTCACCCTTGGATTTTACCAGACCGGTCTTGACAAGCAGGTCAAGTGCGCCAATCTGTCCATCGGTCAGGTCGTCGGCGGACAACTCTGTCGTCGGCATATCGGCAGAGGATGCGCCGCCGGCAAATACAGCCTTCGCCGCATTCCGCGCTTTTTCAGCTTCTTCCTTGCCATGAACCATCGCGGTAATCTCATAAGCCAGACGTTCCTTCGCCTGATTCAGTCCGGCGCCTTCCAGCTTCTCGTATTCCGCAATCTCGTCCAATGTCATAAAAGTCAGCATCTTCATGACACGGATCACATCCGCATCGTTAATATTTCTCCAATACTGGAAAAATTCATACGGAGAGGTTTTTTCCGGATCAAGCCATACAGCGCCCTTCTCGGTCTTGCCCATCTTTTTGCCTTCAGAGGTGGTCAGCAGTGTAAAGGTCAGACCGTAAGCATCGTCCTTGCCTTCAACGCGGCGGATCAGATCCGCGCCGTTGATGATGTTGGACCACTGGTCATCGCCGCCCAGCTCAAGATGGCAGTCGTGCGTGCGGTACAGATACAGGAAGTCATAGCTTTGCAGCAGCATATAGTTGAACTCAATAAAGCTCAAACCCTTCTCCAGACGGGTCTTGAAGCATTCCGCAGTCAGCATACGGTTGACGGAGAAATGCACACCGACTTCGCGCAGGAAATCCATGTAATTAAATTTCAGCAGCCAATCCGCATTGTTGACCATCGTTGCCTTGCCTTCGCCAAAGTCAACCAGACGGCGCATCTGCTTACGGAAACATTCCGCATTATGGTCGATCTCTTCCTTGGTCAGCATCTTACGCATATCTGTCTTACCGGTCGGGTCGCCGATCATCGTCGTGCCGCCGCCAATCAGCGCAATCGGGCGATGTCCTGCCTGCTGCAAGCGGGACATGACGACAAGCTGTAAAAAGTGACCGACGTGCAGCGAGTCCGCCGTCGCGTCAAAGCCAATATAAAACGTGGTCTGGTGGTTGTCCAGCAGATCGCGTACTTTTTCTTCGTTGGTGCACTGGGCAATTAAGCCGCGTGCCTGCAATTCTTCATAAACCTGAGACATCGTAATGTAACCCTTTCTATTTTATCATCTGATCATCATTTGGTATTTTCCAGCGAAAAGACCATATATAGAAGCAGCTGTTCATCAAAACAGACGCTTCTTTACTTATTTTTACTCGCTTCCGCGCGTTCCAGCAATTCCGCCGCGTTGCGCATGGAAAGCTCTGTAATGCTGTCACCGGAAATCATACGCGCCAGCTCCTGCACACGCGCTTCTCCCTCCAGCGGGCAGACCTGCGTGAAGGTGCTTTCGTCCAATACAGACTTCTGAATGAGCAAATGCTGGTCACCCATTGCTGCCAGCTGTGGCAGATGCGTAACACATAGTGTCTGCTTGCTTCGGGATATCTCACCCAGCTTACGCGCGATCTTCTGCGCCGCACGGCCGCTGACGCCGGTGTCAATCTCATCAAAGATAAGTGTACCCACATCTTCCGTCTGCGTCAATACATTTTTTATCGCCAGCATGATACGGGAAAGCTCGCCGCCGGAAGCAATCTTCGACAGCGGTTTGAGCGGTTCACCGGGATTCGTGGAGATCAGAAAACGAACCTCATCCATGCCGCGGCTGTTTAATTTGGTCTGAGAGGAAACCGCAATGTTCAGCCTGACCTTTGCCATATCAAGGTCCGCAAGCTGTTCGATAATCCTTGCTTCCAGCTCCTGCGCAGCTTCTCGCCTGCGGCGCGACAGCTCTGCGGCAATTTCCCGTGCCATTGCCAATGTTCGACGGTATTCCGCAACAAGCTGCTCCTTGCGGTCATCCGCGTTTTCCAGCTCTTCCAGTTCGGAAGCCGCGCTGTCGCAATATGCAAGCACCTCTTCCACACTCGCGCCATATTTGCGGCGCAAACGGTAAATCACATCCAACCGTTCCTCTACGGCATCCCGTTCCTGCTCTGAAAAATCGACATTTGCAGCCAACGCAGAAACGGTCGCTGCAAGATCTTCTATTAAATAACGCAATTCATTCGCTTTTTGTGAAACAGAGTTCAGTTCGTCAGACAGGGCTGCAATATCCGAAAGCTCATCCGCTGCCTGCGTCACTAGATCATAGGCGCCATGCGTATCTTCGTCGCCGGACAGCAGCACCGATGCTGTCTGCAGCGCATACGACAGCCGTCCTGCGTTTTCAAAGAATTGCTGACGCTGATTGAGCTGCTCCTCCTCGCCGGGCTTGAGCTCCGCAGCCGCAATTTCATCAAATTGGTAGCGAAGCATATCAATGCGCTGTGCGCGAAGCTGTTCGCTTTTTTCCAGCTCGCGAATCTTGCTGCGCAATGTATGCAGCTGCGCATACAATGGCTGGAATTGTTCCAAAAGAGGCGCTGCCTCCTCACAGAAGCTGTCCAAAAAGTCAATGTGGTATTCTTCCTGCAACAGCTTCTGTCCATCGTGCTGTCCATGTACATTGATCAGATACGGGCTGAGCGTTTTGAGCACAGATGCCGAAACCGGCCGCATATTCACGCGGCATACACTGCGCCCCTCGGCGGACAGTTCACGCTGGATGCGCACGGTACCATCCTCATCCGCGTCCAGACCAAGCTCCTCCAGCTGCTGTAGCAGCGCAGGGGAAACCTGCTCAAACACGGCGCTGACAAACCCCTTTTTCGCGCCGTTGCGGATCAGCTCACGGCTGGTGCGCTGCCCCATGATGGCGCCAATCGAGTCAATAATAATCGACTTACCGGCGCCGGTTTCACCGGTCAACACGGTAAATCCAGGCTGCAGGATAATATCAGCCTGCTCGATGACAGCAATATTTTCGATATGAAGCAGGCTTAACATGTCTGCCCTCCTTCTATTTCAGCATATTCTTGGTGTCTTCACAAAAATCGAGCGCGCTTTCATTGTCGCGCATAACAATAAACACAGTATCATCACCGCTGATCGACCCGACGACGTTTGGCACGCGCATGGCATCAATGGCGACCGCCGCTGCCGAAGCGAGCGCCGGAAGCGTTTTGATGACAACAATATTCTGTGCTGCGTCGACACTGGTAACACATTCGCGGAAAATATTTTGCAGGCGGCTGACAAAGCTGTTCTCCGCCTCCTGCGTTGAAGTTGCATATCGGTATTTTCCCGAAGGAGACAGTATCTTAATCAGCCGCAATTCTTTGATATCGCGTGACACGGTTGCCTGTGTTGTATCATAGCCAAGATCACGCAGGCGGGTAGAAAGCTCCTCCTGCGTTTCAATCTCGTTGTGTTCGATCAGCTCCAGTATTTTCGCCTGCCGTTGGAATTTCATAACCAAAACTCCTTTCTGTCAATCAGCTTCGCCCGACTGTCAGCTTATCGTTCAAAATAGAATAAAAGCTATTGCCCTTTACACGGAGCAGGCGGGTATGGAATGGGGCTTTGCGGATGCGAACCTGATCGCCATCTTCCAGCTGAAAGCCCTTGCGCCCATCACAGGAGACGAAGATCGGTACGCCATTAAAAAACTGCGGTATCACAGTGATCTCACGACAGGGTGAAAATATGTATGTTTTGGCTTGTCCGGCGCGCGGGCAGATTGGTACCATAGAGATATTTTCTGCTGACGGTTCGATAACCGGACCGCCTGCGGAAAGGGAGTATGCCGTGCTGCCGGTCGGCGTCGCTATAATTGCGCCGTCGCCATGCAATGTACAGATCGGCTGATTGTCACAGAGAATATTCAGCTCGGTAATATGGAAAATTGAGCCGGTTTTAATAATCGCTTCATTGAGCGACATCGAGCAGAAAACGATCTCCTCTCTGCGAACGACTTCAACATCCAGCATCATGCGCTCGTCTATGGTATATTCCCCGGCGAAAATATTCTTTATCATGAATATTTCCGGAAATTCCAGCTCGCTCATAAATCCAACATGGCCGAGGTTGACACCCAGTAACGGGAGGTGATGCGGGGCAGCGTATTGCGCCATCGCCAAAATGGTACCGTCTCCGCCGAGTACCACAATAAAATCCGACTCGTTCAGCGCCTTTTGCTGCGGATAAACCGTAAAGCCATCCGGATTGACTCCGGTTTCCAACGCCTGTTCCGCCAGAATCACCTCCGCACCCAGGCTGCGGATCACCTCTGCCGTCTGACGCATTGCGTATGCCATGCCTTTTTTCCCCGTATTGGGCCAGATCATAACCTTTTTTATGCTATTGTGAAATACTTTTTCATTCATCATGCTTTGACAGCGCCTCGTGCGCTTCCGTGACCAGAGCCGCAGGATCAACTGCCGCATCTTCGCCATCTTTTCCAAGATAACCTAAAAATTCAATATTGCCTTCCGGTCCTTTGATCGGCGAGAAGGTCAGATCATACACATGGAAGCCGGCTGCATGTGCATTCTCAACAAACGCCTCCAGAACCTCCCGATGGATCGCCGGTTCGCGGACAACACCCTTTTTTCCGACCTTTCCCTTTCCTGCTTCAAACTGCGGCTTAATCAGACAGGCGATACGTCCATGTGTGTCCAACAGTTCCGCAACGACCGGAAGCACCAGCCTGAGTGAAATAAACGAAACGTCAATGACCGCAAGCTCAGGTACATCGTCCAGCATATCCGGCGTTACCTTCCGGATATTCGTGCGCTCCATGCAGACAACTCGCGGGTCCTGCCGCAGTTTCCATGCCAGCTGCCCATAGCCGACATCAATCGAATATACCTTGCGCGCGCCACGGGTCAGCAGGCAGTCAGTAAATCCACCGGTGGATGCGCCAATATCCATGACGCACAGTCCCGCCGGATCAATCGCAAAATGATTGAGTGCTTTTTCGATTTTCAGTCCGCCGCGACTGACAAAGCTGTTGGTCTTTCCTCGAATTTCAATCTCAGCATCCTCTGGAATACTCATGCCGGCCTTGTCCGCTTTTTGATTGTTGACATAGACGATACCACTCATGATGACTGCTTTCGCGCGCTCTCTGGATGGTACCATGCCCTTTTCAAACAGAAGGACATCCAGTCTTTTTTTCATGATGCATAGCCTCCAGACAGGATTCGGCAACCGATCTGCCGTCCAGATGATAATATTGATAGAGCCGGCTGACAGCGCCCTGCGGTGCAAATGTATTGCCGGTATTCAATAGCTTTAACCAATTTACGGAAATTCCCTGGCGCGTAAGCATTTCAGCCAATGCCTGACCAACGCTGCCGGCATGGACAACATCCTCTACCACTGCTGCACGCCTGCATTGCGCAATGCGCTGCAACAGTTCAGTCGGAAAATCCGCTGTCAGGTCATTGATTTTATACACAGCCGCTGAAATTCCGTTCTGATGTAATCTGTCTGCCGCTTCCAGCGCCTCGTTTATCATAATGCCATACGACACCAAGACCACATCGGTTCCTTCCCGCAGGCAGGCGCCGCAGCCCGCGCTGTGATCTTCTCGATATGCTCCCTCGCCGCCGCGCGGATAGCGCAGCGCAATCGGTCCTTTCGTATGTGCCAGCGCCTGGCGCAGCATCGTGCGCAGTTCCGCAAAGCTGGACGGCGCCAACAGCGTCATGCCGGGGATCTGGCGCAGGAAGCCCACGTCAAACACCCCGTTATGCGTTGCGCCGTCCTCGCCGACAATGCCCGCGCGATCGATCGCAAAAATTACCGGAACGCTGTCAATCGCCACATCGTGGATCAGCTGGTCATATGCGCGCTGAAGAAACGTGGAATACAATGCGCATACGGGGCGAAGACCCTGTTTTGCCATGCCGGCAGACATGGTCACCGCATGTTCCTCCGCAATGCCGACATCGAAAAAACGATCCGGATAAGCCTGAGAAAAACCGGAAAGCCCCGTACCGGACGGCATCGCCGCCGTAATCGCGCATATTTTCTGATTGTCTGCCGCAAGCCGCAAAAGTTCTTTGCCAAAGACTGCTGAAAAATCCGGCTTCGGCTTTTTCAGCGGCATCCCTGTAGCAATGTCAAATTGGGAAACACCGTGGTACTTCTCCGGCTTTTGCTCCGCGTAAGAATACCCTTTCCCCTTTTTGGTCAATGCATGAATGATGACCGGCCTGCGCAGCGCACGTGCTGTTTCAAGCATCTGGCATAAAGAAAAAATGTCATGACCGTCTACCGGACCGAGATAGACAAAGCCCATCTGTTCAAACATCGAGCTTGGAAGCATAATAGATTTTACCGCACGCTTGGATTTTGAAATAAAGTCTACTGCATTCTCGCCGCCCGGAACACGATCCAGCACGTGCTTCACATCCTGCTTCATGCGCAAATACTGCGGACGAATCCGCAGTCTGTTCAAATGCCTGCTCATCGCGCCGACATTTTTATCAATCGACATATTATTGTCATTGAGTACAATAATCAGAGGTTCTCCGCTGGTGCCGGCGGAATTTAACGCTTCATATGCCATACCACCGGTGAGCGCACCATCGCCAATTACTGCAACAACGGAATAGTCTTCTTTCAGCAGTGTGCGCGCGTGTGCCATGCCGAGCGCAACAGAAACAGAACAGGATGCATGACCGGTAATGCAGGCATCATGCGGAGATTCCTCCGGCTTCAAAAAGCCCGAAATCCCGCCAAATTGCCGCAGGTTGTCGAAATCGTCCTTTCTGCCGGTCAGCAGCTTATGTGTATAGCACTGGTGACCGACATCAAAAATCAGGCGATCCTTTGTGGTATCAAAACAGCGGTGCAGCGCAACCGTCAACTCAACGACACCCAGATTAGACGCGAGATGTCCACCGGTTCGTGACACATGATCCAACAGAAACTGCCGAATCTCACTGCACAGTTCGTCTAAATTGTCCTTTGAAAGCGTTCCAAGTATCGAGGAGAGGTCTTCTCGATCCAACAGGCCGTACCTTGTTTGATTTTCTTTCTCCATATCCCCGAGTCCAATCTATAGTCAGGCGGTAACCGCCCGTTTATTTTTTCCACGAAAAAAAGGCCAGCAGGCGTCCGACTAAAAAAACAATGTCCTCACTGCGTGAAATACCAATTGTTTTTCCTATTGCCTTGCCGCCAATCGTGAGTGATGATACGCAACCCGTAATGACAAGCGATAGAATGACCGAACGAAGACCTGTTCCATTATTTGTCAGATGGGTAATGATGACCGCGCTGGTCGCACCGGAAATAATGCCGGAAATATCACCGACAACATCATTGCAGAAGCTGCCGACCTTTTCCGCATTTCGCACAATCCAAATTGCCTGCTTTGCGCCGCGCACCTTGCGCGCCGCCATAGAGTGGAATTTCTTTTCCGGAGAAACCGTCGCTGCAACGCCGATGATATCAAACATAATGCCGATTGCAATAAATGCAAACAGGATCAAAAATGCAATGATATTGCCCACATGCGCCAATGCCTGACTGGATGCATACGACATAAGGATCGACAGCAAAAAGCTGGCAACACTGATCGTGGCAATCCAACGGAAATTTACTCTGCCGCTGTTCTGCTTTGTCTTGCTCCTTTTCTTTGATTTGCCGGAATCACTGTCCAAGTGACCTGACCTCCAATTTCGTTAAATTTTTCCGCGGCAGCGCTGTATCTGTAAGTAAAGATACGCGGCATCCGATGTTTGTCATCTCATCCATGCCGCATAAGCGTAAAAAGCGCAGACCGCTATATTGATGATACACATAAAAAAGCCTTTTGTCAATGCAAAGCTGACAGTTTCAGTATATCTCAGGTGATATCTGACAGCTATGCATAATCATTCGCGGGAGAATCATACGATTATGTTTCTCCTAAGGGTATAATGAAAAGGACAGCACATCCGGCGCTGCCCAATCATTTTGTACATTATTCATATTCCTCGTATACGACCCTTTTCTTTCGCCTGTATTCAGCCAGCTGGTCGCAGTAAATGCAGCGTTCGCCCTCGCGGGTACGGTGGGTCTCCATCGGGAGATATGTCTCCGTGCGGGTAACGCACTTCGGGTTCGTACAGCGCAGGTTCGGACGTCCCGGAATATTTTTCTGCGTATGAATGCGACTCATTTTACTCAGGGTCAGAAGCAGCGCCATGCGCGCATACATGCCAAAGCGCGCCTGTTCAAAATATACTGCGCGCGGATCGTCATCAACGTCCTGCGCGATCTCATCAACACGCGGCAGCGGATGCATGATAAGCATATCCTTCTTTGCATCGCGCAGCTTCGCCTTCGTCAGACAATATGTACCCTTGAGGCTTTCATACACGTCCAGATCGGCAAAGCGCTCCCGCTGGATGCGGGTCATATACAGTACGTCCAGCATCGGAATGACAGGCTCCAGACCGGAGACTTCATAGAATTTCATCTTGTGCTCACGCATAAACTGACGAAGATATTCCGGAATCGCCAGCTCACGCGGCGCAATCAGATAAAACTGCACATTCTTATAATTTGCAAGGAAATGGATGAGGGAGTGCACCGTGCGGCCATACTTCAAATCGCCGCAGATCCCGATCTTCATATTGTCCGCCGAACCGCGCAGGCGCAGGATCGTCGTCATATCTGTCAGAGTCTGCGTCGGATGCAAATGCCCGCCGTCGCCGGCATTGATAACCGGAACCTCAGAATACAGCGAGGCTGCCTTAGCGGCGCCCTCCCGTGGATTGCGCATCACAATAATGTCAGCATAGCTGGACACCATTGTGATGGTATCCTTTAATGTCTCACCTTTTGCGGCAGACGAAGAACTTGGATTGGAAAAGCCGACAACGCTGCCGCCCAGGCGCATCATTGCTGTGGAAAACGAGAGATTGGTTCTCGTGCTCGGTTCATAAAACAAACTGCCCAATACCTTGCCTCGGCAGGCATCGGTATATCCCTCCGGGCGGTCAATGATATTCGTGGTCAATTGATATAATTCACGGAATTCTTCCATTGTGAGGTCGCTGAGGTCGATGATATGTCGCATGGATGCTTTCCCCTTCCATATATTTACTCAATATTGTAGCACAAATCGTGTCGAAAGAAAAGACAAATACCGAATGCAGCAGCAGAAAAACCGCAGGCTGTCCGGTCATCGAACCGTTAGCAGCAGCATGATCGTGAGTGCGGCAGCAGTCAATATCAGTGTGATGCGGTAGCGCAGCATACAGGCTCCCTCCCCTCTTACAGGAAAGGATGCGCGAATATGATGCATTTTATCCGTAGAAAAGCGCCGATCAAGGCAGATCAGCGCTTTTCAACTGTATTATTTGTTGAATAGTCCAGTAATATCCAGCGTTGCGAAATAGTCAGCCGGCGTCTCCGCGCGGCGGATCAGCTCAGCAGAACCATCCTCTTTCAGCAGAACTTCTGCGGAACGCAGCTTGCCGTTGTAGTTGTACCCCATAGAGAAGCCATGCGCGCCTGCATCATGGATAACCAGCAGATCGCCCCTTTCGATCTCCGGCAGCATACGGTCAACCGCAAACTTATCGCAGTTTTCACACAGAGAACCGGCGATGTCATACTTGTGATCGCACGGCGCGTCTTCCTTCCCGAGAACCGTAATATGATGATACGCGCCGTAGATAGCCGGACGCATCAGATTTGCGGCGCACGCATCCACGCCGATATAATTCTTATAGATGTTTTTTTCATGGATAGCGCGGGTCAGCAGGCAGCCGTAAGGACCAAGCATATAACGGCCCAGTTCGGTATACAGGGCAACATCATCCATACCTGCCGGAACGAGAATCTCATCATATGCCTTGCGGACGCCTTCCCCGATGGCGGCGATATCATTGGTGCTCTGCTCCGGGCGATACGGGATGCCAATGCCACCGGACAGATTGATAAAGGTAATATGTGCGCCAGTCTCTTCCTTCAGCTCAACAGCCATGCGGAACAGGATGCGCGCCAGCTCCGGATAATATTCATTGGAAATGGTATTGGATGCCAGAAAGGCATGGATGCCAAATTCCTTCGCGCCCTTTTCCTTGAGAATCTGATATGCCTCTGTCATCTGCGCACGGGTCATGCCGTATTTTGCATCTCCCGGGTTGTCCATGACCTGAAAGCCCTCCTGTGAGTCCCCCAGCTGGAATACACCGCCCGGATTGAACCGGCAGCAAATTCGCTCCGGAATATGTCCGATTGCATTTTCAAGGAACGGGATATGGGTAATATCGTCAAGGTTGATCGTAGCCCCCAGCTTATCCGCCAGTACAAAATCCTCCGCCGGCGTATCATTCGAGGAGAACATGATCTCTTCGCCGGAAAAGCCGCAAGCCTCACTCATCAGCAGCTCTGTATAAGAGGAGCAGTCCGTGCCGCAGCCTTCTTCTTTGAGAATCTGCAAAATACGCGGAGTCGGCGTGGCTTTTACCGCGAAATATTCCTTAAACCCTTTATTCCAGGAAAATGCTTTGTACAGACGACGTGCATTTTCTCGAATGCCCTTCTCATCATACAGATGGATCGGTGTCGGAAATTCCTTCACGATCTGTTCTGCCTGTTCCTTTGTGACAAATGGTTTCTTCTCGTTCATTAGCAAATCATCCTTTACTTTCTGTCAATTTACGCGCTGTCTAAAACCCGATACGCCTTATATTATGTCTCGTTGATGTGCTCCAGGATCAGGGAAAGCACCTCGTCTCTGCCGGTCCCCTTTTCCGCGGAAAACGGAATGACCGGAATCTCCTCCGGCAAACGAAGTACGGTACGGATGGTCTGGAGATTTCCTTCCAGCTGGCTTTTCTTTATCTTGTCATGCTTGTTGGCGATAACCGCGAACGGCATACCGGTCTGTAAAAACCAATCTGCCATTGTAACGTCATCCGCCGTCGGCTTATGCCGAATATCAACGATTTGGAATCCCAGCGTCAGGGTATCGCCGTTGGAAAAATATTCATCCATCAAACGCCCCCAGCGATCACGCTCCTGTTTGGATACCTTTGCATAGCCATAGCCGGGAAGGTCAACGAAATATACCTTTTCATCAATACAGAAAAAATTGATGTGCACGGTTTTGCCCGGCTCGTTACCGACACGGGCAAAATTCCTGCGGTTTAATATTCGATTAATCGTAGACGATTTGCCAACGTTTGATTTGCCGGCAAACGCAATCTGGGGCAGCGCGTCATTCGGAAAGTCCGCAATCTTTACGGCTGAACGGATAAATTCTGCTTTATGTAGGTTCAGCATAGTTCTCCTCGTCTGTTCACCTGCGCCGGAGCTGACGCGGCAATATCCGGCAGCAGCTGCGTTGTTTCAGCAGACTCCTGCACGGTTCTGCGCAGCGCAGTATCCAGCACAGTCTTCATGGTTTCTGCGGTCACAAACTCGACGTTTTCGCGGACAATCGGTTCGATATCCTGCAAATCCGGTTCGTTCTCTGCCGGAATGACTACCGTTTTCATACCGGCACGATATGCCGCCATCGTTTTTTCCTTCAATCCGCCGATCGGCATCACTCTGCCGCGCAGCGTGACCTCGCCTGTCATCGCAACATCATGCCGTACCGGAATGCCTGTCAGCGCGGAAGCGATTGCAGTTGTCATGGTGACACCTGCCGAAGGTCCATCCTTCGGAATCGCAGCCTCCGGGAAATGGATATGGATATCGTTGTCCTTGTAGAACATCGGGTCAATGCCCAGTTCCTTTGCGGACGAGCGGACATAGGTAACAGCAGCCTTTGCCGACTCTGACATGACCTTGCCCAGATTGCCGGTGATTTCCAGCTTTCCGGTACCCGGAACGACATTGACTTCCACCTGAAGCATTTCTCCGCCGACAGATGTCCATGCAAGTCCATTCACAACGCCAACCTCATCCTTCTTGCTGACGTTATCCCGCTTGTAACGCGGTACACCGAGGAATTTTTCCATATTGGAGCGTGTCACGCTGACACGCTTTCTCTCACGCTTCTGCGAATCGCTCTGCTGACCATCTGCAATGATTCTTGCGACCTTGCGGCAGACCTTTGCGATCTGTTGCTCCAGATGGCGCACGCCGGCTTCCCGTGTGTATGCATCAATCAGATAGACCATCGTTTCGCGTGTCAGGCTGAGATTTGATTTTTTCAGCCCATGACGCTCAAGCTGCTTGGGCAGCAGATGACGCATTGCGATTTCAGCCTTCTCCTGCTCTGTATAGCTGGAAATCTCAATAACTTCCATGCGGTCGAGCAGCGGCCGCGGGATGGTGTCCAACGTATTTGCCGTTGTGATAAACAGCACATCCGACAGGTCAAACGGAAGCTCGATAAAGTGATCGCGGAACGCATTGTTCTGCTCGATATCGAGTACCTCCAGCAGTGCGGCTGCCGGATCTCCGCGGGCATCCGTGCCCATTTTATCAATTTCATCCATCAGGATCAGGCAGTTTTTGCTGCCGGCCTGTGTCAGCGCATTCATGATACGTCCCGGCATCGCGCCAATATAGGTTTTGCGATGACCGCGGATATCCGCTTCGTCACGCACGCCGCCGAGTGACATACGCGCGTACTTGCGGTTCATCGCCTCAGCGACTGAACGCGCGATTGAGGTCTTGCCGACACCCGGAGGCCCGACCAGACAGAGCACCTGCCCTTTCAGCTGCGGTGCCAGCGACTTCACAGCAAGAAATTCCATGATGCGATCCTTGACCTTATCCAGACCATAGTGATCCCGATCCAGGATCCTGCGCGCCTGCCTGAGATTGAACTGTTCTTTTGTGGTAATATTCCACGGCAGTTCCAGGCACGTGTCCAGATAGGTCCGGATGACACCGCTTTCCGCAGACAGCGGCTGCATCTTCTCCAGCCGTGCCGCTTCTTTGAGCAGCTTTGTCTCGCATTCTTCATTCAGACCGAGCGCACGGATCTTTTCACGATACTCTTCCACTTCATCGCCGATATCCTGCTCGCCAAGCTCCGTCTGAATGACTTTCATCTGTTCGCGCAGGTAATACTCCCGCTGGTTTTTATCCACCTGCTCCTTGAGTTTTTCCTGCAAATCGGTTTCTATGCGAAGAATCTCAATTTCGTTTCCGATCACACGGATAACCTTTTCGAGACGACGCACATCATGCAGCTCTTCCAGAAGCTCCTGTTTTATCTGATATTCAATCGGCGTATTCTGCGCGACATAATCCGCGAGATAACCCGGCTCACCGCCGTCCAAAACAGTCAGAAGAACGTCATTGGACAAATGCGACGTGAGCGAAGCGTATGCTTCAAAATGGTCCTGTAATGTACGGACAAGCGCCTGTTTCCGGCGCTGAGATATTCTCCCCGGATCTGTACTGACACGAAAAACATCAGCAAATATACAGTTGTCCCGCATAAAGAAATGATCTACTGCGGCACGGCATGTACCTTCTACCAGCACGCGGATGTTATCGCCCGGCAGCTTCAAAATCTGTTTTACTGTGCAAATCGTACCACAGGTATACAGATCCTCTGTTGTTGGCGTATCCGTGCGGATATCGCGCTGTGCCACAAGAAACAGCCGCTGGTTATCCTTCATCGACTGTTCCAGCGCCTTCATGGAAATCAGACGGCCTACATCAAAATGAATCAGCATTTCCGGAAATGCAACCAGACCGCGAAGCGGCAGGACTGGCAGGGTTTCCGTTTCAAGAAGAGCTTCATTTTCTGTTGTATTGGTTTGTTGAGACATAAATGTGGGTTACCTCCTCCCAGCAGTGGGACAGCCAGGAACATCTTAGGCGTTCACACTGCGGCAGCCAGCCCTTAAAGTGACATTCCGTTCTCACGGACATGCACAAAGAGCATTTGCGTATTTCATACTTTTAAAAAGTATATAGTATTTTATACGTCATTTCAAGCCTGTTTTCCGTTCGATATATGGGTAAACTGCCAAATATCTGCACACTTTCATATTTTTGCATCAAGCCTCCGCTCTCATCGAAACAGATAGAAAATCACAGAAATCCCAGTTTGAACGACTAATTCTAGCATATACAGACGATTTGTGTAAATATGCATTCCTACAAATTTTCAATGAATTTTGCCAAATGTTTGCGTATCTGACTGCTTACAACGTCATCATGTTTGCGTTATCTGCACGGATGCGGCGTATTTTTCGCATTATACTCCACAAAAACAACCTTTTCGACATTATTTCGATACAATCAAAACAGCCTACACAAAAATTTCTGTCAGAAATTCTGTGCAGACCATTTCATCCCCTCAGGCATTACCCAAAAGGATTACAATTTCATACGCTGTCGTTCATGATTCCGTTTTTTTATCAGACAGGCGAAAATTGGATAAAGGATTCTTTTCGGCAGCGTCCTGCATATTCGCATCATTGATATGCGTATACACCATCGTTGTGTTCACATTCTCATGTCCTAACACATCCTGTAGGGTACGGATATCAACGCCATTTTTATACATCATCGTAGCGGCTGTATGACGCAGCTTGTGCGCAGAATATTTGCTGGTATCAAGCCCGGCCATACCGATATACTTTTTGACGAGAAGTTCAACCGAGGTTTTGCGAATACGGTTCCTCTGGCGGCTGACAAACAGCGCGCCGGCATTCCCTGAATTATTATTGGGCTTGATGCGGCACGGAAGATACCTGTTGATCGCATCAATACACGCATCGTTTAAATACAGCATTCTTTCTTTATTTCCTTTGCCAAGGATACGGATCTGATTCTCTTTGATGTCGGAAATATTCAATCCGCAAAGCTCGGAAACACGCAGCCCGCAGTTCAGGAACAGCATTAAAATACAGTAATCCCGCTCCTTGAACTGTCCGTCCACAGCTTCCAGAAGCGCAATGCTTTCATCCACTGTCAGATATTTCGGCAGAGAGCGGCGCACCGAAGGGTATTCCAGATTTTGCAGCGGGTTGTGCTGAAGCAGATGCGCTTTATCTGTCAAATATTTAAAAAACGAGCGCAGCGCGGAAACCTTTCGCGCACGGGAGGCCGCTGCCAAACCGATTTCACTGTTGTCAGAATTGCCATGTTTCGGGCGTTCCTGAACCGTATACATCAGAAAATCGTAAGCATCTGACAGCGTAATGGACTTTACAAATGCAATGTCTATATCATTGATCGGGATTTCATCAAATGGAATACCATCCGCAAGCCCGCGCTTTTGCTTGAGATATCGAAAAAAGACGCGAAGATCAAGGTAATATTCATGCACTGTTTTCGGAGATTTTCCTTTGATTGTCGATAGATACGCCAGAAAATCATTCAAAATTCGTGGCGATTGGGTATCAGTATTCATGTAAAACCATGGTGTAACCGTCCGTTTCCAGAAACAGATCCCACACCTTTCCTCCTTTGAACGATATCAACAATGATACTGCTATCATACTGTTTCCGTATTCTCAAAAAAAGCTGATGCAGTCGCAATGGACGTTGGATACCTCTGCCGGAAGCTGCGGGAACTGCTCCGCAATCAAATCACGAAAGCCACGCGCCACTGGATTTTCTGTTGGAAAGTGTCCGGCATCCAGAAGATTCAGCCCAATATCATGCGCTTTCATCATGATATCATAGCTGCAATCCCCAATGACAAAGGTATCCGCACCCTTTGCGACAGCATAATCCATCAGCTTACCGCACGCGCCGCCGCCAACGGCCACGCGCTGCACCGGCTTCCCGCCATCCGCAACACGAACTCCGCCTGCGCCAAGAGAGAGCTTGACATGCTTTGCAAAGTCAGCCAGCGACATTGGCTTCGGAAGATTACCGACGCGCCCCAGATTCCCGCCTTCTCCGGCTTCCATATTAACAACATCTGTCAGACCGAGAGAGGCTGCCAGCAGGTCATTCACTCCCGCCGAGGCACAATCCATATTGGTATGCATACAAATACCGGAAATGCCCTCACGAATCATTGCGATAACGATTCTCCCTGTGACCGTATCCGCAGTGACTCGGCTGACTGAGGTAAAAATGACCGGATGATGCGCAACGATCAGATTACAGTCGCGCGCTGCCGCCTCCTGTACGACCGCTTCTGTGATGTCCAGCGCGCACAACACACCATCCACTTCAGCTTCCGGATCGCCGACCAACAGACCAACATTATCCCAGCTTTCCGCCAATTCATATGGTGCAGCCTGTTCCAGACAGTGTAAAACATCCTTTACCTGAATCATAGTATCTGTCCTCCCTGATTCGACACAATGCATCCTTCAAAACCTGTATGTTCGCCTGGTGCAATGCCAGCTCTTGCGGCTTCTGACACTTTGCGGTCAGAAGGGATGCAGTGATCTTCTCCTCCCGCTCGAGCAGTCCTGTAAGGTATATCGCTGCCAGCGGGTCGCGCAGCAATGCATCGGAAATACAACAGGCTGAACGCGCTTTGTCAACCTTCTCATAGCCGCCGCGCACGGTGAATACGGTATACATCCTTCTTCCCTCACGGCACACTGTTTCCTTTATTATTTTTCCGCCATGTCCCGCCAGATATTGACGCAGAAACGGCTGTGCGGTCATTGGCTGGAGCAGGAGCAAATGCTCGCCCTCCAACGCCCATGCGTCGTCTGTAAGGATCTGCGCAATGGTTTCGCCGCCCATTCCCGCTATAATAATCGTATCCGCGTCTGACGGTTTGATCGTCTGCAATCCTGCCCCAAGGCGCAGGGAAATGTGATCTGACAGTCCAAATTGCTGTGCTGTGCGTGCCGCACTCTCCAATGGTCCTTTCCGGATGTCGGATGCCACAGCAGATACAATTTTGCCGCGTCGCAGCAACGCCGCCGGTATCAGCGCATGATCTGTACCAATATCTGCGATCCGCGCACCCTCCGGTACCTGTTCCATGATGGTTCGCAAGCGAGGTGTCAAATGCATTCGATTGTCCTGCATACGCTTCCCCCTATACAAAAAGGTCGACGCATGAAGCATCGACCTCTTCAGCATTGTCAAATGATTGCGACTCAGCCCTTGCTTGCAAGGTAAGTGTTGATCTCTGTAATCAACTCGTCTGCGTCTGTGCCATGCACCATGCACGCTTCTTCAATGCTTTCTCCCTGAGAATGCGGGCAACCCAGGCAATGCATACCGATGTTGATGAAGAACTGAGCGGTATTGATATCAAGGGCGAGAACCTCGCCAATCGTGGTCTGTTTTGTGATTGCAGCCATGATAAATGACCTCCTGTTTTTTCTGAAATAGAATTGTACTTGTATTATACTGTCTCTTTGCACGTTTTTCAATACATATTCACAGATTTCTCTTAAAACATACAAAATCTGTCTATCAAAGCAATATAATTTTGCACAATTACTGTCTCTACAGAAGGAACGTCACAGCATTACACAACAATTGCGTTGGAATGGCGCGACCGCGTGACCGATGTGACTCCTGATATGTGCCGTTTATATGTTTTGCAGTTTTTTAACAAAATCGCGGTAAAGGAGAACCGAAATGACCAATGTTATTCCGTCTGCCACAATTTGCGTCCAGGCGACGCCATACATTCCAAAAACGGCGTTCATCAGAAAGAGTGCGGGAATATTGAATATTCCCTCCCTGCAAAGGGTCACAAGCAGGGATTTTCCGCCGTCTCCCATTGCCTGAAAGGTATAGCATATCTTTTTGTTGTAAAACAGCATCGGCGTGACTAAAAATCCAATCCGCACAAAAGTTGCGGCCAATGCCACGGTTTCCGGATCGTCAATAAACAGTCCGGCGATTTGATTGGCAAAAAGCTCAAAGACAACAAGGCAAATCAGGTTAAAGACCAGACCAGCGTTTCGGGCGCATCGGATGGCCTCCGTCATGCGCTTATGGTTGCCGGCGGCGTAACTATAGGCCACCAATGGGATCAGACCCTGACATAAGCCAACGCTCACATTCAGCGGGAGCATTTCCAGCTTTTTGAAAATTCCATTCGCCGCTACCGCCGTATCGCTGTAGGTCGCATACAAGCCGTTTGTAATCATAATCGTGATACTGACAAGGAAGCTGCTGACTGCGGACGGGAGACCGATGATCAGGATCTCAGCCAGTTTCTTTGTACCTCGAATGGCATTGCGGGGTGAAAAGGAGAGAACCGACTTCTTCCGCAGACGGAAGAACACCACCGCACAATAAATCATAGCAACCATGTTGGAAAGCATCGTGGCAATGGCGGCTCCGGCAACCTCGTGACCTTCCGGCAGAATGACAAACATAAAAAGCGGGTCAAGCGCAATATTTAACACGCCGCCCATCCCGACACCAAAGCCGGCCTGCCTCGCATAACCGGCGTTTCGGAGCAGATGAGACATCGCCATGCACATGGTTGCGGGTATGCCGCCGATCACAATTGCAAACAGCGTGTAGTTCTCCGCGTAATCGATGGTGTTCTCCGTAGCGCCCACCAACCCCAGCAGCGGCTTTCTCAGAGCGAAGCACAGTAAGGCGTAAATTCCCGAGATGATAATGGTGCCATACATACTGACAGCGCAGGCTTCCTTTGCTCCCTGTTCGTTTTTTTGCCCCAACAGGCGGGACATGAAGCTGCCGCCGCCGATACCGAACAGATTCGCCCATGCGGTCAGCAAAAAGAACAGCACGCTTGCCACCGATAC
>CAYNPX010000018.1:0-19284 GCA_964399205.1 uncultured Butyricicoccus sp.
CCATGAATTTCATGACAAAACAGGAGTAAAAATTGTTTCCGCAAGGAAAACGGCGGCGTCTCGCGAAAGCGGGACGTTCAGCCTGTCGACAGGCTGTCAACCAAATGCAGGCATTTGGTTGAGGCTTTGCAGCCCGGTGCGCGCACTCGCATTCGCTCGCACACTTCCGGGCTGAGAAGTGTCATTTTTGACGCGCATGTCGCCAAAAATGACGGATTTATCATCCGCTGTCTGCGACAGCTCATGACGAAATCCCTGTGTTATATGCGATGAGATTTCACTTTTTATACAATCTGGGCGTCTCGCGAAAGCGGGACGTTTTCCTTGTCATGGGGACTTCCCGCAAGGGAGCATATCAATTGAAACCGCGATGCGTTCACCTTAACAATGACAATTTTCTTGAACCGTCCTTATATCAATGGTATAATAATATAACCGATGAAAAAAACTCCAGTGAGGGAGGGACTGTATTTGGGGAAAATATCTATTCTTGGCGTTAATTTTGACGCAATTTCCAAAGCCGAAGCGGTTGAGCGCGCGATGGAGCGCATTCGCGGAGGGAAAAAGGGATATGTGGTCACTCCAAATTCCGAGATTGTATATATGGCGCGCAGTGACGCGCAGCTGAAACGGCTGCTGAACGCCGCAACACTGGTTCTGCCGGATGGCATCGGCATTGTCCACGCTGCCAAGATCCTGAAAAAACCTTTGACCGAAAAGATTGCAGGCATTGAATTTGCCGCTGATCTGATTGGCGCGCTGGCAAAAGAGGGACGTTCGCTGTTTCTGTTCGGCGCGAAGCCCGGGATTGCGGAAACAGCGGCAGAAAACCTGAAGAAGCAGTATCCCGGCTTAATCATTACCGGCTGCCGCGATGGATATTTTAAAAATGACGCGGAAGCAATCCGAGACATCAATGCCGCAGGGCATTCCGATGTCATTCTGGTATGCCTTGGCGCACCGAAACAGGAAATATTCATGAAGTCGCATTTGGATGAACTGAATGGCACCTTGCTGTGTGGTCTTGGCGGATCTCTGGATGTGTATGCAGGCGCGGTTGAACGTGCGCCGGCATTCTATGTCGATCATGGTCTGGAATGGCTTTACCGTCTGAAAAAGGAACCGTGGCGTGCAAAACGTATGACTGCATTGCCAAAGTTTCTGCTGACTGTCATGAAATCCAAGGTAACGGGAAAGGAAGAAAAATGAACGTCAAACTGATTGCATATACGCCAAATCCGGAACAGCTGATATCCGCTGCTGCAAAGAACTGTTATTCCGCAGCAACGGTGGATACGCTGCTCGAAGGTCTGGATGAGGAAAAAACACAGTCGTATCTGACAATGCTTACGGATATCGGACATGAAAGCCCGATTGAACATGCGTCCTTTACCTTTGCGATTGAAGGCGTTTCGCGTTCTCTGCTGGCGCAGATCACCCGCCACCGCATGGCGTCTTTCAGCGTCCAGTCCCAGCGCTATGTCAAAGAACATGCGTTTGAATTTGTTCTGCCGCATGAGATTGAAGCGGTACCGGAAGCAAAAGAAATTTTTCTCAAGGCGATGGAGGATGACCAGAGGACTTATGAAAGGCTCACAGCGATCTTGCAGGAGCGACATGTGAAGGATTTTCTTGCTTCGAGCTGTTCTGAAAAGGAAGCGCATCGAAAAGCGGAAAAGAAAGCGATTGAGGACGCGCGGTATGTTCTGCCGAACGCCTGCGCGACGAAGCTGGTCATGACCGCAAACGCCCGTTCGCTGCATAATTTCTTCCGCCTGCGCTGCTGCAACCGTGCACAGTGGGAAATCCGTGAATTGGCAGAGGAAATGTACAAGCTGGTCTATGCTGTTGCGCCAACGCTTTTCCGTAAGGCAGGTCCATCCTGCGCCTGCGGCGCTTGCTCAGAGGGCAAAATGAGCTGCGGCAAGGCGGACGAAGTGCGCGAAAAATATGCGCGTATTCGTGCGGAGGGCAATGTATGAAGGGCAGGCTGCTTGTCCTGGAAGGAACAGATGCTTCCGGCAAATCAACACAGTTCGAGCGCTTATGCGCTGCACTGGAAACGCATGGCATCACATACCGCCGTCTGGTTTTTCCCCGTTATCAGGAGGAATCGTCCGCGCTGATCCGCATGTATTTGAACGGCAGCTTCGGCTCACATCCGGACGATGTCAGTCCATATACTGCGTCAACTTTTTTTGCGGTCGATCGCTATGCATCCTATCAGACCGATTGGAAAGAATATTATGAAAGCGGCGGTCTGATTGTTGCCGACCGATATACGACATCCAACGCGATCCATCAGGCATCTAAGCTGGAAGGCGCGGAGCAGCGGGCGTATTTGGACTGGATGTTCGATTTTGAGTACCGCATTATGGGTATTCCCGCACCGGATGATGTTTACTTCTTGGACATGCCGACACAGGCTGTACACGATTTATTGACACATCGTCAGGGCAAAACGCAGGACATTCACGAAAAAGACATGGTGTATCTGGAAAAATGCTACCGGACTGCGTCCGCATTGGCAGATCAGCTCGGCTGGCACCGTATCTGTTGTACGCGCGGAGATACCATCCGCACAATCGATGATATTTCTGATGAGCTTGTTTCGGCGGTTCTGCATACCATTTCCAAATAAGGAGATCTTTATTTTATATGCTACCATTTCAACCTGTCTCGTTAAATGACAAGGAAAAAGCGGACGCCTGTTCCGCAAAGCAGAATTACAGGCTCTGTGAGCATTGCTTTGCAGATTTATTTATTTGGAAGGATCATTATGACACGCAGCTCTGTTTTCAGGACGGATATATGCTTGTTAAGATGAAAACCTTCCCGGATGAGATACCGATGTATCTTGCGCCGATCGGCGCAGGAGATTTGAAACAGGCATTGTTTGCGCTGGAAGCGGATGCGCAGGAGCGTGGGAGCGATTTTACCATGTGCAGCGTGCCGGAGGCGATGATCGATGTCATCGAAGCTGCCGTTCCCGGACGGTATGCTTTTACCGAAAATGCCGATGGGGCAGACTATATTTACGCTGCGGACAAGCTGATGTCGCTATCCGGCAGGAAACTGCAATCCAAGCGTAATTTTGTCAACCGATTTAAGAAAAACTATGGCGGTCGCTGGACATACGAGACGATGACCAGTGAAAATAAGCAGGAGGCCTATGATTTTCACCTGCATTGGTGTGAAAATGAAAACAACTGTCCCAATGGAATGATGTATTCCGGTGAAACCTGCGCTGTTGCACTCGCACTCAATAACAGAGAAGCGCTGGGTATGAGAGGCGGTATTCTCCGGTTGGATGGCAAGGTGATCGGGTTTACAATGGGTTGTCCGGTCAGTTCCGACACGTATGTCATTCAGCTCGAAAAGGCGGAGGCATCCATTGCGGGGGCTTATCCAATGATTAACCAGCAGTTTGCGCAGCATCATTTTGAAGGATATACCTATGTCAATCGTGAGGATGATCTCGGTCTGGAGGGACTGCGCAAGGCAAAGCTGTCGTATCATCCCGCAATGATGGGTAAAAAATATCTGGCGGTGAGGAAAATATGATCCGATTTGCGCACAGCAATGATTTTGATGCAGTTCTTTCTCTCTGGAAGCGTTGTTTTCCCGATGATGCGGTTTTTACCGAATGGTTTTTTCATCGGATATATGATCCAAGTGTAACAGTATTGGATGAAGAAAACGGCAAGCTCTGTTCCATGCTTCAGATGCTGCCATATCAGCTTCGTGATGCGCGCGGTATCCGTCCGGTCACATATATCTATGGCGCATGTACCGCACCGGAAAACCGTCGGCAGCACCGGATGGATCGCTTGCTGATGCATTCGTTTGCGCTTGACCGCGCGGCGGGACGCGCCGCCTCCATCCTGATTCCGCAGGAGGAATGGCTCTATGGCTTCTATCATCAGTTCGGCTATCAGACTGCGTTTTATACCGATTCCCTGATTATAAAAAAGGCTGAATCGCCAAATGTTTCTGTTACCCGTTTGACAGCAGAGGATATTCCCGCTATGCGCGTTTTATATGAAGCCGGCGCCGGCTCGCTTCTGTTGCGCACTCGGAGCGATTGGCTGGCACAGCTGGAGCTGTTCGATACGCTCGGCGCCGGCGTATACGGTGTGAAGCAGAATGGCATCCTGACATCGTATGCTTTTATTTGGAACGACGGCGCAGGCAAGCTATGGGCACAGGAGGCATGTGGAAAGACCATTTTGCAGCTGGCACAGGCTGTGCTGCACGCTGCCGGCTGCGCTGAAATCCGCGTCACAACAGCGGGAAGCGGGCAAAAGCTCGGCTGTATTCGCTATCATGATGATACGCCGGTGGAAACCGGATATTTCAATTTATTATTTAATTAAAAATGAGGAGGACACTTTTATGGTATACGTTTTTCATGTAGACGGCTATGAAGATACCGAAATGATCGCACCGCTGGACATGCTGTCACGCGCAGGCATTCCGATTACCCGTGTCGGCGTAACCGGTAAAACCGTTACAAGCAAAATGGGCTTTACCATTGATACGGATATCACGCCGGAACAAGTCGATCTGTCCGACTGTGAGATGATTTTCCTGCCGGGCGGGCCGGGCACCAAAAACTATTTTGACAAGCCGGTTATTGATCAGGCAATCGCGTACTGTATGGAACACCAATGCTATATTGCGGCGATCTGCGCTGCACCGTCTGTACTGGCTGCGAAGGGTGTGCTCGATGGTAAAAAAGCGGTATGTCACTTCAGTGTAAATGACAAAATGGCAGGCGCTAAACTACAGGACAGCCTGGTATGTGTGGACGGCAATATCATCACCGGCTGCGGCGCGGCGGCGTCCATCGAACTGGGATTGACAATGGTTACGCTTCTCCGCGGAAAAGAGACCGCTGACAAGGTGCGGCATGGCATTGGATACCGGAGATAAGGCGCAGCTGCGCAATATGCTGCTGGAACAGCGCAGCGCTTTATCGCGGGAGCAGCGCGATGCAGTCAATGCTGCAATCTGCCGCCGCGTGCTGGCAAGCGAGCCGTACCAAGCAGCAAAAACGCTGTTTATTTACTGGTCAACAGAGGACGAAATTGATACGCACGCGATTGTTTTCGATGCATTGCGGCAGGGAAAGCGTGTTTGCGTACCCAAATGCCTGTCGGGGCATCGTATGGAACCGCGGCAGATATTGTCAGAGCGCGATCTGACAGAGGAGAGCTTTGGGATCGCGGAACCCGGGGCGCACTGTATGGCAATCCCGCCGGAAGAGATCGATCTGTGCATCATTCCCGCACTGGCCTGCGATCCAACGGGTGCAAGGCTGGGCTATGGCGGCGGATTTTATGACCGTTTTTTGCCGCAAACAACAGCATATCGTATGGCGCTGTGCGCACATGGACGAATTTTGCCGCGATTACCGGTACAGCCGCATGATATCCGATGTGCCTGCATAATAACCGAACAGGAGGTGATGCCGGTTGATGAAAGATAAGAACACAATTCTCCCGGGGCTGATGCTGTTTGCCTGTTTTATCATTTTAACGGTTTGCAGTATGGGATTTGATTTTGTATTTTCCAGATTTCCTTCGCTTGGGATTAGCCTGATCGAACTGCTTGCCTTTCTGCCGCCTGCCTACTGCATGTATAAAGCGCAGGATGACAGCTTTCAGCTGAATTTCCGATGGGAACGCGGGAGAGACAAAAACCTGCCAATGCACTTTGGATTTGTGGTAAAATTTGCTCTTGCAGTCTCCTTTCTGTCATTTCTTGCCAATCTGGTGGTTTATGTTATCTGCGGTGCGAACGATATCGACCTGAGCAGTATGATTACGACCAGCGGCATTGGAAATCGCTATGGACTGCTGAGCTTTTTGGGCGTTGTCATTCTCTCGCCTGTTGTGGAAGAAATTTTTGTGCGCGGCGCACTGTTTTCCGCATTTGAGAGAGAGGCGGGAACTATTGCAAGCATCGTGCTCAGCGCTGTCTGCTTTGCAATGCTGCATGGCTCCCTGTATAATTTCGTCGGGCCGCTGATTGCCGGATGTGCATATGCCTTTCTGGTGTATTCCTTTGATTCTATCTGGCCCGCGGTCGTGGCGCACATAATCAATAATCTGTACTACTATGTCATCAATTACCTCATCCATCTGTACAGTTCCTTTGGAATCTGGAAATACTTTACTTATATCAATGTAATTTTATTCCTGCTGACATTGTATCTAACGCTCCGTTCGCTGGAATCGCAGGTGCAGCTGCACACGTTGCGACCGCTTACGCCGAATAAAGGTTCTATTACGGCGACTCTGCGTGATTGTCTGGTTAATCCGGGATTCTTTATTTTTATTTCTACATTTATTGTCAGCATTGCACTCAGATAAAAAGACCCGACTTCAGAGCCGACCGGCCGAAGAGAAAGGATACTGATATGAACGCAAACAGAAACAAAAAAAACGATTCTCCGAAATCGCAGCCGCAAAAGAAACGAAAAAAGAAGCGCTCTGCACTGCGCAAAACACTGATGTATCTGCTGATCATTTTGGTTATCTCCACGATTCTCGCGGGTACAGGTATTTTATTGAGTAACGATCTGCTTGCCCTCGCCAAGGAAGACCGTGAGATTACCATTACCATTCCGGAGGATGCTACAGTTGGGCAGGTTTCTGAGCTGTTGGACAAAAGCGGCGTTGTCAATTATGGCACGTTGTTTCATCTGTTTACCAACGTAATTTACAAGGATATCGAATTTCGTCCGGGGATGTGGACGCTCAATTCCAATATGGACTATCGCCATATTGTCAATGAAATCCGTCTTACTGATCGAAGCACGCAGACCGTAACCATTCCGGAAGGCTATACCATCGACCAGATTATTGATACTCTGGTGGAAAACGGCCTGAGTTCAGAGGATGAGCTCAAGAGTGTCCTGCAGGACGGCGAATTTAACTATGATTTCCTGCCGGATGGAGAGGAACTGGGCAATGATACGAACCGTCTTGAGGGTTATCTTTTTCCGGACACCTATGAATTTTATCTCGGCGACGATGCTGACACGATCATCAATAAGATGCTGGGCAACTTTGAGAACAAGCTGAACGACGAATCCAACGGAGAGAGTCTTGCCGCGCAGTGTGAGGAAAAGGGTATTTCGATTTCCGATATGGTTATCATCGCATCCATGGTCGAAAAGGAAGCGGTGAATGCCGACGATATGTATCAGGTTTCCGGCGTCATTGCCAACCGCCTGAACCATTCTTCCGAATACCCGTATTTGAATATCGATGCGACGATTCAATATGCTGTTGGGCATACCACACTGACAGATGAGGACATGCAGTCCGACAGCCCATATAACACATATACCTCCAAGGGACTCCCGCCCGGACCAATCTGCAATCCCGGCTATGAAGCGCTCAACGCAGCGATCAATCCGGCTGAACACGATTATTACTACTATGTCGCAAATGCAGACCGTACAGCGCATATCTATGCAAAAACACAGGAAGAACAGACGGCAAACATAAACAAGGTACAGCAGGAGCGAAACGAGGATTAAGAGGATCAATATGAACAAGCCTGAAATTTTAGCTCCTGCCGGAGATATGGAGCGCCTGAAATACGCAATTGCGTATGGCGCAGACGCGGTTTATCTGGCGGGAAAGCATTTCGGTATGCGCGCGGCATCGGATAATTTTACGGATGAAGAACTGCGTGAGGGCATCGCATATGCCCATGCGCGCGGTGTGAAGATTTACGTCACGGTCAATATTTCGCCGCGCTCCAATGAATTTCCTGAGCTGGAGGGCTATCTGACGAAGCTGTATGCGTATGGCGCGGACGCAGCCATTGTGTCTGACCTCGGCGTAGTCCGCGTAGCTAAGCGCGTTGTGCCTGAGCTGCCGCTGCACATCAGCACGCAGACCAGCATCCTGAATTACGAAGCGGCGCAATTTTGGGTCGATATGGGCGCGGAGCGTATCGTATTGGCACGCGAGCTGACATTGGAAGAAATTCGCGTCATCCGTGACCATATCCCGCCGGAAGTGGAAATTGAATGCTTTGTCCACGGCGCAATGTGCATTTCCTATTCCGGCCGCTGCCTGATTTCCAACTATACAACCGGACGCGATGCAAATCACGGCGCCTGCGCACAGTCATGCCGCTGGAAATATGCGTTGATGGAGGAAAAACGCCCCGGACAGTATTTTCCTGTGGAGGAAGACGGGCGAGGTACATATCTGTATAATTCCAAGGATATGTGCATGATCGACCATATTCCGGAACTGGTCGCAGCAGGAATTACTTCTTTTAAAATTGAGGGGCGCGCCAAGACAGCCTATTATACCGCAGGTATTACGGCAGCGTATCGCCGTGCTGTGGATGCGTATTTTGAAAATCCGGCACCGGATTATACCGTTCCGCAGGACATTCGGGAAGAGATCAGTAAAATCAGCCACCGGGAATATTTTACCGGCTTTTATTTCGGGCGTGACCCGAAGGGGCAGTATTATCCGGACGTCATGTACATCCGCGATTGGGAGATCGCCGCTCTGTTTGAGTCGTGTGATGCGGACGGCAACGCCGTGTTTGTGCTGAAAAACCGTTTCTTTGCGGGAGATACGCTTGAGCTGATGCAGCCGGGCAAGCCGGTATACTGCTTCCGGGTGGAGGAAATGCGCAATGATGACGGAGATATTTTAGATGCGGCGCGCTCCGCTATGATGCGTATCCATCTGAAATTCCCGTTTCAGGTATCGGCATTCTCAATCCTCCGCAAGGAAAAAGCCGCGAATCCGATAAAAACGGTTGACAAAAAAGCGTAAACGTGTATAATAAAAACGATATATAGCTATTATGGCGATGATGAAACGAGACAGTCAGAACTGCCTTTCAGAGAGCGGGGGACGGTGGAAGCCCCGCAGCGCGGTTGTCTGTCAGCTATTTCTGAGCCGTTCGGGACAGAACCGAACCGTTTGTCCGCGTTAAGGACGCACTGAGATGCCGCTTTTGCGGCAAATTAGGGTGGTACCGCGCAGCACAGCCTTCGCCCCTATATCGGGGCGGAGGTTTTTCGTTTTTGTGTGCAATATCCCTTGCTGTAAAAGAAATTTTATATATGATATGGAGGCAAATTACATGCAGTACATGGGTTTGAATGAAATCCGTGAAAAGTTTCTGGCGTTCTTTGAATCCAAAGAACATCTGAGACTGCCGAGCTTTTCTCTGATCCCGCAGGGAGATAAGTCCCTGCTTTTGATCAACTCCGGTATGGCGCCGCTCAAGCCGTACTTTACCGGAGAGCAGGAGCCGCCGCGCCGCCGTGTTACCACATGTCAGAAGTGTATCCGCACCGGTGACATTGAAAACGTCGGCAAGACCGCGCGCCACGGCACTTTCTTTGAAATGCTGGGCAACTTTTCCTTTGGCGATTACTTCAAAAAGGAAGCGATCGCCTGGAGCTGGGAGTTTCTGACAGAAGTCATGGAGCTTGACCCAAACCGCCTGTATCCGTCTATTTATGAGGATGACGACGAGGCGTTTGAAATTTGGAATAAACAGATCGGGATTCCTGCGGAGCGTATTTTCCGTTTTGGCAAGGAAGACAATTTCTGGGAGCATGGTTCAGGTCCGTGCGGTCCGTGTTCCGAGATTTACTATGACCGCGGCGAAAAGTATGGCTGCGGTAAGCCGGACTGCACAGTCGGTTGTGATTGCGACCGCTATATGGAGGTATGGAACAACGTATTCTCCCAGTTTAACAACGATGGTCACGGCAATTACACCGAACTGATTCAGAAAAACATCGATACCGGTATGGGTCTGGAGCGTCTGGCAGTGGTGATGCAGAATGTCGACTCGCTGTTTGACGTTGATACGGTGCGCAATATCACCAATCATGTTTCCAAAATTTCCGGCAAGACCTATGGCGAATCCTATAAGACCGATGTATCGCTGCGCGTTATCACAGACCATATCCGTTCTACCGTTATGATGATCTGCGACGGCGTTATCCCGTCCAACGAGGGACGCGGCTATGTATTGCGCCGCCTGCTGCGCCGCGCTGCGCGGCATGGCAAGCTGCTCGGCATCGACCAGCCGTTCCTGTATCAGGTATGCGACACGGTTATTCAGGAGAGCGGCGGCGCATATCCGGCATTGGTTGAAAAACAGGCGTATATCCGCAAGGTCATTCAGGTCGAAGAGGAGCGCTTCGACGCGACAGTCGATGCCGGTCTGTCCATTCTGAATGATATGATTGATGCCGCGAAGCAGGCCGGCAGCAAGGAACTTCCGGCAGCTGATGCATTCAAGCTGCATGACACCTACGGATTCCCGATTGATCTGACGATTGAGATTCTTGAGGAGCAGGGTATGACCACCGACCGCGATGGCTTCGATGCGCTCATTCAGGAGCAGAAGGAGCGCTCCCGTGAGGATCGCAAGCGCATGGGCGACGTCGGCTGGGCATCTGAGGATCTCGGTCTGGACAAATCCCTCAAGACAGAGTTCTGCGGCTATACCACACTGGAAGAAGAAGGAAATGTTCTGGCGCTGATCGCGGACGGGGAGAGCACCGATGCCGTCCGCGCAGGCTCTAAAGTAACCGTTGTTTTGGACAGGACTCCGTTCTATGCGGAAATGGGCGGTCAGGTGCCGGATTACGGTACGATTTCGCACGGAGACTGCGAGATTGAGATCAATAATGTACAGAAAAACGGCGATGGACGCATTTATCTGCATTCCGGCGTTGTAAAATCCGGCGTAATCAGCCGCGGCGATACCGTTCTGTGCAAGGTGGACGCGGAACGCCGTCAGGCAATCTGCCGTTCGCATACAGCGACGCACCTGTTGCAGGAAGCGCTGCGCGAGGTTCTGGGCAGCCATGTTGAGCAGGCCGGTTCTTATACAGACGCTGACCGTGTACGCTTTGACTTTACACATTTTGCCGCAATGACCGAAGAAGAGATCGCAAAGGTAGAGCATATTGTCAACAGCGTCATTCTGGACGGCATTGAAGTACGGACAGATGAAATGCCGATCGACGAAGCGAAGAAGCTGGGCGCTATGGCGCTGTTCGGAGAGAAGTACGGCGAGATCGTCCGAGTCGTCCGCGCGGGTGATTTTTCTATTGAGTTCTGCGGCGGCACACATTTGGACAATACAGCGAAGGCCGGTATGTTTAAAATCATAAGCGAGGCTTCCGTCGCTGCCGGCGTTCGCCGTATCGAGGCACTGACCGGCAAGGCATTCATGCAGATGTTTGAGGAGCGGCAGAAAATGCTCAACTCGGTTGCGGCCGCGCTGAAAACCTCTCCGAATGAGCTGGTTCAACGCGCAGATCAGATGGTGGAAGATATGCGCAGCCTGAATCGCAATATTGAGGATCTGAACAGCAAGATTGCAGAGATGAAACTGATGGATCTGTTTAATGTATCCCGTGATGTAAAGGGCGTCAATGTCATTGCTGCAAAGCTGAACGATACGCCGGAAGTCATGCGCAGCCTTGGCGATATCATCAAGGAACGCTATCCGAATGTCGTTGCTGTCCTTGCTACTGTTACCGGGGAAAGCAAGATTCAGCTGCTGTGTGTAGCAGGTAAGGATGCCGTCAAGGCCGGTGCGCATTCCGGCAAGATCATCAAAGAAGTTGCCAAGCTGTGCGGCGGTGGCGGCGGCGGGCGTCCGGATTCCGCATCTGCCGGCGGCAAGAAGCCGGAGAAGCTGGAAGAAGCGCTGGAAGCTGCCAACAACATTGTAGCGGATATCTTAAAATAATCATTTTTTGAAGAAAGTATTGTTATCGGAAGGGAGGAACGACATATGTCCGATTGTTTGTTCTGCAAGATCGTTGCGGGTGAAATCCCATCTACCAAGGTATATGAGGATGATTATTGCTATGCGTTCAATGACATTGATCCGCAGGCGCCAACGCATTTTCTGGTCATCCCGAAGCAGCACATCAAGTCTGTTGCAGCAGTAACGCCGGAAAACAGCATGATCGTTGCCAAGTGCTTTGAAGCGATTGCGAAAATTGCTGCGGAGCGCGGGATGGAGAGCTTCCGCGTCGTTTCCAATATCGGAGAACAGGCGCAGCAGAGCGTATTTCATCTGCATTTTCACGTGTTGTCCGGTCGGGATATGACCTGGCCGCCGGGCTGATCCCAATCGCAAACGGAAAGCCGGGGTGACGTCACAGGGCGCCACCTCGGTTTGTATTCTATAGAAAGGGCAGGGAGATACAAAATGCATCGACCATTGATCTGGTTTTCCGCTGCGTTCGCCGCAGGCTGTGCATTATCGCTGCTGTCCATCCATCTGCCGCTGATTGCTGTTGTCATTCTACTCGCCGCGGCGGTATTGGGCGGCAGATTCCTGCGGCGGCTGCTTCCTGTATGCGTTTTGGTCGCTGGCGTTGTCTGCGGGATCAGCTATACGGCGGCGTATCACGCTTATATTACCGATCCAATCGCGGATCTGGCTGGCGTCAGCCGGCGTTTGACTGTCATAGCGACCGACTATGCGACACAGTATGATGACAGCCAACGGGTCAAAGTGCATATCGAAGGCGCGGATGTCGGATGTCCGGTCGGTTTCTCCACATTGATTTATCTGCCGCTGACAGATGAAGAAATTCAGCCGGGAGATAGCATCAACGCAAAACTGGATTTTTACATGACCGGCGTGCGAGAGGGCTTCGATAAGGAAAGCTATTATCGGTCGCAGGGCTATGCCGTGCTTGCTTCTGTTTCTGATGGAACATCGGTTGAAATATCCGTTCCGGAGCATCGCCCGCTGACGTATTATCCCAAACGGCTCGCGCACAGCCTGCGTGCAGTATTCGATACGCATGGTACCGAGCGGCAATCTGCCTTCTGGCGTGCACTGACGACCGGCGACCGTTCCGCGCTGACAACGTCGGATACCGATCATATGCGGCGCGCCGGATTGGCGCATATTATCGCACTGTCCGGTCTGCACGTCGGGTTTCTGATTTCAGTCCTTCTGTTTGTCTTCGGCAGGCGAATTGGTGTGATCATTGGCATTCCGGTTCTATTTGCCTTTTACTTCATGGTCGGTTGGTCGCCATCTGTTTTGCGCGCGTGCATTATGTATGGCATCCTGTTGCTATCGTTTTGCCTGCGCAGGCAGAATGATAGCTTTACCTCGTTGTTTGCAGCGCTTTTGATTATTTTGGTCTGGTTACCGGATGCATTGATGTCTGTCAGCCTGCAGCTTTCGTTTGCGTCTACGCTGGGAATCCTGTGCTTCGCGTCGCGTATTCAAACGCTGCTTTCGCTGCCGAAAAAGGCGAACCGTTGGTTGAAGCGGATATATCAAACGGTATTGGGCAGTGCAAGCTGCACGATCTGCTCGACCGCGTTCACCGCGCCGATTTTACTGTATCATTTCGGCTATTTGTCGGTATTTTCCATCTTTTCCAATATGCTTGCACTGTGGGCGGTTTCGCTGCTGTTCCCTCTGCTTGTCGTTGGCGGATTATTCGGCATCAAGCTGCCGTCTGTGGCTGCCATTGTTTTGATCCCGGCGGGATGGCTGACAGATTATATTTATAAAATCAGCGATCTGACTGCCAGAATTCCATATGGCGTTTTATATTGCGAAAACCCTTCTGATATGTGCTTAGCGGTCATTCTGAGTGCAGTCACGATATTCCTGTTATGGAAGGGCGGAAAGCGTGTCCTGATGCTCGCGCTTCCTGCCATAGTTGTTTGCGTAATCGGCATCAGCGTCTGGCGCGGCGCCGCCGGTGCAGATGATCTTCGCATCGCTGTACTTCCGGAGGGCAGCGGGCAGGCGATCGTTGTCTCATGCGACGGAAAAGCAGCACTCATTGATTGCAGCGGGTCTGGTTATCACAACGCGGCGCAGGATGTTGCGCAATATCTGGATTGGCAGGGAATTGATGCGTTGGATTGGGTGATTTTGACCTCTGTTGACAAATCTCATGCCCGTAATGTATGTGAGCTGTTGGACATTGTACCGGTAAAACAGCTGATTCTGCCTGAGAAAAGCTATGAAAACCGCGAACCATATCCGCAGCTGATCGAAAAGATATCTATGCTGGGCATTGATTGTATAAAGATTGCGCCGGAGGTTGAAACGGATATTGCAGATCCTGCGCTTGGGCTGTCTGTTCTCGGGATCATAGAACGAAAGCTCACGGTTCGCATCCAATCGGAAGATCAGAATATCCTCATTGCTCATGCATTGACACAGAACATGATGCTGAATTTGACAGAACAGGTTTCACTATCCTGCGATACCTTGATTGTATCCGGCGGATTTACCGAAGATTCTGACAAAATGGACGAGATTCTAAAGCGATTCCAACCGCGTCAAATCGTCCTGGAAAATGGCTGGACAAGCAGCTCGTATTACAACAATATTCCGGTTTTCAATCCATATTACATCGGCGAGATAGACTGGAGAACCATTCGGGAGTAAGGAAAGGGGAGTCACCATGCCGCCAAAAAAATCAGCAAAAACTGACGGCGCACAGCTGTTGAAACATGATTTAAAAAATCATACCATCGGTTCGCTTTACCTGATCGGCGGGGAAGAGGACTACCTGAAGGAGCACTATCTGGCTGCACTGGAAAAAGAAGTTGTAGAGGAAGCCTTTCGTGATTTTAACTATGATGTATTTGAAGGAGCGGCATTGACTGTGGATCAACTGACACAGGCAATTGACAGCTATCCTGCGATGGCGGAACGACGCATGATTGTGGTGAAAGACCTCGATGTTTTCAAGCCAACTGCGGCATTTAAGGATGTATTGCCGGATATTTTGAACGATCTGCCGGAGTATGTGTGCCTTGTCTTTTATTATGATACGATTGCGCTGAAACCGGATAAACGCACAAAGCTGTATGCAGCCATCAATAAATCCGGATGTATTGCAGATTTTTCTCATCTGGAACGCCATGACCTTATTCCGTGGGTCAAACGGCAGGCAAAAGCTGCCGGAAAACAAATAGATACAGATACCTGCGACTATCTGCTGTTTTTATGCGGCACTTCCATGACGGGTCTGATACCGGAAATTGAGAAAGCATGTGCGCACAGCGCGACTGATTCCGTCAAACGCAGTGATATCGAAGCGGTTTGTACAAAGGTATTGGATGCGGTTATCTTTGACCTGACCGATGCAATCACAGCGCAGCGATTCGACCGCGCGCTCGGTCTGGTAAATGATCTGATTGCGCAGAGAAATGAACCGATCGTCCTTTTGTCAGCCATTGCACGGCACATTCAGCGACTATACGCCGCGAAGCTCGTCATGCAGTCGCACGGGAGCGATAAGGAGCTGATGGAGCTGTTGGGCAGCAAATCTGCATATTATGCGCGAAAAATGCGCGATGCGGCCGCTCAATTACAGCTCAATTGGCTGCGGCGCGCATTGCTTCTGTGTGGGGAAAGCGATGTTGCAATGAAATCCGCCGGTACGGATCGTCAAAAGACATTGGAGCTGTTGCTGCTGCAAATGGCGACAAATTTCGGTGAAAAGGCAGGACGACACGATGATTCATATTAAGGAAGCGATCATTGTAGAAGGAAGGTATGATGTCAACAAAATTAAACAATTGGTTGACACAGTTGTGATTGAAACGAGCGGTTTCGGTATTTTTAATGATAAAGAAAAGCTGACGCTCATTCGCCGGATTGCCAGAGAACGCGGTATCTTAATTTTGACAGACAGCGATGGCGCAGGCTTTGTCATACGCAATTATCTGCGCGGGGCAATCCCAAAGGAGCAGGTTCGTCATGCGTATATCCCGCAGATTGCGGGGAAAGAACGGCGAAAAACAGCAGGTTCCAAGGAGGGCACGCTCGGTGTGGAAGGCGTTCCGGACGCAGTTATTTTACAGGCGTTACAAAATGCCGGTGTGCAGTGCATTCCGGAGGACACGGACAGACCCAAAATCAAAAAAGCGGATTTTTATGAGTGGGGACTTGCCGGCGTTCCGGGCAGCAATGAAAAACGAAAAAAACTGCTGCGCAAATTAAATCTGCCACAGCATATGACCGCAAATGCATTGTTAGAGTTTATCAATGCAATCGCGGATTACGATGAAGTAAAACAAATAATATCTAAACTGTGACGTTGTTCACGCAGACCCGGCCGCAGAAAAGTAATTTCTGTTGCTGGGTCTGACTTTGTTACGCAGGCAGTTCAAAAAGACATAGAATTTCGGAATGGGCATTGTCTCGCTGAACGAAAAAAATTTTCAGTTAGATATTGCTAATATTTCCAAAGTGTGCTATAACATTGATAGGTCGGTGTAGTGCGCTGGTTTGCAGGGAAACAGAGCCTTCTGCAAGCCGCTCGGAAACGGTTGCATCGATCTTGAACGCTCTGTCGGAGAACGGAAGCGCAATCTGTGTAACACGACAGAACTTCTGGTTCTTGAACTGGATATTTCCTAAAAATGGGATTTACTGCCGGAAACAGAAAAAGTGGAATTATATTGTCCGTTTTTTTCAGGCATCACAGCGGATGACTGGATCATGTTTCCATTGACGGGGATCGTGTATTCGGCGCGGCTGCTCATTCTGTAGGACAAGTTCTTTCAATAAGTTAGTAACTTCTAACTTTCCGACGGATATATGGTGAGAAAGGAGTGGTATAAGGGGATAATAGTTGATGATATCTTGTCAAAATATTTGAAAGGAGCAATAATATGTGCAATGCAAAAAGCAGACTGAAAAACAAGGCGATTGCTCTGTTTTTGGGTCTGGCAATGATTATCGGTTTTTTGCCGACCTCTGCGCTGGCGGCTGATGCGGTCTGGGCAGACGGAACCTATACCGGAACAGGCACGGGTTACGACGGTAATGTTGTACTCAGTGTAACAATTGCAGACAGTAAAATCAGCAGTATTACAAGTGTTTCCCATGATGGAGAAAGCTATTGGGATTCTAAAAATGTAGAAACGCTGTTCACCAGCATCATTAACGCGCAATCCACAGACGTGGACGGCGTTTCCGGTGCAACGAAGACCAGCAATGGCATCAAGGCTGCTGTGAATGACGCGCTGACACAGGCGGCTCAAGCGGCGGCCGATGCCGATCCGGACGCGATTTTCTCCTCCGGCAGCGGCACGGAAAAAGATCCGTATGTGATCAAGACCGCGACACAGCTGGCAAACTTCGCAACGTCCGTCGATAACGGCACTACGTATGCGGGACAGTATATCGAGTTGGGCGCAGACATCGACCTGTCCGGCTATGAAAGCTGGAATCCGATCGGCGCGGAAGCCAAGAGCGATAACAATCTGGATTATCTCTTCAACGGCACATTCGACGGTCAGGGGTATACTGTCAGCAATATGACAATCAACGTTGAAACGACTACCGAGGTGAACGTTGGACTGTTCTCCACGCTGAATAACGCGGCGGTTGTAAAGGACGTCAATATGACAGACGTCTCCGTGACCGTAGACAACCAGGGAACCGACACCTTGGGATCTCAGGTGCGGGGCGGCACAATTGCCGGTAATACTGTTAATCTGGATAAAGACAGCAGCGGGCAGTATGAACTCGGAAGCGGAACGCTGATTGATGGTTGCTCCGCGACTGGCAAGGTCAAAGTTACGTCCAGCAGCGCTATTCTGACATGGGGCGCCGGTATTGTGGGCAGAGCGATGATCGGCACTGCCATTACAAACTGCTGGAGCGATGTTGATGTCCATACAGAATCCAACGGCGGCTCCAACTCTGCATATGCCGGCGGTATCGTGGGCACGCAGGGGAACTGGACCTATCTGGCAAACTGCGCGGCATTTGGCGACAATTATGCGTCCTCTCCCAAGAGCACCAATTTCGGTGGCATGGCTGGCGGCATTGTCGGCATGGGCGTCGGTATGACCTATAATGTTTATGCAATGGGAGACGCCACAATTGGCGACGGAGGAGCTACATGCACCTGGATTGGCGCGATTGGCGGCGAATATACCTCCGGCGGCATGATCAAGCAGTCGGATGGTTTCTATGACTATTGCGATAACGGCGCGTACCGCAGCTACGGATATTATGATAATTCCATTACATTAAAGGAAGAACTCTACTCGAATGGTGCACTGTCGGAAACGACCAATCTTGATCTGGTGGCGTTGGGATCGCCAAAAGCTACTAACACCACAATGAAGACCTACGATAAAGTCTTCGTAACCACAGCTATGGACACATCCGCGATGGCGAGTGAGGACTTCGTAACAACGCTGAACAACAATCTGTTGGAAATCAACAAGCTGATGCAGGTCTACGATTCCAACCCAAGCGTTTGCAATGCAAATCTCTCCGGCGTATCCGACCAAATTGCGCTTCGTGAGTGGGAACTGGTTGACGGTAAGGTACTTCCGACCGGCGACGTCTGGGTGAACGGTGAAATCGACGCTTCCATTTTTGCGTCCGGCACCGGCACAGAGGAAGACCCGTACATCATCAAGACGGCAGACCAGCTTCGCGCGTTCGCCGCTTCGCTGAACAGCAAGATCGACTACACCAACAAATATGTTGCCCTTGGCGATGACATTGATGTCTCCGGCTCTGAATGGACGCCTGTCGGCGGCAGCGACTGGGCCTTCAACGGAACCTTTGACGGCGCGGATTATACGATTTCCGGTCTGACGATCGGAAGCGAGGACAGCCCGAAGCAGCTGGACACCGAAAATCTCTTTATCGGTCTGTTCGGTGTACTCGGCTCAGACGCCAATGTAAAGAATGCAAACCTTGAGGTAGCAATTTATACGACAGCCAACAAGATTTCCGCTTATGTGGGCGGTATCGCAGGCTACATCGAGGGCAAGACCAGCGGATATACCGGCACCGTGATCGACGGCTGCTCTGTCAGCGGCGTGATCAAGCATACGGCGGAGCCTGTCAGCGGATCGGTTGGAAACCAGTTTGTCGGCGGTCTTGTCGGTATGCAGTACAAGGGCGCGATCATCAACAGCTCCTCCAACACCACGCTTTCCTGCATTGTCAACGGTGAGGCGCTGGCGGAGGTCGGCGGTCTGGTTGGCCTCAATAACCGCGGTTTGGTTGCCAACTGCTATGCCGACAGCGATATCTATGGCAGCGGCTCCCGTGCAAACGGACTGGAGGGCATGGCAGTTGTCAGCCCGCTGGTTGCGGTACAGGCAGGCGCGCTGGTGAACTGCTACGGCTCCGGCGACACAACGACGAAGGAATATTCAACCTATGTAGGTATGGTTTCCGGCTGGGTAACCGGCATCGGCAAATCGTATACCTGCTGGTATGACC
>CAYNPX010000019.1:0-19261 GCA_964399205.1 uncultured Butyricicoccus sp.
GTGCAATGTTGACGGTGTCAAGTTGTGTTGCTTCCCACAGATGTAAGACCGGGATAAAAGATTATGATAAAAAGCCCCCTACATCTCAATTTCTGATCGTAGGGGGCAGTATCTTACCGATATTGTGTTTTACTGAGGTTTATTTCCCGAAAGAGGTATGTAGTCATGATTTTGTCTCTACAGTATCTTTGGATTTAGGGATTGCAATATTCAGAATAATTGCGGCAGCTGCAGCAGGAACGATACCGCTGCCACCAAAGATGAGCTGGACATAATAAGGCAGGCAGGCGGTTGCGTTTGCGGTAGAACCAAGACCATATCCAAGACCGAGAGCAACCGATATGATGGTAATCTCACGGGCAGTAATCGTATTCTTTGTGACCAGCTGAATGCCGGAAACCAGAATAGATGCGAACATCATAACGGCAGCGCCGCCCAGAACGGGCTGAGGCATGATAGACATGATGGCGCCGATCTTGGGGCAGAAGCCGCACAGGATCAGGAAAATCGCGCCGCAGGAAAGCGCCATTCGGTTGACAACCTTCGTCATGGAAACCAGACCAACGTTCTGAGAAAAGGAGGTATTCGGCAATACGCCAAACAGAGCGGCCAGAGTGGAACCAAGACCATCGCAGATCACGCCGCCAGCCAGCTCGTCGTCCGTTGCCTCACGATTCATGCCGCCCTCAATGCAGCCGGAAATATCGCCGACCGTTTCAACGGCGGTAACGATGAACATGATCATGATGGGGATGATTGCCTGCACATCAAATACCAGATGAATGTCAGACAACTTGCCAAAGCCGATAAAGCTGGGGATGGCAAACCATGCTGCGTTCTTGACCTGAGCAAAATTGACCACCCAGGCGTAGGTATACTCAATGGTAGAACCATCCTCCAGGACTGCGGTACCGGTGGTAGGCAGAACCAGAGTCATGATAATAGCCACAACGTAACCCACCAGAATGCCGATCAGAATAGAAGCTGTGCTCAACATTCCCTTGGGATTCGTGAAGTGCTTGAGGAGCAGAATCACAACCAGAACCAGCAGACCCAGACCGAGGTTGGTCAGAGAAGCAAAGTCATAGCTGCTGCTGCCGCCGCCCAAATAGCCGATGCCTACAGAAAGCAGACTCAGACCAATTGCCATAACGACACAGCCGGTGACAACAGACGGAAAGAATTTGCGCAAAGGCTTCAGACAAAAACCGAGAACTCCTTCAAAGAGACCGCCGATGATACAAGCGCCGCAGATTGCACCGTAACCGATTACACCGGAACCCAAAGTTGCGGCAACACTTTGCATAACGCCCAGAAAGCCTGAAGATGTGCCCATGATGATCGGAACTTTGCCTCCGCAGGGACCGATCGAAAACATCTGTATCAGAGTGACTACACCGGCGATGATCATAGCGTTCTGCAACAGAGCAGTACGCAGATCACCGAAACCGGCATCAACGGTCAGCTCACAGGCTCCCATAACGATAATGAGAGGAGTCAAGTTGCCGACAAACATTGCCATAACGTGTTGCAGACCCAGGGGAATGGCCTGAGACAGAGGAATTCTGCCTTCAAATGTGTACGGAGTTCCAGTTTTTGGCTCCGTCTTGGGAGTTTTTGACATAAAGCTCGCCTTCTTTCTTCAAGATAATGGCTCAATCTTTTTTCTGTGGGATCTCGTCTACCCAATGCATTTCCGGTATCGCCTGTCAAGGATAGCACTCGCCGTTTCTTTTCCCCTTTACTGGCTACGACATAATGCCACGCATATAACACTTCCCTTGCAGTGAATCCTGCAAAATTTGTGATTGACCCAAAATAATTTGAAAAAAAGAGGTATGAAATTCCATTCATGCCTCTTTGCAAATTACATTATAATTTTAACAAATGAAAATAGGAAAGTCAACTACAATACAAAAAATAAGTGAAGTAAAAAAGCGCCGAATAATTGTTGATATTTTACAAAGCGGTGCGGAATATGGAAACCGATTCCAATAAAAATGTCACCCGCGAAGCGAAGGTTTTGCAGGATTGGACGTCAGAGGCTGCAAATCATTCGCAGAATGCGAAGAAAGCGCGGTTTTTACAAATGGATTCGTGTGCCGGTCAAGCCGTTGATCCCATCCTTTGCTTTTTCCAATTGCGTAATCAATGCAGTTCTGCCCTCTCCGCTTTTTGCGAATTCGACTGCGGCCTGAACCTTTGGCAGCATGGAGCCGGGAGCAAACTGGTTCTCTTTGATGTATTTTTCCGCTGTCTCAGGGGTCAATTCATCCAGCCATATTTGATCCGGCTTACCGAAATTCAGAGCCACCTTTTCGACAGCGGTCAGAATGATCAGAACATCTGCGTCAAGCTCCTGTGCCAAAAGACTGGAGCAAAAGTCTTTATCGATGACCGCTGATGCTCCGGATAAATGTCCCATCGCCTGTCGTGTTACCGGGATTCCGCCACCGCCGCAGGCAATGACAATCTGTCCGGCATCTACCAGAGTCCGAATGGCATTGATCTCCACAATTTTTTGGGGCTTCGGAGATGCGACCACACGTCTCCATCCCTTGCCGGGATATTCCTTCATCATATATCCATACTCTTGTGCAGCCAAAGCGGCCTGCTCCGGGGTCATATAGTGACCGATCGGCTTTGATGGAGTCAGGAATGCAAAATCAATCGGGTCTACCTCGATTTGGGTCACAACGGTTACAACGTCCTCATGTTCACACCCTCTCCCGCGCCGCTTACAGATTTCCTCCCGAAGCGCGTTTTGAAGGTCGTAACCAATATAAGCCTGACTCATTGCCACGCATACCGACAGAGGCGTGTTTGGCTGAGCCGGATTCTCTCGGGATAAAGCGGCCATTGCATTGTTAATCATACCAACCTGCGGTCCGTTTCCGTGGGAGATCACAACCTGATATCCGGAATCAATCAGATCCACGATCGCCCGGGAGGTAATTTTGACTGCTTGCATCTGTTCGGGGAGCGTGTTGCCCAGCGCGTTTCCGCCCAAGGCAATCACAATACGGGGTTTGGACTTTTCTGACATAGGAAATCACCCTGCTTTCTGTTTCATAGTTAAGACCATCCTGAAATCGGTTTTTCACAGGACGCCTTCGCAAAATACGACAAAGAAACGAAATCGGGAGACGCCGGGATGGTGTCTCCCTTGTTTCGTTGCCTGAAGGAACCTCTGAATCAATCGTCAAGAATCCGTGATGAGGTGGTTTATGGAGAAGGTTTACAGCTCCAGCTGACGCGGCTTGCCGTTGTCTGCCAGCTTTTGCATCAAAGCGGCAGGATCCTCAAACTTTGCCAGCAGAATCATAGCCGCAATGACATAGGGCTTGAAGCTCGCTTCCTTGTATAGAGGTGTGCGATACCGGTCAAATACAGAAGCGTCAACCTCGCCGGCCTCGCAGGAGACACCGGTAATATCAGCGGGCAGACAATGCAGATACAAAGCCTTTCCGTCCTTTGTCGTAGACATCAGTTCCTCGGAGCAGGTCCAGTCTGTATGAGTGGCGTTCTGCGCCAGCAGTTCTTTCTCCAGCGTCTGAATACCCTCGAAGTCACCTTCTCCATACAGATTGGTGCGCTTCTCCATAGCGGCGAATGGCGCCCAGCTCTTGGGGTAGACAACGTCTGCATCCCGAAACGCTTCAGCCATGGAATTGGTTCTTGTAAAGGAACCGCCGGACTTTTCGGCGTTTGCCTTAGCGATGTCTTCTACCTCGCTCATGACCTCATATCCCTCGGGATGTGCCAGCACCACATCCATACCCAGACGGGTAAACAGACCAATGACGCCCTGAGGGACGGACAGCGGCTTGCCATAGGAAGGAGAATACGCCCATGTCATGGCAACTTTCTTTCCTTTCAGGTTCTCAATGCCGCCAAACTCATGGATGATATGCGCCATATCAGCCATGCACTGTGTGGGGTGGTCAATGTCACATTGCAGATTGACCAGCGTGGGGCGTTGCTCCAGAACACCGTCAGCATATCCTTCTTTTACAGCGTCAGATACCGCGTGCATGTAAGCATTGCCCTTGCCGATGTACATATCATCACGAATACCGATGACATCCGCCATAAAAGAGATCATATTTGCGGTTTCCCGCACCGTCTCACCGTGGGCGATCTGACTCTTCCCTTCGTCAAGATCCTGAACCTCCAGACCCAGCAAATTGCAGGCAGAGGCAAAAGAGAAACGGGTTCGAGTAGAATTGTCGCGGAACAGGGAGATCCCCAGACCGGAATCAAACACCTTCGCGGAGACATTTCCTTCTCTCAGGGTGCGCAACAGGTCGGCCACTGTCCAGACAGCCTTCAACTCATCATCGGATTTTTCCCAAGTCAGGAAGAAATCGTTCTGATACATATTCTTAAAGTTCAGCGCTTTCAGCTGAGCAAGGAGTTTATCAAATTTTTTCCTATCTATCATTGTCATCTCTCCTGTAGTCTTATTTTTTATACAAAGAAGGCATCGCGGCGTAAACAGCAGCGCACCGAACCAGATCAGACTTCCATGTGATCTCGTTGGGAGCGTGCGCCTGGCTCTCCGCGCCCGGACCGAAGCCTACGCAGGGAATGCCATAACGCCCCTGAATCGAAACGCCATTCGTGGAGAAGGTCCACTTGTCGATCAGCGGACGGCGGCGCTTTTCCATCGCGTCCTCATCCCCCTGACGTTCATCCCCGTACAGCGCCTTGTGCGCATCGGCCAGAGCCTGAACATGAGGAGCGCTTTCCTTGTTGATCCAGGTCGGGAAATAGCACTCAGTGGGATAGGACAGACCGGTCCATGCGGGACGGTCGTACATATACATGGATACTTTGACATCGTCGCCATACTTCTGTACGCTTGGCAGTGCGCGGATCTCGTCCAGACAGCTTTCCCAGGTCTCACCGGCGGTCATACGGCGATCCAGAGAAACAGCGCAGGAGTCAGCAACAGCGCAGCGGGACGGAGAGGTGTAGAAAATCTGGCTGACCGTGATGGTACCCCGACCCAGAAAACGGGCGTCCTCCCACTGCGTGTTATACGCAGGCTCCAGCATCTTTACCAGACCCTTTATTTCATCCGTTTCGCAAATGCCGTTCTCATTTAAAGCGCGGACATCCTGCAGGATATCGGACATTTTATAAATAGCGTTGTCACCGCGCTCAGGAGCGGAACCGTGGCAGGAAATACCATGTACATCGACACGGATTTCCATGCGTCCGCGATGACCGCGATAGATGCCTCCGTCGGTCGGCTCAGTGGAAACGACAAACTCCGGGGTGACGTTCATTTCGTTATGGATATACTGCCAGCACAGACCGTCACAGTCCTCCTCCTGAACGGTAGCGGTCACCAGAATTTTGGTATCCTCCGGAATCAGATCCAGATCCTTCATAATTCTGGCGCCGTACACAGCAGCAACTACGCCGCCCTCCTGATCGGAGCCGCCGCGGCCATAGATGATTTTGTCGGTTTCATATCCCTGGTAGGGGTCATCGGTCCAGTTGTCAATATTACCAATGCCGACGGTGTCAATATGCCCGTCAAAGGCCATGATTTTGCTGCCTGTGCCCATCCAGCCGAGGCAATTGCCCATGGGATCAATTTCGACCTTGGTGAAGCCCAGTTTTTCCATTTCCTGGGCGCAACGGCGTATAACACCCTCCTCTTTGCAGCTTTCGCTGGGAATCGCGATCAGATCGCGAAGGAAGCGGTTCATGGCCTCAGAGTAATCCTGAGCAACCGCTTTTATTTTTGCATAATCCATATACATTCCTCCTACAAGTGGTACTGGAAACCTAATCTGGAACAAACTCTGCCAGCAGGCTTTCTCCTATCAGTTTTTTATCATATCATAATTACCGGAAAAAGCAAGAGGCGTTTTGATTTTTGCCGTATAATGTATCTTTTCCGTTCTGCTTGTTCTAAATAGCTGTCAGCTCTCCCGGTGCAGCCCGTCATGAAAAAGCCGCCCTGCCGGTCGAAATATTTTCATAACTGATTGACATTTTTCCCCTGAATGATATAATTGTGAAGAGAAATCTTCAAGCGTTCGTACTGTCGGGAATTTGCCTCGCAGAGGATGCTTCTAATCCAAAATTTACATTACAAGAGGGAGCACTACCATGATTGATTTCACCAAAAATGAGGTCGGTCTGCAAAATAACATTGCAAAGGCCAGAGAGAACGGGATCATCATTCCCACCATTGCTCAAATGCAGCACCCTGAAACCATTCCGGAAGCAATTCAGGATAAATTGAAGCATGTAGGTTTGTGGGATGTCAATCCCCTGAACCTGTTTCGTATCACATGGAAAAACCAGCCTGCCGAGCAGGGAGGTCTGTTCCAGAAGGTTCCAAACTATGTTGAACTTCCTTCCAGTCTTACCGGCGTCCCCTGCCGCATCATTGCAATGGTCGGCAAGTGGTTCCCCACCGGCTGCCATAAGGTTGGCGCATCCTTCGGCTGTCTGGCGCCCCGTCTGGTAACGGGACAGTTTGACGTTAAAAAGCACAAGGCTGTCTGGCCCTCCACCGGCAACTATTGCCGTGGCGGCGCTTTTAACTCCCGTCTGCTGGGCGCACAGGGCGTGGCGATTTTGCCTGCTGAAATGAGTCAGGAACGGTTCGACTGGCTCCATGAGATCGGCGCGGAGGTGATCGCAACGCCCGGCTGCGAGTCCAATGTCAAAGAGATTTTTGACAAGACCAATGAACTGAAGCAGGATCCCGGCTACATGATCTTCAATCAGTTTGAGGAAATGGGCAACCCCATGTGGCATTATAATGTGACCGGCAATGCGCTGGCTGATGTGTTTGAAGCGGTGAAGAAGCCCGGCGACCGCTTTGCCGGCGCCTGCTTTACCTCCGGCAGTGCCGGTACCATGTCAACCGGAGACCGGCTGAAGGAACTGTATCCTCGTTTGAAACTGGGCGTTGGAGAAGCGCTGCAATGCCCCACCATTCTGAACAACGGCTTTGGCGGTCACCGGATCGAGGGTATTGGCGACAAGCACATCCCCTGGATCCATAACGTGAAAAACACCGACATGGCCATTGCCATTGACGACGAGGATTCCCAGCGCCTGCTGCGTTTGTTCAACACTCCCGAAGGGCAGGCTTATTTGAAGAATGAGCTGGGACTGGAGGATGAACTGATTGAAAAGCTGACCTGGCTGGGTATCTCCGGCATTGCAAATGTACTGTGCTGCATTAAGATGGCGAAGTATTATGAGTTTACCGAGCATGACGTGGTCGGCACTGTATTGACCGACTCCGCTGTCATGTACGGCAGCCGTATCGCTGAGTTGAATGAGATGTATGGCGCCTATACTGCCTCCGACGCACTTCTGGATCACAACCTGCATATGCTCGGTCTCAAGACCGACAATCTCATGGAACTGACCTACACGGAGCGCAAACGCATCCATAATCTGAAGTATTATACCTGGGTTGAGCAGCAGGGCAAAACCGCCGAAGAACTCAACGCACTGTGGTATGATACCGAAAACACCTGGGACGCCGTTCATGCACAGGCTAAGGTTTTGGATGATCTGATCGACGAGTTCAATGACCGTGTCGGTCTTCTGAAAAAGCTGTAAGAGCGGGGTGTTTCCAAAATGATGAAACACGTTCTGGGTGCCAGGTGTATCCGCTGCGGCAAGGTATGGGAGGCAAAGCCTGACATCACTACCTGTCCGGATTGCGGCGATATGCTGGATATTCAATATGACTACGATGCCATTTCCAGAGAGGTCAACCACGAGGTAATGGCGCGCCGCCGTGAGCAGTCCATGTGGCGCTATATGGAATTCCTGCCCGTTCTGGGCAAGGGTCAGCGTCCCAAGCTGAGAGTCGGCTGGTCTCCCTTCTACGAGGCGGACAATCTTGCAAAGATCCTCGGCTTAAAGAAGCTGTATATTAAAGACGATGGCGTAAATCCCACTGCCAGCTTGAAGGATCGCGCCTCTGCGATGGCTGTTGTCAAGGCAGAGGAAGCAGGTGCGGAAATCATTGCCTGCTCCTCCACGGGCAACGCAGCCTCTTCTTTGGCAGGCAACGCAGCAGCAGCCGGTTTTCCCACCTACATCTTTGTCCCTTCCAGAGCGCCCAAGGGCAAGGTTTCTCAGCTGATGATTTTTGGCGCGCATGTGATCAGCGTCAAGTCCAGCTATGAGGACACCTTCAAGCTGTCTCAGGAAGCGATTGAAAAGTACGGCTGGTACAACCGGAACGCAGCAATTAACCCCTATCTGATGGAGGGCAAAAAGACGGTCGCCTTGGAAATTGCGGAGCAGTTGAACTGGAAGATGACCGATTTCGTTGCTCTGTCTGTGGGAGATGGCTGCACCATTGCCGGCGTATGGAAGGGCTTTAAGGATTTGTATGCCACCGGCATGATTGACAGGCTGCCGCGCCTGATCAGTGTCCAGGCGGAGCACTGCTGCCCGATAAACAGGGCGATTGCAGAAAACAAGCCTTGGGAGCCAATGGAAGAAAACACGCTTGCCGATTCCATTGCGGTTGGCGTTCCCCGCAATGCCACAAAAGCGCTCAACGCAATCCGCGCATCCAATGGTGTGGTTGTCAATGTCTCCGATCAGGAAATTCTGGCTGCAGCCAGTCTGTTGGGGCGCACCTGCGGCGTATTCGGCGAACCCGCCGGTGTGACCGGAACTGCCGGTGTCAAAAAGGCGCTGGAACTGGGTCTGATTCCTCCGGATTCTTCTGTGGTCAGTATTGTGACCGGCAACGGTCTGAAGGATACTCCCAACGCCATCAAGGCTGTAGGCGAGCCTGTTGCCATTGATCCGGATATGGAGCAGCTGTTGGCTGTAATGGATCAGCTCTGATTTTCCCTTCAATTTTATAAGGTTTACCAACGGTGGTTTCAGCAATTTTGTTGAAATCACCGTTTTTTTACAGCGTTTAAGGTTTCAATTTATTCAAAATTATGGTATCATAATAAAATACTTATTAAAGGAGTGTGGTGCTGATGCTGTTGGTCGGTAACGGACGTATGATTACCCGCGATTCTGAACATCCGTTTTTGGAATGCGGCGGCGTGGCAATCGAGCAGGGTCTGATTGCAGAGACCGGAGACTGGAAGTCTTTGCGTGAAAAGTATCCGGAGGCGGAAGTGCTGGATGCCAAAGGCGGCGTCATTATGCCGGGTCTCATTAACATACATGAACACATTTATTCCGCCATGGCTCGCGGGCTAAGCGTAAAGGGCTATCATCCCAAAGGATTCCTGGACATTCTGGACGGCATGTGGTGGAACATCGACCGTCATCTGACGCTGGAGCAGACAAGGCTTTCCGCCATGACGACACTGATCGACAGCGTAAAGAACGGCGTGACCACTACCTTTGACCATCATGCCAGTTTCTTTCAGATTCCGGGCAGCCTCTTTGCAATCGAGGAAGCTGCAAAGCAGGTTGGCATCCGTCATTGCCTTTGCTATGAAATTTCTGACCGAGATGGAGCGGAAAAAGCAAAGCAGTCTGTTCTGGAAAATGAGGCGTTTATCCGCTATGCCCTGCAAGATCAGAGCGATATGGTCGCCGGAATGATGGGAATGCACGCATCCTTCACCATTTCCGATCAGACCTTTGAATATGCTGCCGCGCACAAGCCGGATGAGGTCGGCTATCACATCCATGTTGCGGAAGGCGCTTACGATTTGGAGCATTGTCAGCGCAATTATAAAAAGCGGCTGGTGGAGCGCCTGCGGGATCTGGATGTGCTGGGACCGAAGACGTTGGCCGCTCACTGCATTTACATCAATGAGGAGGAAATGGATCTGCTGAAACGTACAGATACCATGGTTGTCCACAATCCGGAATCCAATATGGGCAACGCCTGCGGCTGTCCTCCCACTATGGAGCTGGTACACAGGGGTATCCTGACCGGTCTTGGTACCGATGGCTATACCCATGACATGATCGAAAGCTATAAGGTCGCCAATATCCTTCACAAGCATCATCTTCAGGATCCCAATGCAGCCTGGGAAGAAGTGCCGAAGATGCTATTTGAAAACAACGCTGCGATTGCCGGCCGCTATTTCAAAACCCCTCTGGGCAAGCTCAAAGTCGGCTATGCCGGTGATGTCATTGTCACGGATTATATCCCGATCACTCCGATGGATGCCACGAATTGCAACAGCCATATCCTGTTCGGCATGAATGGTCGCAGTGTGGTACATACGGTTTGCAATGGCAAGATTCTGATGAAGGATCGTCAGATCACCTTCTGTGACGAGGAGGCTGTAAGCGCACAGGTTCGCACCTGCGCCGCGCAGCTTTGGAAGAGCATCAACGGATGAGGAACAGAGAGAAAAGTGGAAAGGAAGGGTTATACAGATGAAAACTTTGATTCGAGACGGTACTGTCGTCACAGACAAGGCCATCCGGCAGGCAGATATTTTAATAGAAGATGAAAAAATTGTCCAGATCGGTCAGTCCCTTCCTTCTGAGGGCGCGGAGATCTGCGACGCACGCGGCAAGCTGGTATTCCCCGGTTTTATCGATGCGCATACCCACATGGATCTTCCTGTTTCCGGCACGATCACCGCAGATGACTTTGCATCCGGTACAAAATGCGCTGTTCTCGGCGGAACCACCTGTATCGTGGATTTTGCGACGCAGGATTTCGGCGAGACGCTGCACGAAGGCTTGAAAAATTGGCACGACAAGGCGGACGGAAAAAGCAGCTGTGACTATGCGTTCCATATGGCGATTTCCGAATGGCGCAGCGATATCAAAGACGAGCTGCCCGAAATGCTGGAGGAAGGCGTTTCTTCCTTCAAGATTTACATGACCTATGGAAACCGAGTCAATGATCGGGAAATTTATGAAATCCTCTCGGCATTAAAGCCTCTGGGCGGCATTGTTGGCGTCCACTGTGAAAACAACGGCATGATTGAGGCAAAGGTTCAGGAACTGCTTTCTGCGGGCAAAAACGAACCCTCCAGCCATCCTCTGGCTCACCCGGACGAATCTGAAGCGGAAGCGATCTATCGGCTGCTCGCAATCGCCCGTCTGGTGGATATTCCGGTGGTTGTAGTTCACCTTTCCACGGAGAAGGGCTTGAACGAAATCCGTCGAGCCAGAGACGGCGGTCAGACGGTTTATGTTGAATCCTGTCCCCAGTATTTTCTGCTGGATGACAGCGTCTATTCCAAGCCCGATTTCGAGGGTGCGAAGTATATCTGTTCCCCTCCCATTCGGAAAAAGTCTGATCAGGATGCCCTTTGGGGCGCATTGGTCGGCGGAGAGATCGATACGATCTCCACGGATCATTGCTCCTTTACCCTCTCGCAGAAGGATGCGGGCAGAGGCAATTTTTCCAAAACGCCAGGAGGGATGCCCGGTGTTGAGGAGCGCGTTGGTCTGATGTTCACATATGGCGTAGAAGCAGGAAGACTGACTCTGCCGCAGCTGGTCGAACATCTTTCCACCAATCCGGCGAAACTCTATGGTATGTATCCGCGGAAAGGCGCGCTGCTGTGCGGAAGTGACGCCGATGTGGTTATTTGGGATCCCACCGCAAGGAAAACCATAACCGATGAAAGCCAGCACACGGCCGCGGGATACGCGCCATATGCGGGGTGGGAGATTCAGGGAAAAGCGGAAACGGTGTTCCTGCGCGGCAGAAAAATTGTCGAACATGGCAAGCTGATTTGTCCGAATCAGGGCGCTTATATTGCCAGAGGAATTGGCAAGCTCTGAGGAAATCTCCGGCAATCGATTTTTAAGAACCTGCATGTACAAGCTGCAGGTAGCGATTTTGGACTGTTCCGGTTCGGTACCGGTATGTCCAGCGGAAAGGAGGAAAGTTTGCGATGTATACCATACAGATCAACGGAAAAACGTATGAATCCCAGCGAGATAAAACGCTGCTTCGTTTTCTGCGGGATGACCTTCATTTCACTGCGGCAAAGGACGGCTGCAGCGAGGGTGCCTGCGGCGCCTGCACTGTCATTGTGGATGGCGAAACGATGAGGGCGTGCACCAAAAAGCTCTCTCAGCTGACAGGCGCTCAAATCGTGACGGTTGAAGGTCTTTCGTGGAGAGAGCAGACCGTTTACACCTATGCCTTTGCAGAAGCTGGCGCGGTTCAGTGCGGCTTTTGTATTCCGGGTATGGTCATGTGCGCAAAGGCGCTCATTGACAAGAATAATGACCCGACCGATGAAGAAATTGCCTGGTCCATTCGGGACAACTACTGCCGCTGCACCGGTTATGTGAAAATCAAGGCGGCGATCAAGCTGGCTGCCAAACTGATTCGTGAGGATGTCCATGTTCCCGCCCGTCCCCGCTGCACCGGAATCGGGCAGCGCACTCATCGGATTGATGCAAAGGAGAAGGTTCTGGGAACCGGCAAATATCCGGATGATCTCTATCTGGATGGGATGCTCATGGGCGGCGCAGTCCGTGTCCCCTATCCCCGCTGCCGGATTCTGGAGATTGATGTGTCTAAAGCGGAGAAACTCCCCGGCGTAATCGGGATTTACTTTGCAGAGGATGTGCCGGGTTCTAATATCACCGGTCATATCAAACCGGATTGGCCGGTACTGATTCCCAAGGGCGGCATCAGCAATACCATCGGCGACGCTGTCTGCCTGATTGCCGCTGAGGACGAAGAAATTCTGGAAAAAGCCAAAAAAATGGTCAAGCTCACGGTGGAAAAGCTACCCGCTGTATTCAATCCCGCCGACGCTTTAAAGGAAGATGCGATCATTGTCCATGAAGGAGCTGACAGCAATATTCTCTCCCATGAACATCTGGTTCGCGGCAATGTGGATGAGAAAATCGCAGAAGCGGACTATGTGGTGACACGCCACTACTCCACGCCCTGGAACGAGCACGCATTTCTTGAGCCGGAGTGCGCGGTAGCCGTTGCTGATAAAGAGACTCGTCAATGCACCATTTATACCACAGATCAGGGCGTCTATGCCACGCAGCACGAATGCTGCACGATTATGGGCGTCCGGCCTCATCAGATGCACATTGTCAATATGCTGGTAGGCGGCGGCTTTGGCGGCAAGGAAGATTTGACGGTTCAGCATCACGCATGTATTATGGCATGGCATACCGGACGACCGGTTAAGGTGAGACTCTCCCGTCAGGAAAGTCTGAACATCCATCCCAAGCGACATGCGATGGAAATTGATATGACCACAGCCTGCGATAAAGATGGTTATATCAAGGCGTTGAAGGCGGTCGTTGTCTCCGATACCGGCGCATATGCTTCTCTGGGCGGTCCGGTCTTGCAGCGAGCCTGTACCCACGCGGCCGGTCCTTACAATTTTCAGAGTATTGATATTGACGGCACAGCCGTTTACACCAACAATCCGCCCGCCGGAGCATTCCGCGGCTTCGGTGTGACCCAGACCTGCTTTGCCTCGGAAACCAATTTAAACATACTGGCGGAGATGGTTGGGATATCTACGTGGGAAATCCGCTATCGCAATGCAATTCGACCCGGTCAGATCCTGCCAAACAATCAGCGAGCCTTTGAAGGTACCGCTTTGGTGGAGACGCTGGAAGCATTGAAGCCCATTTATGACGCAAACGAAGGGCATGTCGGCATCGCGTGCTGTATGAAAAACGCTGGCACCGGCGTGGGTCTGGAAGACTGGGGACGTGTCAAGCTGACGGTCGAGGACGGTAAGATTTACATCCGCTCCGGCGCAAGCTGTATCGGTCAGGGACTTGGCACCGTCCTGACAATGATCGCGGTGGAATGCACCGGTCTGGAAGAGGAAAAGATCTGCTATCCCGCTGCCGAGACCATCAATGCCCCGGACTCCGGCGTTACATCCGGTTCCCGTCAGACACTGGTCACCGGCGAAGCCCTGCGCCGTGCCTGTGAGCTGCTGAACCGAGACTTGAAGCGTTTCCCCATCGAAACGCTGAACGGACGTTCTTACGTCGGCACCTACCTTGCCAAAACAGATAAGATGGGCGCGATGAAGAAAAATCCGGTTTCTCACGTGGGATATGGCTATGCGACCCAGCTGGCTATTGTGGATCCGGAAACGAAACGAATTACTGATATTTATGCTGCGCACGATGTTGGCAGAGCCATCAATCCCCTTAACGTCGAGGGGCAGATTGAGGGAGGCGCGGTTATGGGAGCCGGTTACGCTTTGCAGGAGAAATTCCCTCTGCAGGATGGCGTCCCGAAGATAAAGTACGGTTCTCTGGGGCTGTTTCGCGGACATGATGCACCGGAGGTTCATCCAATCATCGTGGAACGGAATCATCAAAAACTGGCTTTGGGCGCGGTTGGCTGCGGTGAGATCACTTCCATACCCACAGCGCCGGCCATTGGCGGAGCCTATTACGCGCTGGATCACAAACTGCGCACCGCGCTCCCCATCAGCGATACGCCTTATCTTGAGCGAAAGGCGGTTCCATACGACCGGTTGCACTATCAAAAGGATGATGTTGTATTTGACAGCGCGAGCTGTATCTTCTGCGGTATGTGCGCCAGGAATTGTCCGGCGGAGGCGATTGTGGTCAATCGAGCGGAAAAATCCTGGGCGATCGACCAGAAAAGCTGTCTGCATTGCGGCATGTGCGTTGGAAAATGTCCCAAAAAATGTCTGTCTTTTGCCGGCAGCGCGCCGGTTCCCGAAAACAGGCCGAAAGCTGCCGAACCGGTTTCCGCTACAGCCGGAGCAGATCATCCGGTGGCAAGGATTGCGCTGGATAAGTGTAAGTTCTGCGGTATGTGCGCCAGGAATTGTCCGAATAGCGCCATTTCTGTTGATCGAAAGGAAAAACGTTGGACGTTAAAGCAAGATGACTGTGTTGGCTGCGGGCTTTGCCAAAGCTCCTGCCGGTTCAGCGCAATCACGGTAGAGTGAAAAAATAGAAGGCGAGGTAAAACCTATGAGCGTTGAAATGAAACAAATTCCATTCAAACGTCTGATGAGTCAGGCAATGCGGGAATATCAGAAGAAGAAAACAATGTTTGGGGTTCCCGTTACTTCCATTATGGTGTTCCGCAACTATGCACCTCTGTTTGGAACGACGCTGAACAGTATTGTCGGACCCGCTGCGGGACCGCATACTCAACTGGCGCAAAACCTCATTGCCGGCTATGTAGCCGGAGCCAGATTTTTTGAGTTAAAGACGGTTCAGGTTCTCTGGGGGGAGCAGCTCGGCATTCAGCGTCCCTGCATCTATGTGAGGGATGAGGCATACAATACCGAGTGGTCTACGGAGCTGAGCCCGGAGCAGGCCACAGAAGAGTACATCAAAGGCTGGATTGCCATCAAGCTGCTGGCTAAGGAATACGATATTGGAGAAACGGATGCGTTTATCTTCAATATGTCAGTCGGTTATGATCTGCCCGGTATCAAAAGCCCCAGCGTGGATCGATACATTGAAACCATGAAAAATGCCGCGGACTCCCCTTTCTGGAAACAGTGCATTGCTGAGGCAAAGCAGCTGAGCTTTTCAAATGTAGATGAAGCCTATATTGACAATATTTCCCCCAATATCAGCAATAATGTGACGATCTCTACCATGCATGGCTGTCCGCCGGAGCAGATTCAGGCCATTGCGGAGTACATGATGACGGAAAAGCACCTGCACACTTATATCAAGTGCAATCCCACGCTGATCGGTTATGAAAAGGCCCGTGAACTGCTGGATCAGCTGGGGTACACGGACATCGAATTTGATCGGGAACAGTTTGAGCATGATATGAAGCTGGATGACGCGGTGGATATGATGGAGCATCTGCTCGATTTGGGAGAAGATCTGGAGGTTCGTTTTGGCGTCAAGCTGACCAACACCTTCCCGGTGAAAATCAAAAACGGGGAGCTTCCCGGTGAAACCATGTATATGTCCGGCAAGGCTCTTTTCCCGCTGTCACTGATCACTGCCGCTACGCTGTCCCAGGCTATGGGCGGGCTGTTGCCGATCTCTTATTCCGGCGGCGCCGATGCCGAATGTATTGCCGATCTGTACACTACCGGCATCTATCCGATCACAGTGGCTACGGCGCTGCTCAAGCAAAATGGTTATAAGAATTTGAGCAAGATGGTAGAAAAGTGCGCCAATATTAAGCCGGACTTTTTCGGAGTTGATACCAGCCGCATTTGGGAGGTGGCAGAGCATTACCTGACCTCAGATCATTTCCGCCGGAAGGAACCGAAAAAGGTGCTCGGTCAGACTCCGCCCTTCTCCTGCGGCCGCTGCGGTATCTGCGTAGATGTATGTCCGAACCGCGCGAATTACTTTGTGGATGGTCTGCCAAAGAAGGTCATCCATCTGGATGGTCCCTGTAACGACTGCGGCAACTGCGCCAGCGTTTGTCCCTTTGGCTTTAAGCCCTATGCGGACAAGTTTGTGCTCTATCCGGATGTAGAAACGCTGAAACGCAGCGAGCGCGACGGTTTTTCCATAACAGATGAAGGCTATGTGGTTCGTTATCAAGGGCAGCTTTGCTCTGACTTGTCTGCACTCCCGGACGAAGTGACGGAACTGATGGACGCAGTGAAGGCAATGGATCTGGCTCAATAAAAGCGAAAATTTAAATTCAACAGACAAATCCGGTTGAAGACATAACAGGATGCTCCCTTTGAGGAGACAGTGAACCATAAAAAACACTGTCAAAGCAAAGGGAGCATTATTATGCCAATGACAGAGACAAGCTGATCAAAAGATGCAGGCAGCGCGCTTTTAAGGAATCGCTGATTCCGTCGGCAGGAACCGCCGTTCAGCCGCAGATGATTGATTCAGAGGTTTCCCAATATGCGGTACAGCAAATATTAAGTCCTGCGTTTTCATTTTAAAAAATCGCTTCTGTGTTCAATTGGTCTGAGGTCGTAACCCAACAGATTGAGGTGCGCAATCTTCAAGGCGACAAGATTGATATCCGTATGCATGGCACAGGCAATCTGTTCTGCGGAATAATGGTAATGATAAATGTAGTCGAGCAGTTCATCATTATCGAGCAGAATTTCAGACGCGACAATATTCGCTTCGTACTCCGGCTTTGTCCTCATGTCATAAAGCATAAATTCATGCAGGGCGTCATTCTTTGCCAAAGCGCGGTGGAGCTGGTCATGTCCCAGTTCATGGGCGCAGACGATCTTTTGCATCTGTTCGGAAAGCCGGTTGTTGATAAATATAAAGCGGTTCCGCTTGATAACGCGATACATCCCTTTCAGCGGGCCGAAATCATCACAGAAGCGTACAATCGCTCCGATGTCCTCCGCAATCATAAAAGGATCTCGCGTGCCACACCGCTTCACAAGGCCGCTGCCCACAAGGGCAAGCTGTTCCGAGTTCATCATCCCACCTCCAATCGGGGACAGAAATATCTAAAATGCGGAGAAGATACCATCATTCCCCGGTGTTCTTCCAATACTTCTTCGGTGTGTACTTCTTATTTCTTTCCTTGGCGATCCAGTAGGCGTCATTCAGTGCCCTCATCGCACCATCCATTGCATCCTCACTCAACTCACCGCCGGCGAACAGCCCGCTGACTTCACTGACAAGCACATCTATGTCCCGCGACGCTTTTGCGCCGCCCCGTTCATATGCGAGGGTGGCATAGATGCCGCTGCTGCCGAGAAGATACTCCGTTGTAGTATGGAGCGCATCCGCAATCTTCTGCATCACTTCCATGTTGGACGGCTTGCGCTTCCCCAGCTCATAGTTCTGAATTGTGCGCGTGGTAACACCGGCTAATTTAGCCAGTTCAGGCTGTGTCAGATTTGCCTCCAGACGCTTTTCTCTTAACCTGTCTTTGAATTGCATAAGGCACCTCTTTCTTTATTTCCGACAGACACGAACACTTTTTCGTATAAACTTATTGACACGAAAAAATGTTCGTGCTATAATAACGGTATTAACACGAAAACCTGTTCGTATTTATATCTTAGCACACGAAAACTCGTGTGTCAACAGGAACATGAAATGTTGTTCGTGCGTTGAAAGAATATGTTTTTGACGGAGGTGTTGGTATGCAGGAGACAATGTGCCGCAAGGCGTATGTTTCTGTCAATCTCGATGTTGACGAGAACGGTGCGATTTGTCCTCGGTTAATCCGTTGGAGCAATGGACGCATCTTTGAGATCGAGCGGATCAAATACAAATGCCGCGCTGCCTCGGCAAAGGTCGGGGGCGGTGGCATCCGCTACACGGTCATCATCAGGGGACATGAATCCTTTCTATTCCAAGAGGGGAGCAAATGGTTTGTAGAAGCCAAAGAGGGAGCAAATTGATCTTATCACGGAAACAATTTGTAATCCGCTGTCCGCTGACGCTGACAGTTCATGTCGAAATCCCTGCATCACATGCGAGGAGATTTCACTTTTTCTGCAATCTGGAGCCGCCGGGGAAACCCTGGCGGCTTTGCTGTTCTTAAAATGAACCCTTCCAATTTTTCGGTCATACAGCCGTCTGAATTTTGGCAATATTGCGAATAATGCGGGGAATTTTATAGTGCAATATGAACAAAAAAATGACATAGATGGACTAAAAATTATCAATTTCGTCCCTTTTACGTATTGATAATTTCAATATCATGTAACAAAATAAAAGTGGAAAACATACAAGACTGGATGAATAGTGGAAAAAAAGGAGGTAAGAGATTGAAATGCTGTTATAACCTACAAACCTGCTCGGAAACCTCTACATTGGAACAGGATGTCCGGCTTTGCGCCAAAGCGGGGTTCCCGCTGATCGAGATTAATTTCCAGAAAGCGCGGGAGTATCTGGACGGCCATTCCCTGGAGGATTTGCGGACGCTTTTGCAGGAGTACGGGCTGGGATGCGCGACAATCAACGCGATATTCGCCATCAACTTCTGCTCGGAAGCGCAATGGGAGGATGTTTGCCGCCAGTTCCGGTTCGCGTGCGAGCTGGGCAAGGCGACCGGAGCGGACACCGTGATTGTGCTGTCAAGCGAGCGCGTCGACCTGCCGGACGGCGTGACATCAGAGGCTGTTTTTGAGGACACCGTTCGGGCGCTCAACTGTCTTGCGGACATGGGAAAGGAAGCGGGCATGAAAATCGCTTTAGAACCTGTCGGCACAATGGCAATTGGCGACATTAAAACCGCGTGGCGGCTGGTGCAGAAAGTCAACAGACCGGAGGTCGGGCTGGTTGTGGATGACTTCAACCTGTATCTATGGGATGTCGGCGCAGACTTTGACGTGATTCGCAGCCTGAATCCGGAAAAGATATTCATTGCGCACATTAACGACGCGGAGAAAATCCCGTTCGC
>CAYNPX010000020.1:0-19111 GCA_964399205.1 uncultured Butyricicoccus sp.
GGATGGGTTTGAGTAAAGAAGCGCTCGCCTGCTGCATATATCATTATATAATGACATGAGGGAGGGATACCATGGGACAGCGACTGGCGGCATATTGCCGAGTTTCTACAAAAAAAGAAGCGCAGCTGGACAGTCTTGCGCATCAGAGAGAATTTTTCCTTCAATATGCACAGCGGGAAGGTCTGACACTGACAGAAATATATGCAGATGAAGGCGTTTCCGGAAGGCAGCTGCGCCACAGAGAGCAATTTATGCGAATGCTTGCGGATGCGGAACGGGGAAAATTTGATCTCGTTGCGGTCAAGGATATTTCCCGCTTTGCGCGCAATACCGTGGATTGCCTGCAGGCGGTGCGCACGCTGAAAAAGCAGGGAATATCGGTTCGCTTTCTGTCTGTCGGACAGGAGAGCATGGGAGAGTCGGAATTTATTCTGACGGTATATGCTTCACTGGCACAGGAGGAAAGCGCCAATTTATCCAAGCGCGTAAAATTCGGCAAAGAGATCAACGCAAAGAAAGGGCGCGTGCCGCCGATGCTGTATGGATATGACCGCATTGATTTGTTTACATTACGGATCAATCCGACAGAGGCCGCGGTTGTCCGATTCCTGTTCGAGCGGTACGCGGATGGCTGGGGAACGCTGCGCATTGCACACGAGCTGAATCGGCTGGGAAAGCCCACAAAGCTGGGGAAAGAATGGAACTCGCGCGGTGTACGGCGCATTTTGAGCAATCCGATTTATTGCGGCACACTGGTCAATCACAAAAGCGAGGTGACGGATTATCTGGACGGGACAGTTGCGCCGCTGCCGGAACAGATCCATTATCGGCACAGCCGTCCGGAGTGGGCGATCATATCGCCCGAGCGGTTTGAAGAAGCGCAGCGGGAGATGGCGCGGCGGCGCGCGGCCATAGCGAGGGTACGGCACAAGTAGAGACACTTGACCCGCTGATGCTTGCCGCAAAGCTCGTAGAGCCTGACTGCCGTTGCGGCTGCTGCTGTGATCTGAATGAAGTGCCGGAGAGCATCGGCTGTCTGTTCGGTGATGACATTGTTCTGGATCCGAATGTCAAAAAGCTGTATGTCACACTGGGACAGTTCTCCATTATCCGTCTGGAGCGGGATATTCAGCTGCTTATGCCCGCATATGATATCTGTATGCCTGCCAAGGAGTGCTGCTGCTCCGGACCGAATGAAAACGGGTGCCGCGAACAGGATCCCTGCGAAATGTTTGAGCAGTTCGATTTTCCGGTGGATGAATTCTTTCCCCCAAAGCGTGAAGGTCGGGAGATGGACTTCGCCACACGATCTTCTGAAAACAGCAGAGATGGCTGCAACTGCGGCAAACGGCGGGATTGACGCGGCAAAAGCGGTCGAATTACGGGAAGCCGGAGAATTTTCTCCGGCTTTTTCGCAGGAATTTGCGGAACCTATTGCGAAATTTGCGCATAAGTAGTAAAATACAGTTGATTTTAATAGCTTGAATTTTGATATGGCGGCATTGTACGGAATGGAGATACTTATGTTTGAGAGCGTGAAGGAACTGATGAGCGCAAGGGAATCGCTGAATGATACCAACGCGCAAATAGCAGAGGCAGAAGAACAACTGCGGGAACTGAAAGAACAGATGCGGGAAGCACAGATGGAGCTGCAGGCGCGTGAAGACACGATTGCCAGACAGGATGAGATCATCATTGCCATTCACCAGCAGACAACAGCGGAACGGCAGACGATTTTGGATGATTATTCCGCACGGGAAAAAGCTGTTTCCGAAAAGCTGGCACAGAAGGAAGAACAGCTGAAGAAGGCAAAAACCTATTTTGAAGACTGCGAACGTCAGGTGTACTGCATGGCAAACCTGTATAAGGCGATGCGCGCCGCAGTCACTCAGTACAGCACGACGGAATTTCCGGCAGATCTGGAAATCACACCGGAGGAAATGGAAGAAATTCGCCTGACAGAGGAATCGGTTGGTCTGAAAATGCATTCCTACAAAATGGAAGATCTGCGTAAGATGCATGAGGCGAACAATAAGCTGATTGAGCAGCTGCTGGCACGTTATGAAAGCCGGCTGATCGTTCCGGCCGACCGCGTAATATTCCAGCTGATGACGCTGGGCATCCGCGCTGAATTGCAGCAGATCATCAATGAACTGGAATATGGGGAACTGAGCCGTGCGCAGGTCAAGCTGCATCTTGCGGTCAACAAATATCTGAAAATCGTTTCGTTCGCTGGTCTGGGCGCGCTGGATGATCTGACAGATTACTCCTCTGAGCTGGAGGTTCTGCTCAAGGAAACGCTGAATCTGGAGCATATATACTGTGAGCGCCGCACGGACTATGAGCGCCGAAAGAAGATTTTTGGCGACCCGGAGGAAGATTCTGACGGCGAGTAATCAAACCTGAAACCTGCACGAGCGGGCTCTTCGGTCAACCCGGTCGAAGAGCTCCTTTCTTTTGAATAATAATCAGGGGAACCTCTGAATCAATCGTCTGCGGCCGGACGGCAGTTCTTTTCCGCCAGAAATGCGTTGCTCAAACTTGAAATACATCAAGTATTCCTGCGTTTTCGCGCCTTCTTCTGACAAAACATCCCTCGCCGCCAGCTCTTGCCGATTGAATCAGCGCTTCCCAGGCAAATGAGGTAACTTTATGAAGCTATCACGGAAGCTAAAACGTATTCTTCCGCGTGTACAGAAGCCCGCCCGCTATGTTGGCGGTGAATGGGGCTCCGTTGTAAAAGAAAAAGACAATGTTGCGCTGCGCTTCGGCATGTGCTTTCCGGACACCTATGAGGTAGGCATGTCCCATCTGGGCAGCCGTATTTTATATGGGCTGTTGAATGAACAGGAGGATATCTGGTGTGAGCGTGTGTTTGCGCCGTGGATCGACATGGAGCAGGAGATGCGCAATGCCGGCATTCCGCTTTACGGACTGGAAAGCGGGGACAGCATTGCCGAAATGGATATCCTGGGATTTACGCTACAGTATGAGCTGTCGTTCACCAATATTTTAAACATGCTTGATCTGGGCGGTATTCCGGTGCGGGCATGTGAACGCACGGGGCTGAAAAATCTGGTTGTCTGCGGCGGACCATGCGCGTATAATCCGGAGCCGCTGGCGCCGTTCGTAGACGCCTTCCAGATCGGCGACGGTGAAGAGGTGATGATCGAATTTACAGACCTCTATCGACAGGCCAGGCGGGAAGGCTGGAGCAAGGAGCAGTTTTTGCGGAAGGCATGTCACATTCCGGGTGTGTATGTTCCGTCGCTGTATGAAGTCTCCTATCATGCAGACGGTACGGTCAAGGCTGTCACGCCGAAGGACGGCGCGCCGGCGTTTGTGCAGAAGCGTATTGTGCAGGACTTAGACAATATGTATTATCCGGAATACTTTGTTGTTCCCTCAACGGAAATCGTTTTTGACCGTGCAATGGTTGAATTGTTCCGCGGCTGCCCGCGCGGCTGCCGATTCTGTCAGGCTGGACATACGTATCGTCCACTGCGCAAAAAAAGCGCGGAGACGCTGCTCAAACAGGCGGAAGCCATACTGGAACAGTCCGGATACGAGGAGATCTCGCTTTCCTCCCTGTCGACCAGCGACTATTCTGAACTGCCGGAGCTGGCGGACAAGCTGCTGGATTTTTGCGAGCAGCGCCGGGTCAGCCTGTCGCTGCCGTCTCTCCGCGCGGATTCGTTCAGCATGGAGCTGATGGAGCGTGTACAGAAGGTGCGTAAGAGCGGGCTGACCTTTGCCGCAGAAGCCGGAAGCCAGCGCCTGCGTGATGTCATCAACAAGAATATTACAGAAGAAGATCTGATCAATGCCTGCACCTATGCGTTTCAGGGCGGCTGGAATAACGTCAAGCTGTATTTCATGATGGGTCTGCCGACCGAGACGAACGCTGATTTTGACGAGATGGCACAGCTGTGCCGGAATATCGCATACTGCTGGCGCATGAATACGCCAAACCGCGCGCGCGGTGTCCGCATCACAGCGTCGACCTCCTGCTTTGTGCCAAAGCCGCAGACGCCGTTCCAGTGGGACGCGCAGGCGACGAAGGCTGAACTGGATGAAAAGACGGAATACCTGCGCAAGGTGATGAAAACAAAAAACGTCACCTTCCGCTGGCACGATTCCGATACAAGCTATCTGGAGGGCGTTTTTGCCCGCGGCGACCGCCGGACGGGCGAGGCGCTGTATACCGCGTGGAAGTCCGGCTGTAAAATGGACGGCTGGGATCAGTGTTTTTCGCTGGAAAAGTGGATGGATGCATTCCGCGCCTGCGGTTTAGATCCGGCATTTTACGCGAATCGTCAGCGTCCGCTGGATGAAGTATTTCCGTGGGACCATATCGGCTGCGGTACGACCAGGGAGCATCTCAGGCGTGAATGGGAACGATCCCGCCGCGCGGAGCCGACGCCGTCCTGCCTGGAAAAATGCGCGGGCTGCGGCGCGGCAAGCCTGATGAAAGGATGTGCCTGCCATGTTTAAAGCACGGATGCGCTTCTCGAAAACAGAGGAAGCGGCTTATATCTCGCATCTCGACCTGATGCACTGTATGCAGCGTGTCATTGCGCGTGCGCATCTGCCGGTATGGTATACCGAGGGCTTCAATCAGCATATTTATATTTCGATCGCGCTGCCGCTGTCCACCGGCTACTCCGGCGAGTGGGAGTTTCTGGATTTCAACTGCACCGCGGAGGAAATTCCGGCGGATGCGGTTGCACGCATAAATGCCGTCACACCGGCGGGGCTGTCCGTACAGGAGATTTATTCCATTGAGAACGGCGCGGGACGCAAGGTGCGTGATATTGCGTATTCCAAGTTTGAGATCACATGGGAGTTCGACAGCGGCGTGCCGGAGGGCTTCTGCGAAGCGGTAAACGCGCTGTTTAACCGTGATGAGATTCTCATTATGAAAAAATCCAAGCGCGGAGAGAAGGAAGTCAACATAAAGGACTATATCCGTGGATTCTCGCTGGAAGAGGATGCCGACTGCGTGCGTGCTTACGCGATTCTCGGCGCGGGCAACAATAACCTCAGCCCGGAATATCTTACCAGAGTTCTCATCCGTGAGCTGCCGCAGTTCGAGCCGGACGGCGCGAACTATCATCACCTGATGGTTTATGACGCGCAGCTGAATGAATTTCGATAAAATAAAATGTGTGAGCAATTATGATAGATTTTACTTCGAGACAAGTACCAAAGGAAGAGATCGCCCGCCAGCTGGATTGCATGGAGCAGGTGAACCGGCGCAATGCGCTGCTGCCGGAGAAGCCGTTGTTTTTTTGCCAGACCTTTGGCTGCCAGCAGAATGAAGCGGATACAGAACGGATTGCCGGTATGCTGTGCGAGATGGGCTACGCCCGCACGCGGGACGCGGCGCGGGCAAATGTCATCGTCGTCAATACCTGCGCGGTACGGGAGCACGCGGAAAAGCGTGTTTTCGGTATTATGGGACAATACACGCACATCAAGGATACGCGCACCGATGTGACCATTTGTATGTGCGGCTGTATGGTGCAGCAGGAGCATATAACGGAAAAGATCAAAAGGAGCTATCCGCGCGTGGACATCGTATTCGGCACGCACATGCTGTGGCGGTTTCCGGAGCTGCTGCTGCGCCGGCTGAGCGGCAGCAAACGGATTTTCGATATTACCGGCGACCCGAAGGGCGAGATCGCGGAGGGATTGCCGGTACAGCGTGACGAGGGCTGCCATGCCTGGCTGTCCATTATGTATGGCTGCAATAATTTCTGCACCTATTGTATCGTACCGTATGTGCGCGGCAGAGAACGCAGCCGCCAGCCGGAGGACATCGAAGCGGAGCTGCGCCGTCTGGTTGCGGACGGGTATAAGGATATTACGCTGCTGGGACAGAATGTCAATTCCTATGGCAGGGATTTGGGCATCGGCATGGACTTTGCGGATCTGCTGGCGCGGCTGGATGCCGTGCCGGGAGAGTACCGCCTGCGCTTCATGACGAGCCATCCGAAGGACGCCTCCGAAAAGCTGTTCCGGACGATGGCAAACGGGACACATATTTCGCATCAGCTGCATCTGCCGTTCCAATCCGGCTCGGATGTGATTTTAAAGAGAATGAACCGCGGTTATACGAAGGAAGCCTATCTTTCGCTGCTGGAGCAGGCGCGCCGGTACATGCCGGATGTCGTACTGTCGTCTGATATCATTGTAGGCTTTCCGGGAGAAACGGAAGAGGATTTCCGGGAGACACTGGATGTCGTCCGGCGCGGACAGTATGACCAGCTGTATACGTTTCTGTATTCCAAACGCAGCGGAACACCGGCTGCGGCCATGCCGGACAGCACAACACCGGAGGAAAAGCAGGATCGCTTCGGTCGACTGCTGAAAACGCAGGAAGCCATCAACCAGAAGCGGCAGGACGCATATCAGGACAGAGAGATGAATATCCTGATCGACGGATTGTCCAACAGCAAGGATGGTGTGTATACCCACTGCGGCAGGACGGATGGCGGATTGCTGGTGCTCTGCCGTGGGGAAGACTTACAGATCGGCGATTTTGCCGATGCAGTGATTGAGAAAACCTCTCTGCGTACCCTGTACGGCAGAGTGATAAGAAAGGGGTACCATGGCTGAACTCACGCCGATGATGCGGCAATATTTTGAAATTAAAAACGCGAATCCCGGCGGCATCCTGCTGTATCGTCTGGGCGATTTTTATGAGATGTTTTATGACGATGCGAAGATCGCCTCAAAAGAGCTGAATCTTGTGCTGACCGGCAAGGACTGCGGACAGGAGGAACGCGCGCCAATGTGCGGAATTCCGTTCCATTCCTGCGAGAGCTATATTGCCAAGCTGGTCAAAAATGGACATAAGGTCTTTATCTGTGAACAGGTCGAGGATCCGAAAAAGGCAAAAGGGCTTGTCAAACGCGAGATCATTCGCACGATCACACCGGGCACCGTCATAGAGGCATCCATGCTGGATGAAAACTGCAACAATTACATTGCATCGGTCTATCTTGGCGCGGTTGGCGCCGGCATATGCTTTGCGGATATTACAACCGGCGAAATGCTTGCAACTGACATGATCGGCAGCGATATGGCAGTGTATGTGATGAATGAGCTGGGGCGCTTCCTGCCGCGCGAGGTACTGGTTGACTCTGCCGCGGCGGATCATGAGCAGCTGATGCGTTTTCTCACGGAGCATATTGAATGCGGCGTGGAACGTATGCCGGAATCGAACTATGAACCGGCAAAGTGTATGGAACTGGTGCGCGCACGGTTTCAGACTGTGGATCAGACTGTGCTGGATGAGCATCCGGCGATCGTCTGCGCGGTCGGCGCGCTGCTGCGCTATCTGGAGGATACACAGAAATGCGACCTTTCCAATATTGACACACTACAGCTGTATCATCAGGGGCAATATCTGGAGCTTGACCTGAACGCGCGGCGCAATCTGGAGCTGTTTGAAACAATGCGGACCAAGGAAAAGAAAGGCTCGCTTTTGTGGGTTCTGGATAAGACCCGCACCGCGATGGGCGCGCGCCTGCTGCGGCAGTGGATGAGTAAGCCGCTGCGCAGCCCAAATCAGATCATACAACGTCAAAAGGCGGTCGGTGAATTAAAGGACGATCTGATGCGTCGCAGCGCATTGACAGAGGAATTGCGGCAGATGTTTGACATTGAACGTCTGATTGGACGCATTGTTTATGGAACGGCGAACTGTCGTGATATGCGCAGTATGTGCGCGACGCTGGAGCATGTTCCGGCAATTCGGGCGCAGCTGTCGCAGTGCAGCGCTCCCATGCTGCAAATTCTGTATGAATCTATGGATGAGATACAGGATATCAGACAGCTGATTGAAATTGCCATTGTGGACGAACCGCCGTTTTCGCTGCGCGAGGGCGGATTCATCCGGAAAGGTTACAGCGCGGAGCTGGATCGTCTGCGCGATATCGCTTCCGGCGGCAAGGGGGAGATCCTTGCCATCGAGGCGCGGGAACGGGAAGCTACCGGCATCCCGAAGCTGAAGGTGGGATATAACCGCGTTTTCGGCTACTACATTGAGGTATCCCGCCTGATGTCTGATAAGGTTCCGCAGCACTATGTCCGTAAGCAGACGTTGGCGAACTGTGAACGGTACATCACAGATGAGCTTAAGCAATATGAAAATACGGTTTTACAGGCGCAGGAGCGTATTGTAGAGCTGGAATATACCCTGTTTACCGAGGTGCGGGAGCAGATTGCCGCTGCTGTACACCGCATTCAGATCACAGCGCAGACACTGGCGCAGATTGACGTTTTATGTGCGCTTGCCGAGGTGGCGGATCTCTATCAATACTGCTGTCCGGAGGTAGAGTACTCCTCGGTCATCGATATCAAAGATGGGCGCCATCCGGTGGTGGAGCGTATGCTGCGGGACAAAATGTTTATTGCGAATGATACGCTGCTGGATGACCGCGCCAATCGCGTCGCCATTATCACAGGCCCCAATATGGCGGGCAAATCGACGTATATGCGGCAGGTCGCGCTGATTACAATCATGGCGCAGATGGGTTCGTTTGTCCCCGCGCGCGAAGCACGGATCGGCATTGCGGACCGTGTGTTTACCCGCGTCGGCGCGTCGGATGATCTGGCAAGCGGACAATCGACATTCATGGTCGAGATGAGCGAGGTCGCGGATATTTTGATGCACGCGACGCGGTTCAGCCTGGTCATTCTGGATGAGATTGGTCGCGGGACCTCGACGTTTGACGGCATGAGCATTGCGCGCGCTGTGGTGGAATACATTGCGGATACGAGGAAAATCGGTTCGCGCACGCTGTTCGCAACGCATTATCATGAACTGACAGCGTTGGAGAATTTGCTGGACGGCGTAAAGAATTACAACATTGCGGTCAAGAAGCGCGGCGACGATATTACATTTTTGCGCAAGATTGTACCCGGCGGCGCGGATGACAGCTATGGCATTGCCGTTGCGAAGCTGGCCGGTATTCCGAAGCCGGTACTGCGCCGCGCGAAGAGTATTTTGAAGGATCTGGAAGCAAACGCGCCGAAAATCGAGGTGCATGAAGTGATGGATGAACCGGAGCAGGAGCAGATTTCCATGACGCATTTGCAGTCCAATGAGATTGCGGACAGGCTGCGGTCAGTCAATGTCAATACAATGACGCCGATCGAAGCGCTGAATCTGGTTTACGAGTTGCAGAAGATGGTCGAATGACAGAAGGGAGGGGTACGGCATGGCGGTGATCCACGAATTGGATTCCCACATGGCGGATTTGATTGCCGCCGGCGAGGTTGTAGAGCGTCCGTCGTCGGTGTGCAAGGAGCTGGTGGAGAATGCGATTGACGCCGGCGCGACGCAGATCACGGTCGAACTGGAGCACGGCGGCATTTCGTATCTGCGCATCTGTGACAACGGCTGCGGTATGGCGCCGGAGGACGCGCCGGTTGCCTTTCGCAGACATGCGACGAGTAAGATACGCATACAGGAGGACTTACATGCCATAGGTACGCTGGGCTTCCGCGGAGAAGCGCTGGCGGCGATTTGCGCGGTTTCGCGTGTGGATCTGTTCACCAAGCAGCACGGCTGTATAGAGGGTACGCATCTGATGCTGGAGGGCGGTAACATTACCGCCAATGAGCCTGCCGGCTGTCCGGAGGGCACGACCTTTGTCATCCGTGACCTGTTTTACAACACACCGGCGCGTATGAAATTTTTAAAGAAGGATTTTACCGAAGCCGGTTATATCATTTCTGTTGTGGAACACGCGGCGGAAAGCCATCCTGAGATCGCGTTCCGCTGCATCCGTGACGGAAAGGACGTGTTTCATTCTTCCGGAAACGGCAGCCTGAAAAGCGCGGTTTTCAGCGTTTTCGGCAAAGAGCTGTCCAAAAATCTGATTGAGGTGCCGGAAAAGGAGCGAAACGGCATCACGGTCTGGGGCTATATCTCCAAACCGCATTCCCCGCGTGCCAACCGCACATTTCAGCACTTTTTCGTCAATGGACGATTTATCCGGTCCAAGCTGGTGCAGGCGGCGATGGAGGAGGCATATCGAAACAGTATTATTACGGGCAAGTTTCCGTATGGCTGCATTTGCATTGACCTGCCGCTGGGGCAGGTAGACGTCAATGTCCATCCTGCAAAGACGGAGGTCAAATTCGCGCAGGAAAAGCAGGTTTTTTCCGCTGTTTACGCGGCGTGTAAAAATGCGCTGGCGGGAGACGACAATATACCGGAGATCGAGGCGAAGCCGCAGAAAGCCGTTCCGGCACAGCGGGAGATGCCGCAGGTTGAACCGATGCGGGCATTTCACCCTCCGATATCCCGTCCCGTGCGGTCAGAAGCGGCTGCACAGGAAAGCGGGCTGTCCAGCCCATCGGCATATCATGCGGCCGGCGCGCCGCAAATGCCGCCGGTACGCAGAGGCGGTTTCCAGCCGTACATCGACGTAGACGATACCGACGCGCAGGCGCTGCACATGCCGCAGGAGGATGAGCGGGAACGGGAATCGCTGATTCCGTCTGAAATTCCTGCGCGGCAGACGGCATCCGCACCGGCTGCGGAGAAGGAACCGGAAGAAGTTTCTGCTGAACCGGCGCAGAATCCGGAAACGCCGGCTTGTCTGACGGGCGACCTGCCGCGGGCGCGCGTAATCGGCAGCTGCTTCGAGACTTATATTTTGGCGGAGGATCCGGATGGGCTGATCCTGATCGACAAACATGCGGCGCATGAGCGTATCCTGTTCAATCAGCTGCGTCCGCAGGCGGATATTCCGACGCAGATGCTGCTGCAGCCTGTTGTTGCCGACCTTTCCGGAGAAGAATACGCTGCCGTTTTGGAGGGCATGGAGCAGATTCAGGCGCTTGGTTTCGCGCTGGAACCATTTGGACAGCACAGCGTAGCGGTGCGCGAGGCGCCGGCATACTTAGATGCCGGAGATATTGCCGTTACGATTTCTGAAATGGCACAGAAGCTGATGGATCGCCGTACACCGGTGCCGGACAAACTGGATGATCTGATTCATACCGTTTCCTGCAAGGCCGCGATCAAGGCGGGTATGCAGACGAGCATGGAGGAATTACAGTCACTGTGCGACCGCGTGCTGTCTGATCCGGATGTAACCTGTTGTCCGCATGGCAGACCGGTCACGGTTCGGCTGACAAAATATGAACTGGATAAAATGTTCAAGCGGGTGAACCAGTAATGAAACCAAAGCTGATTTGCATTGCCGGACCGACTGCCTCCGGCAAAACCGCGCTGTCCATTGCGCTTGCCAGAAAGCTGGATACAGAGATCATCTCTTCGGACTCCATGCAGCTGTATCGTGGTATGGATATCGGAACCGCGAAGCCGGACATGGCGGAGAGAGAAGGCATCGTGCATCATATGTTTGATGTGGCGGAAGCGGGGGAGACATTTTCCGTGGCACGCTACCAGCAGATGGCGGACGCCTGCGCGCAGTCTATTTTGTCGCGCGGAAGGATTCCGATCGTCTGCGGAGGTACGGGCTTGTATTTGGATGCGCTGATCGATGGCAGTACATTTTCCGGAGATGAGACTGATTTGGCGGCACGGGAAAAATACAACGCCATTGCGCGCGAACAGGGCGCACATGCCCTGCATGAGCTGCTGCGCACGGTCGACCCGGAATCCGCAGAGCGTATTCACGAAAACAATGTCAAGCGTGTGGTACGCGCGCTGGAGGTATATGAACAGACCGGTATGACGATTGGAGAACTCAACAGACGAAATAAGCGCCCCGAACCAAAGTATGATGCGATTTTATTTGCGCTGTGTCCGAGCGAGCGTCAGACGCTGTACGACCGCATCGACAGGCGCGTTGACCGGATGGCGGAAATGGGGCTTGTCGAGGAGGTTCGCCGCTTGTGGGAAAGCGGAAGGCTGACAGGGACAGCGGCGCAGGCGATTGGCTATAAAGAGCTTGTGCCCTTTCTGCGTGGCGAAGCATCGCTTTCGGATTGCCTCGACACGCTCAAGCGGGCTTCGCGCAATTATGCGAAGCGCCAGCTGACATGGCTGCGGCGGGATTCGCGTGTCAACTGGCTGTATTACAATTCCCCCGATGAATTTTCGGAAATTCTCCGCCAAGCGACAGAAATTTTAGCCGCCTGGGGTGTACCATATGGAGAGCTTGCTTGTAAATAATCAATAAATTTATAATTTACAGACAAGACTCCAAAAGTATCTCTATACATTTCGGGAGGTTTGCTTTATAATGAAAAGTGAAATCAATTTACAAGACACCTTTTTGAACAGGGCGCGGCAGGAAAAGGTTCCGCTGACCGTATTTCTGACCAATGGCTTTCAGCTTCGCGGCATTGTACGCGGCTTCGACACATTTGTTATCCTGTTTGACTGTGACGGTAAGCAGGAGATGATCTATAAGCACGCGATCTCCACGGTGATTCCGCAGAGAAGGCTTGAGCTGTGCAGCAGGAGGGATACGGCTGCTGTGTGAATAACTGCCTGCCGATAGGAGTTATGTTCTATGGCATTCAAATGGCCTCCGGCTTTTCGGAGAAAATCTTCGCGCCGTTCCAGCCGCGTTTGGCAGATCGGCAAAATAAAAATCAATAAAACGCTTCGTGTTCCGATTATTGTATTTGGGCTGGTGCTGGTGTACGGTGTGGTAAACACGGCAGTGAACCACTATAATCCGGTAAAAACGACGACAGCGATACAGGTTTCTATGGATGATTCCTTTTCCACGACCGGGTATTTCATCCGCGATGAACAGGTGATAGATATTGCGGAGGGCGACACGGTGGAATATAATTATTCTGACGGCGATAAGGTCGCAAAGGGTGCGTCGCTGATTACGGAATATGAGGACGAGGATGCGCTTACGGTCAGTCGGGAACTGAAAAATATACAGGATAACATCTCACAGCTGGAAACGCTGCGGTCGGTTTCCGCCACAATCACCAATTCCAGTCTTTTGAACCAGAAGATCATTGCGCAGATGAACGCAATCAGCAAAGAATCGGAGGGCGCAAATCTTGGACAAATATCTTCGCTCACGTCTGAATTGAGGCAGCTTTCGTTGAAAAGCGGCTCGCTGCTCAAGGGGAGTGATGATATTGAATCGGAAATTTCCAGCCTGAAAGCACAGGCAGAATCGCTGGAAGCAAAGCTGGATGGCAGCACATCGGATATTACATCAGAATATGCGGGATACTTCTGCGAGTCCATTGACGGCTATGAAACAGTGCTGACACCGGATATCATCGAGAATTTGACACTGTCTTCGCTGAACAGGCTCGTCGATGATAAAAAGTCTGCCTCTGTCGGGAAAGGAAAAGTAATTTCTGGCTATGTCTGGTATTTTGCGGCGGAGGTTTCGGACGAGGAAGCAGCGCATCTGGAGCAGGGGAATACGGTAAAACTGCGTTTTTCACAGGTGAGTCAGGATGTACAGGCATCTGTGGCGGCGATTCGTGACGATACCGACAATGAGGATACGCTTGTCATTTTCAAGTCGCAGGACATGAATGATGATTTGATTTCCATGCGCAAGCAGGTGGCAACGGTCATTGTCGCATCGTATTCCGGATTAAAGGTTCCGAAGTCCGCTGTCCGCATGGAGGACGACCAGATGGGCGTGTATGTAATGTCCAACTCTGTTGCGCGTTACAAGACCATCGAAAAGCTGTTTGAGGGCGATGAGTTTTACATTGTGAAGCAGAATGTCACCGGCAATGATTCTCTGGTCGCCGGGGATGACATTATTGTAGAAGCAAAAGATTTGGATGACAAGAAGGTAATGAAATGACAGATGCAGAACACAATGAAATCATACAGAGAATTACACAGGCGAAGCGGCGGATTGCAGAGGCTGCGATCGCATCCGGCAGAAAGCCGGAGGATATTATACTGGTTGCGGCAACGAAGATGAACGATGCGGAGCGGGTGCGCGCTGCGGTAGAGGCCGGCGTAGATGTGTGCGGCGAAAACCGCGTGCAGGAGCTGCTGGAAAAATATGAGCAGCACGCCTATGACGGCTGCCCGCTGCACTTTATCGGTACACTGCAATCCAATAAGGTGAAATATCTGATCGGAAAAGTCGCGCTGATCGAGTCTGTCAGTTCTGTGAAGCTGGCGCGCGTGATAGACAAAGAGGCCGCGAAGGCGGGTATTTGCCAGGATATTCTGCTTGAAGTGAACATTGGCAGGGAGGAAAGCAAACTGGGCATTGACCCGGACGAGCTGTTTTCTGCCGCGGAAGAGATCGCCGCGATGGAGCATGTACATATCCGCGGACTGATGGCAATTCCGCCGAAACCACAGCCAAATCAAGAAAAAACTCTTTATTTCGACAGAATGTCTCAACTATTTATTGACATATCGACGAAAAAATACGATAATATCACCATGGACTTCTTGTCGATGGGAATGAGCGCTGATTACGCAGAGGCAATTTCCTGTGGGGCAAACATTGTCCGGCTGGGCACAGCAATTTTTGGCGCCCGCCATTATTGATTTACTTTGTATGAATTGTTCCATTCAGGAGGAAGCAGAAAATGGGATTAGTGAATGACTTTAAGCGCTGGGTAAGCGGCGACGTGGACGATGACGAATTTGACATGGATGAAGAGCCGTTAGAGCCAGAGGAGTCTGCCGACTCGTCTTATTATAACCGCCCGGAGCCTGTCAGGGCATCTGCTTCGGCAGAATCAGCGCAGATGCCGGTTCAGCCGCGCAGAAATAATAGAGTTGTCAATATCAGCGCAACGACCAAGCTGGCAGTTGTTCTGGTAAAGGCAGATCAGTTTAATAACGTCGCCGACATCGCAGATCATTTGAAGAACAAGATGACTGTGGTTCTCAATCTGGAGTCAACGGATAAGGATGTTTCCAAGCGTATGCTGGACTTCCTCAGCGGTGTTACCTACGCGATTGAGGGTAAGATCAAGCGCGTTGCGAGCGATACCTATCTGATTACTCCGCTGGATGTAGAGATTATGGGCGACGACCTTATCAGTGAGCTGGAAAACAACGGAATGAAATTCTGATTTTTCAGTCCTCCGGTTTAGAAGGATGAAAAGCGTATAATTATGATGATTGCGTATTTTACAATCCGGCTGCTCAGTTTGTTGCAATGGCTTTTGGTATTCCGGGCGCTTGCTTCATGGTTCCCGCAGGTACAGCAATCCCGTATCGGGGAACTGCTGTATACACTCACCGAGCCAATGGTTGCGCCATGCCGCAATTTACTCAGCCGATTCGGTTCCCTGCGTTCGATGCCGGTTGATTTTTCACCGCTTCTGGCGTTTATGATCCTGCTCATCCTACAGAGCCTTTTGTCGGCTATGATGTCAGGATTGTATTGATCGCTGTTTTCACAGGGTCATTAGGGTCATTCGGCCGGGTCTGTATGCCCGGCCATTTTCCAGTTATTTCCCGACAGTGTTAGATGGTCGGGTTTCAGGAGGTCAGCATGTTAAGTTCCAAGGAAATACGGGAGTATACCGTTGAAAAGACTATGTTCGGCGGCTATGACACAAAATGTGTGGATGCACTGTTGGATGAGGCAGCGGATGACATGGAGGCGCTTGAAAAGGAAAATGCTGAACTTCGTGCCAAGCTGAAGGTTTTGGTAGATAAGATTGAAGAATACCGCCGTATTGAGGGCGGTCTGAAGCAGGCCTTGACATCGGCGCAGAATATTGCGGAGCAGACGACAAAAAAGGCTTCCGCGGAAGCGGAGGAGACGCTTCGCCGCGCCCGCGCAGAAGCAGAGCAGATGAAAACGGACGCGAATAATCAGTGTGAGGCACTGATGCGTCAGTATCAGATTCAGATTTCGCAGGAGCAGGCGCGTCTGCGGCTGGCACAGCGCGAGTGTGCTGTTTTCATTGACAGAATGACACGCGCATTCCGCGAGCAGAGTGACAAGATCGCCGCGATTCCGGATCAGACCGGTCTGGAGTTTGCATCGATCTCCGACCATACCGTACATAGCGAAACGATGGAAAGCCATGTGGAAGGTCCGGTAGAGCCGGAACCGCCGCGGGAGCGCAGACAGCCGCAGGGCACGGAGATCCCGGAGGATATCCGACGCATTTTTGCTGATGCGCAGCGCACGGAAGCAAAACACACCGCATCGAATAACGGTATGGAAGAAACTGCCTTTACCGTGGAAGTAAGCGGCTCAGCAGACGATACGAAAACATTTTCAATTTAAATTTTGACGATAAGCAGCGCAAGCGCTGTTTGCGATATATTCCGCCCGTTGGCGGATCGGCGCTGAGAAAAGGACAGTGCCGAAAGTTAGAAAGGAGTACGGTTCAATGCCGCAGGACTACAACAAGACCATCAACCTTCCTAAGACGGATTTTCCGATGCGCGCAGGACTTCCAAAGCGCGAGCCGGAATTTTTGGCGAAGTGGGAGGAGGATCACATTTATGATACATTGATGAAGAAAAACGAGGGGAAACCCCTGTTTATTCTGCATGACGGTCCTCCGTATGCAAACGGTGATCTTCATCTGGGTCATGCACTCAACAAGATTCTCAAGGATTTTATCATTCGCTATAAGAATATGACCGGTTATCAGGCGCCGTATGTGCCGGGCTGGGATACCCACGGTCTGCCGATTGAGCGCCAGGCAATCGCCGCGTTTGGTCTGGATCGTCATAAGGTAAGCAATAAGGATTTTTGTGAAAAGTGCAAGGAATTTGCACTGGATCATGTCAACACACAGCGTGAGCAGTTTAAGCGTCTGGGTGTTGTCGGTGACTGGGAGAATCCGTATCTGACACTGACCAACGACTTCGTGGCAAAGCAGATCGAGGTCTTTGGCGAGATGGCGAAGAAGGGCTATATCTACAAGGGATTGAAGCCGGTTTACTGGTGCCCGCACGATGAGACCGCGCTGGCTGAAGCGGAGATCGAATACAAGGACGCAACCTGTGAGTCAATTTATGTTAAGTTTGCGGTAAAGGACGACAAGGGCAAGATCAGCGCTGTTTTGGGCACAACAGAGAACGTATATTTCGTAATCTGGACCACGACGACATGGACTCTGCCGGGCAATCTTGCGATTTCCCTGAACCCGTATTTTGAATATTCCTTTGTCAAGGTTCCGAATGGCGAGATTTATATTCTGGCTACCGATTTGATCGGAGCCGTTGCAGCCGCAGCAGGCATCGAATCCTATGAGGTCGTTGGCACGATCACGGGTTCCGAGCTGGAATATGTAACGACACAGCATCCGCTGCTGGATCGTGATTCGCTGGTCATTGTCGGTGAGCATGTTACGCTGGATGCCGGTACCGGTTGTGTCCATACTGCACCGGGCTTTGGTGCGGATGACTTTATTGTCTGCCAGCGTTATCCGGAGATTCCGATGATCGTTCCGGTCGATAGCAGAGGCTACGCAACTGAGGATGCCGGCAAGTATGCCGGTATGTACTATGAAAAGACCAATGACGTTATTCTGGAGGATCTGAAGGCGCAGAATGCGCTGCTGGCCGTAGAGACCATTGAGCACAGTTATCCGCACTGCTGGCGCTGCAAGAACCCGATCATCTTCCGCGCAACCGAGCAGTGGTTCTGTTCTGTTGACGCAATGAAGGACGATGCGGTTCGGGCGTGTCATGATATCAAGTGGATTCCGGCATGGGGCGAGGACCGCATGACCTCAATGATTCAGGAGCGCTCTGACTGGTGCATTTCCCGTCAGCGTACCTGGGGTGTACCGATCCCGATCTTCTTCTGCAAGAAGTGCGGCAAGCCGATCGTCAACGAGAGAACGATTTCTGTGGTAGCAGACCTGTTCCGCCGGCATGGCACCAGTGCGTGGTTCGATATGGATGCAAATGACATCCTGCCGGATGATGTAACATGTGAGTGCGGCTGCAAGGAATTTACCAAGGAAACGGACACAATGGATGTCTGGTTTGATTCCGGTTCCAGCCATGCGGCAGTTCTGGACGAGCGCGATGATCTGACCTATCCGGCTGATGTCTATCTGGAAGGCAATGACCAATATCGCGGCTGGTTCCAGTCCTCTATGCTGACTGCCATTGCGACCAAGGGCACCGCACCGTATAAAACGGTTATCACACACGGTATGATCGTTGATGAAGAGCGTCAGAAGATGTCCAAGTCCAAGGGCAACGGCATGAGCCCGCAGGACATCACCAAGGAGTATGGTGCGGACATCCTGCGCCTGTGGGTTTCTTCTGCGGATTACCGCGTAGATATGAAGATCTCCAAGAAGATGTTCAAGCAGCTGTCTCAGAACTACTTGAAGATTCGCAATACAGCGCGTTATATCATGGGCAACCTGAACGGCTTTGCTGTCGATCAGATGCTGCCGTATGACCAGCTGCTGGAACTGGATAAGTGGGCGCTGATGAAGTGCAACGATCTGGTTGGCCGCGTTCGCGCTGCGTATGACAACTATGAGTTCCATGTCGTCACCCATGCCATCCATAACTTCTGTGTTGTTGATATGTCCAACTTCTATCTGGACGTTATCAAGGATCGCCTGTACTGTGACGATGGCGTGAGCCGTCTGTCGGCACAGACCGCAATCTATCATATTCTGGATGCGTTGGTACGGATGCTGGCGCCGATCCTGTGCTTTACCGCGGATGAGATCTGGCAGGCAATGCCGCACAGGGAAGGCGATGATCTGGGCAATGTCCTGTTCAATGATATGCCGGCGTATGATGCATCTCTGGCATTTGACGAAGCGGCTTCTATCAGGTGGGACAAGATTATCTCTGTGCGCGATGATGTCAACAAGGCATTGGAGCAGGCGCGCGGCGCCAAGCTGATCGGCAAGCCGCTGGAGGCAAAGGTTGTCATCACAACATCTGAAGCCGGTAAGGATTTTCTGGAAAACTGCGGTCAGGATCTCGCAAAGCTGTGCATTGTTTCCGCTGTCTCCATTCAGACTGGTGAGGGCGAAGGCGATTCCTATGAAGCGCTCGGCGGCATGAAGATCGCCGTCAGCCATATGGAAGGCGAAAAATGCGCGCGTTGCTGGGTCTACGATCCGACGGTTGGTCAAAACGCGGAGCATCCGTGCCTGTGTGCACGCTGTGCTGCTGTTCTCAGCAAATAACAGCTGGAAAACGAAC
>CAYNPX010000021.1:0-18946 GCA_964399205.1 uncultured Butyricicoccus sp.
AATGGTTCACATCTATTTAACATGACAGATATGGCGGAGAGGATGGGATTCGAACCCATGTGCGATTGCTCGCAAACTGATTTCGAGTCAGCCCCGTTATGACCACTTCGATACCTCTCCATATTTTATTCGAGCTGTTCCGTTTGCGGAATTACTTGAACAGTATACAACAGTTTTTTGGATTCGTCAAGAAAAATTCAACGCTTTTCCTTGAGAACCTCACGCATACGCTCCACCGTCAGCGGACTGACGATATGCTCGATGCGGCAGGCATCTGTTTCTGCGGTGACAGCGTCAATAGACAGGATAGTCATCAAAAATTCTTTGATGAGGACATGACGGTCATAAATCTCATTCGCGCGTTTTCGTCCGGCGTTTGTCAAATGGATTGTGCCGTAGGATTCCTGATCTACCAAACCGGCCTTTTTTAACACACCCATTGCACGGGTCACACTTGGCTTGGAGTACCCCAGCTCATTGGCTATATCAACAGCGTGAACGGTTCCGTTGCGCATTTCAAGCAGAAGAATCGTTTCCAGATAGTTTTCACCTGATTCCTGAATTTTCATGTATTCACCGCCTTGCATCTATTAAAAGTATCTTTATTATAACATAGAATTTTGCGGGTGACAATAAAGCAGTTTGCGCTTTCACAAACTTTTGTCGCAATTTTGAGAGAATATCAGCACATTTCTTTCATAATTCTGCCGTACATAACATTGCGGAAACGGGAAAACTATGGTATGCTTATAATGCATTTTTAAAATCTGTTTTATGATGTATATACGAAATCGTTTGGAGAGGAAACAAGATGGATTATAATCGTTTGGCAGAGCTGCTGTTTCCGGATGTTACAGAGACACCGGCAGAGATAGAGGCTCGCTATCCGGCTCGCGATCTGCCGGAAGGCGCAAAGGTAACACGTATGGCGCCCAGCCCGACCGGCTTTATGCACCTGGGCAATTTGTTTGGTGCGGTAGTGGATGAACGTCTGGCGCACCAGTCCGGCGGCGTATTCTATCTGCGGATTGAAGATACCGACAAAAAGCGCGAGGTAGAGGGCGGCGTCGCGCTGATTCTGGAGACTTTCAGGAACTTCGGCCTGCCGTTTGACGAGGGCGCGACGGCGGATGGCGACAACGGCGCTTACGGTCCGTACCGCCAGAGCGAGCGTGCCGCTATTTATCATGTTTTCGTCAAGGATCTTGTAAAGCGCGGCTATGCGTATCCATGCTTCTGCACAGAAGAGGAGCTGGCGGAAATGCGCGCGCAGCAGGAGGCAAATAAGGAAAACTTTGGCTATTATGGAAAGTATGCGAAATACCGCGACTGTCCGCTGGAAGAGATCGAGCGCCGCCTGCGGGCGGGCGAGAGCTACGTTGTCCGCTTCCGTTCGACGGGCAGTATTGAAAATAAAGTACGCCATACCGACCTGGTAAAGGGCAATCTGGAACTGACAGAAAACGATCAGGATATTGTCCTGCTCAAGTCTGACGGCATCCCGACCTATCACTTCGCGCATGTGATCGATGACCACCTGATGCATACCACGCACGTTGTGCGCGGCGAGGAATGGCTGGCGACACTGCCGGTACATTTACAGCTGTTTGACGTTATGGGCTGGAAACGTCCCAAATATGTGCATACCGCACAGCTGATGAAGATGGACGGCGGCTCCAAGCGCAAGCTGTCCAAGCGCAAGGATCCGGAGCTGGCGCTGTCCTATTATTATCAGCAGGGCATTCCGGTGCCGGCGGTGATGGAATATCTGATGACGCTGCTCAATTCCAATTTTGAGGAATGGCGCCGCGCGAACCAGACCGCAGATATCAACGACTTCCCGTTCAGCCCGAAGAAGATGAGCGTTTCCGGCGCGCTGTTTGATATGGAAAAGCTGCGCGATGTCAGCAAAAATGTCATCTCCCGCATGAGCGCGGAGGAGGTTTACGACTATGTTTCCGCGTGGAGCGCGGACAACGACGCGGATTTTCATGCGCTGTTTGTTCGTGACCCGACACTGACAAAGCAGTTCCTTTCCATTGGACGCGGCGGAAAGAAGCCGCGCAAGGATCTGGCTTTCTGGAGCGAGACAAAGGCGTATATGGACTTTATGTTCCCGGAGCTGTTCCGACCGGATTATTCCGGTATGCCGGAGAGCACAAGGGAAGATGCCGGAGCGATCCTGGCAGAATATCAGGATATTTTCGATCCGGCGGATGAAATGACCGTCTGGTTTGATAAAATCAAAGCGCTGGCGGACAGGCACGGCTTTGCGCCGGAGACCAAGCTGTATAAAAAGAATCCGGAGGCGTATAAGGGACCGGTCGGCGATATTTCGATGGTACTGCGTGTCGCTGTCTGCGGACGCACCAATGCGCCCGATCTGTATTCTGTCATGCGGCTGCTCGGACAGGCTGAGGTGAACCGCCGCCTGAACGCGGCATGTGACGCGCTGTAAAGCATGAATCATACGTAAAAGAAAAGGGGAACACTGATGGAGTTTGCGTCAAATTTTCTGCATGAAATCATTGATGAGGACATCAAGAACGGTCTGACAGAGCGGATTCATACCCGCTTTCCGCCGGAACCGAACGGATATCTTCATATTGGATCGGCAAAGGCGATTTACATCAACTGGTCGGTCGCGGCCAAGTATAACGGCCTGTTTAACCTGCGTTTTGATGACACCAATCCGGTGCGCGAGGACGATGAATATGTCCAGTCCATTTTGCAGGACGTTATATGGCTGACAGGCGAGGAACCGTCCGGCGGTATTTTCTACGGATCGGATTACTTTGAAAAATGCTATGAATGTGCCGTTTACCTGATCCGGCAGGGTAAGGCATATGTCTGTGATCTGTCACAGGATGAAATGCGCGAATATCGCGGCACATTGACCGAGCCGGGCAAAAACAGCCCATATCGTGACCGCTCGGTTGAGGAAAATCTGAAGCTGTTTGAGGAAATGCGCAGCGGCAGGTTTGAAAAGGGCGCAAAAACCTTGCGCGCAAAGATCGATATGTCCTCGCCGAATATGAATATGCGCGATCCGGCGATCTATCGCATCGTGTATGCCGAGCACCACCGCATCGGCAACAAATGGTGCATTTATCCGCTGTACGATTTTGCGCATCCGATTCAGGACGCGATGGAGCATATCACGCATTCCATGTGTTCGATCGAATTTAAGAACCATCGTCCGCTGTATGAGTGGGTAGTGGACAACTGTGCGCCGTGCCTGCCGTCGCATCCGAAGCAGAGAGAATTTGCGCGTCTGAATGTAACCAATACCGTCATGTCCAAGCGCTATCTGCGTGAGCTGGTAGAGACAGGCAGAGTGGACGGATGGGACGACCCGCGGATGCCGACGCTGTGCGGTCTGCGCCGCCGCGGCTATACGCCGTCCTCTATTCTGGAATTTGTCACCCGTGCGGGCGTCTCGACCACAGACAGTCTGGTCGATATCAAGCTGCTTGAATACTGCATCCGCAATGAACTGAATGACACCGCGCTGCGCCGCATGGCGGTTACTGAGCCGATCAAGCTGGTGATTACCAACTATCCGGCGGATAAGGAGGAGACATTCCGGATTGCGAACAATCCGAAGGACGAGTCGGCCGGTACGCGCGCGGTTCCGTTTACCCGCGAGCTGTGGATCGAAAAGAGCGATTTTGCCATCGTGCCGCCGCCGAAGTTCAAACGCCTCAAGCCGGGCGGGGAGGTTCGCCTGATGGGCGCTTACATTGTAAAATGCGATGAGGTCATTCAGGATGAGGAAGGCAATGTAATCGAAGTCCGCTGCACGGCGGATCTGGAAACCGGCAACGGAAATCCGCTGGATGGCCGCAAGGTGCGCGGCAATATCCATTGGGTATCGGCAAAGTACGCGGTCGACGCGGAACTGAACCTGTACGAAAACCTGTTTACGCTGGAAAACACCGGCGCGGTGCCGGAGGGAACCGATTATCTGGATTACCTCAACCCGGAATCCAAAAAGCAGCTGACCGGCTGCAAACTGGAGCCGTCAATCGTCGATGTCCCGTCAGGCACACGGATGCAGTTTGTCCGCATGGGCTATTATATTCAGGACAGCAGGCAGCCGGAGGACGGCAGGCTGCGCTTTAACCGCATTGTATCGCTGAAGGACAGCTTTAAGCCGGATAAAAAGTAAGAAATATAACAGAGATGGTATCAGAAAAATATCATCTCTGTTAATTTTTTCACAAAAATGAAAAAGTTTCTTCAAATTCGCTTGATGTTGCAAACGAGAGAGTGTACAATGAATATCAGATTTTGTGAGAAATTATGTACAGGAGGAAATACAAATGGCATATGTAACACTGGAACAGAAGGGCGCGGTGGGCATCATTACCATGAACCATCCGGAGGTGCTGAATGCGCTGAATGATGAAACATTGAATGACCTGTCCGCTGTATTGGATGAAGTCGAAGCAAATGATGAAATTTTTGTAGCCATTATCACCGGCGCGGGTCGTGCGTTCGTCGCGGGCGCTGATATCAGCCAGATGGCGCACATGTCCGCATACGAAGCAAAGCAGTTCGGCGCACTGGGCAACCGCGTATTTTTGAAGCTGGAAAACCTGACGAAGCCGACCATCGCAGCTGTCAATGGCTTTGCGCTGGGCGGCGGCTGTGAGCTTTCGATGGCATGTGATATCCGTCTGGCAAGCGAAAAGGCGAGGTTCGGTCAGCCGGAGGTAGGTCTGGGCATCACGCCGGGCTTTGGCGGCACACAGCGCCTGTCGCGCGTCGTTGGCGTTTCCAAGGCAATGGAGCTGATCCTGACAGCACGCACGATCAAGGCGGACGAGGCACAGCAGATCGGTCTGGTAAATCATGTGTACGCACCGGACGAGCTGATGGACAAGGCGCTTGAGATGGCAAACGCAATCGCGTCGCAGGCACAGATTGCTGTTCGTGAATCCAAGGCGGCAATCCGCCGCGGTATGCAGGCGGATGTTACCACAGGCACCGCATATGAGACGGAAGCATTTGGTCTGTGTTTCTCTACGGAGGATCAGAAGGACGCAATGCGTGCATTCGTCAATAAGGAAAAGCTGAACGGCTTTAAGAACCGGTAAGCAGGATAAAAATACAACACCAGCCAGAAAGCAAAGGCGCTTTTCCGGCTGGTGTTTTGTACGTTTGGAGGATTTGTGTGATGGAACAGCGGGAAATACGGACGACAGCACCGACAGGACAGCGGCTGCCGAAGGAGATGGCGGTCTACCGGCTGCTTGAGCAGCTGGACATACCGTATCAGTGTATCGACCATCCGCCGGTCACGGACGCGACGGAATGCTATGGCGTGGACAAGCTGCTGGGTATCCATATCTGCAAGAATCTGTTTTTGTGCAACCGGAAACGGACAAATTATTATTTGCTGACGATGCCGGGGAACAAGCGGTTTGACGCGAAGCAGCTGAGCCGGCAGCTGCAGATTCCGCGCCTGTCGTTCGCGCCGGAGCAGGATCTTTTGCGGATACTGGGTCTGACGCCCGGATCGGTGACGATTATGGGATTGATGCATGACACGGAAAATCTGGTGCAGTTCCTGCTCGATGAGGACGTGTATCGGGAACCGCGCTTTGGCTGCCACCCCTGTGTCAATACGACCAGCATGAGCATGAGCAGCACGGATGTGTGGGAGAAGTTCCTCCCTGCGGTGCACCATGATTATACACTGGTCAGGCTGACAGAATAAGAGCCTGTATTCACAGACGAGAAAAGACGTTCCGCACGGCTGTGCGCCGGGAAACGTCCTTGAATGGAGGCATCAGCTCGCCAGCAGTCCAAAGTACAGCAGCACAACAATGCCGAGTACGATGCGGTACCAGCCGAAAATCTTGAAATCGTGCCTGCGGATGTAGTTCATCAGGAAACGGATGACGATCAGCGAGACGATAAAGGCGGTGATCGTACCGACGAGCATGACGCCGATCTGTGCGCCTGTGTAATTCAGACCATACTTGAGCATTTTGATACCGCTTGCGCCCAGCATGACCGGTATCGCAAGGAAGAAGGAAAATTCAGCGGCGACGGAACGGTCACAGCCGAGAAATACCGCGCCGAGGATGGTGGAACCGGAGCGCGAGGTGCCCGGGACCAGCGACAGCATCTGAAAGATGCCGATGCAGAACGCCTTGCGGAAGGACAGCGCTTCAAGCGAGGTAGTCGTCGGGCGCCGGCGGGTGTTTTCCAACAGGATAAACAGGATACCATAGACGATGAGCGCAATGGCGATGACAACCGGACCGTACAGCAAAGCGTGGATGAGATCATCGAACAGAATGCCAACGACACCGGCCGGAATGCAGGCGATGATGACCTTTTCCCACAGCTGCCAGGTATGGCGTTTTTCCTCTTCCGATTTTTTTGCGGAAAACGGATTTAACCTGTCAAAATACAGCACAAGAACAGCGAGGATGGACCCGAACTGAATGACAACGAAGAACATGTCGGTGAAGTCCTTGGGGAAGTCCAGCTGTAGAAATTCGTCGAACAGCAGCATATGTCCGGTGGAGGATACAGGGAGCCATTCGGTAATACCCTGAACGATGCCGAGGATAAAGGATTTTAAAAGTTCAATAAACATAGATGTCTCCTTTCGCGCAGGACGGTATCCGATACCACGCGCTGCGATTTGTCCTGTTTCACAATGAACAGCTTTCAGTATAACGTATCGGACGGGAAAAGTAAAGTGACAGACTTGCATTGCGCGATAAATTATGCCATACTGATAAGCAGGCAAAGGAGGAAACGCAGATGGATTTAAAGCACCGGATTTTGCGGGAGTCGTTTGGCTATACGGAATTTCGCCCGGGACAGCAGAAACTGATCGATTCGATTCTTGCCGGACGGGATGTATTGGGCGTTATGCCGACCGGCGCGGGAAAATCCATCTGTTATCAGCTTTCCGGAATGCTGCTGCCGGGTGTGACGCTGGTCATTGCGCCGCTGATCTCTTTGATGCAGGATCAGGTTGCCGCCTTGCAGCGGATGGGGATTTCCGCCTGCCTGCTCAACAGTGCGCAGACAGCACAGGAGCGCCGCAGCGCGATACAGCTGGCCGCCGCGGGACGTGCCAAGCTGATCTATATTGCACCGGAACGGTTGCTTGCGCCGGATTTTGCCGCACTTGTACAGCGCTTGCCGATTTCAATGATCGCGGTAGATGAGGCGCATTGCATTTCCCAGTGGGGACACGATTTCCGTCCGAGCTATCGGCAGATTCCGCGCTTTATCCGCAGCCTGCCGAAGCGGCCGATCATCTCTGCTTTTACCGCTACGGCAACCGAGCAGGTGCGTCAGGATATTGTTGCCGCGCTGGAGCTGAAGACGCCGGAACGGCTGGTCACCAGCTTTGACCGCCCGAACCTGCACTATGCGGTGATGCGCGCATATGACCGCGAAGCACAGCTGGTGCGCTTTATTCAGCGGCAGAACGGGGCATGTGGCATTGTATATTGCCTGACGCGCAGGAAAACGGAGGAGATGGCACAATATCTGTGCGACAACCGCATTGCAGCTGTGGCATATCACGCGGGCATGGACGCAATGGTGCGTCGGGATGTGCAGCAGCGCTTCGTCAGCGGCGCGGTACCGGTCATTGTTGCGACCAATGCGTTCGGCATGGGGATTAACAAGCCGGATGTGCGTTTTGTTGTACATTTTGGTATGCCGCGCGATATTGAGAGCTATTATCAGGAGGCGGGGCGCGCCGGACGGGACGGCGCACCGGCACATTGCCTGCTGTTGTTTGAGGAAAATGATATCAATCTGCATGAATATCTCATCGGTCTGGATCCGGAAAATCCGGCGCTGACAGAGAAAGAGGTCGAACAGCTGAAAAAGAGAAATCTGGCGCGGCTGAAACAGATGCGCCGGTATGTGTTTACCGATCAATGCCTGCGTCAATATATATTGCAGTATTTCGGACAGGATGCGCCGGACTTTTGCGGCAACTGCGGAAACTGCGAAGCGTCCAGTGTCGAACAGGATGTAACGACGGAGGCGCAGAAGGTGCTGTCCTGCGTATATCGTGTCAAAGAACAGTGCGACGCGGATGCCATTTGCCGTATCCTGTTGGGCTGTCCGGATGAAGACATCCGGAGCTATGCCGCGGTGTCAACCTATGGTATCATGAAGGACAGCACGGCGCAGGACATCCGGACGGTTATCGACCACCTGGTCAGCTTCGGCTATCTGGTCAGGCAGGAGAATCCGCATCCGCGCCTGCGGCTGTGCGCGAGCGCAAAACAGGTGTTGTTTCATGGGGAAACGGTTGCGCTGCGTGTGCGCGTTTCACAGGAGGAAGCGCGTGAAACACGGGAGAGCAGCCGGTCATCGCGCCCTGAGCTGGCGCGAAAGCTGCGGGATTATCGCAGAAGCGCTGCCGGACGGCGCGGTGTTCTGCCGCATACGGTGATGCCGGATGCCGTACTGGAAAAGCTGGTGCAGCAGCTGCCGCTGACAGAGGACGCGGTGCAGGGGATCCTGCGCACAGACAGCAGACAGGGAAAGCGCGATGCGCATAAGATCGCAAAAATAATCCAAAAATATTGTCTCGAGCATTTTGCAGAAAAGAAGTGAAATTCTGTCGCCGCTGTGTTATACTATAGAAATGATTATGCGTATATTGGAGTGAGCAGATATGAATAAAGGACTGAATATTGCGGAACTGGTACTGGGCGCTGTGACGATCGCGCTTGGCGCCGCTGTTATGGTAATCGGTATCATCGGGCTGAAGCAGTCGGACGATTCGATTCAATTTTAAAACAGGCAGAGGATTTGCAGCGGAGCGGGAGGATGACCTTACCGCTCCGTTTTACTATAGTGAGAGGTGAGAGAATATGAAGATAAAGCACATCCGTATGATCTATTTCAGCGCGACGGATACGACAAAGACGATTGTGCGCCGGATTGGCGCACAGCTCGCGCAGATATGGAATGTTCCGGCACAGGAGGATGATTTTACGCTTCCGGCGGCGCGGGAAACGGATATCGTATGCGGCGCGGACGAGCTGGCGGTCGTCGGCGTGCCGGTCTACGCGGGGCGTGTGCCGAATAAGCTGCTGCCATATGTGCGCGACCATATCAGGGGAAACGGTACGCCGGCGGTTGCCGTTGTTCTGTTCGGCAACCGGAACTATGATGATGCGCTGATCGAGCTGCGCGATGTTCTGGGCGAAAACGGTTTTTGCGCGATTGCCGGAGCGGCGTTTGTCGGGGAGCACTCGTTTTCCTACACATTGGCGGCGGGACGACCGGACGCCGCAGACGTGAAGCTGGCAGACAGCTTTGCGCGGGATATTGCAGGAAAGCTGGATGCGATGGAACAGCTTCCCACGCAGCCGGTGGCGGTCAGGGGGAACACGCCGCCCAGACCATACTACACGCCGCGCAATGCGAGGGAATACTTAAAGGTAAAACCGGCCTTGCGGGACAGCTGTACCGCGTGCGGGCTTTGTGCGTCGCTGTGCCCGACCGGCGCGATTGACCCGCAGGACGTGCGGCAATACCGCGGCGCATGTATCAAATGCGGCGCATGTATCAAAAAATGTCCGGAGAAGGCGCGCTACTTTGATAATGAGATATATCTGTCTCACAAACGTGAACTGGAAGAGAAATTTACGCGGCGGGCACAGGTTGAACTTTTTCTATAATATGCGTCATTCCCGATATCCATTTCGGAAATCGGGAATTTGTTTTGCGTTTTACAGGCGTTTCACAGGCGCTGAGGAAGCGCTGACGCAATCGGCAGGAACCGCCGTCCGGCCGCAGACGATTGATTCGGAGGTTCCCTGAGACTTTACATACATTTTACGTTAGCGGGGCAGGGAATCTGGTATAATAAGAAAAACAGATCACAGGAGGAGAGAATGGTATGGAAGACATGACGATTTTTGTTGTGGAGGACGATGAGAGCATCCGTACCATGGTGGTATACGCGCTGAATGGCAGCGGGTATACGGCACAGGGCTTTCCGGACGGGCGGTCATTTTTTGCCGTGCTGGACAGCGGATTGCCGGATCTGGTATTGCTGGATATCATGCTTCCGGGAGAGGACGGTCTGTCGATCCTTCGGCGTCTGCGTTCGACTGCACGCACGGCGCAGATTCCGGTCATCATGCTGACGGCAAAGACAGCGGAAATCGATAAGGTGCGCGGACTTGATCTCGGCGCCGATGACTATGTATCCAAGCCGTTCGGCATTTTGGAATTGCTTTCCCGTATCCGCGCTGTGGCGCGCCGCACGATTGAACCGGGTCGTGTGACCGCGCAGCAGGAGGACGCGATCTGGGAATACCGCAATATTCACATCGATGAAGCGAGCCATATCGTCACAGTGGATGGCAAGACGGTCGCGCTGACGCGCAAGGAGTTCAAGCTGCTGTGTGACCTGATGCACAATCAGGGGCGTGTGCTCACCCGCGACCAGATCATGGAGCAGGTATGGGGCTTTGATTACGGCGGCGCGACGAGGACGGTGGATATCCATATCAATACGCTGCGGAAGAAGCTGGGGGACGATGGCAGTCTGATTCAGACGGTGCGCGGCGTGGGCTATAAGATCGACAGAGAAGTATGAAGAAACGAATTTACTGGACGCTGCTGCTGCTCAGCGCGGTTGGCGTGCTGAGCGCGTGTATGCTGACGCTGACGGTTATGGTACAGCTGTCCACCCGCCAGGCGGAGCAGGCGATATGTGATCTGGCGGATACCGTCGGAAAAGCCTACAGTGTGATGTCGCTGGATACCTATATCGAACAGCTTGCCTGCCTGCCGGAGGACACACGTGCAACGCTGATTACGCAGGACGGCACGGTTTTATATGACTCCAATGCTTCCGCGGCGGAGATGGAGAATCATCTGGATCGGCCGGAGATTCAGTCCGCACTGAAAAACGGTACCGGCGAGGATACGCGCCGTTCGTCGACCATCCATGTATCGACCTATTATTATGCCGTCCGGCTGCCGGATGATTGCGTCCTGCGTCTGTCGCGGCGATATTCCAGCATCCGCAGTATCCTAATCGGTGCGATTCCGGGCATTGCGGTGGTGGTCATTGTATTGTTCGGGTTGGCATTTCTTTTGTCACGCCGGCTGACGCGCTGGATGATCCGTCCGGTGGAGCAGGCAGCGGAAGCGATCGAGCATGAAGGCGGGGAAAGTGAAACATACGCTGAGCTGACGCCGTTCGTGTCGCATATCCGTGCGCAGGATCAGCAGATCAGCAGCCAGCAGGAGATATTGCAGCGCGAGCGCGATATCCTTGGCATCGTTACAAACAACATGCGGGAGGGTCTGCTGCTGATATCCAGCGACAACACGATCATTTCCATCAATCCAAGCGCGATTCATATGCTGGCAGGGCATCGTGCGCAGCCAACCGAGTACATCGGCCGCAGCTATCTGCTTGTCAACCGCACCCGTCAGATGCGGGAGTGCGTGTGTGCCGCGCTGGAGGGCGAGAGCCGAGACGATGGGTTTTCCGTGCGTGGAAGCGTGTACCATGTGTATGCCAGCCCGATGATGCGCATGGACGAGGTGCACGGCGCGGTTGTCATTGTGCTGGACGAGACGCAGCAGCGGCTGGCAGAGCACAGCAGACAGGAATTTTCCGCCAATGTATCGCATGAGCTGAAAACACCGTTGACTTCCATCTCCGGCTATGCGGAGATGATGGAAAACGGCATGGTTGCGAGCATGGAGGATATCCGCACGTTCTCCGGCAGCATTCATAAGGAAGCGCTGCGGCTGATTGCGCTGATTGAGGACATCATCCGCCTGTCGCGCATTGAGGAGCAGCCCAGGCAGGAGAGCGGGATGGAATCGGTCGATCTGTGCGATCTTTGTGCGGCGGTGCTGGAATCGTTGCGGCCGGTTGCGGAAAAAGCGCAGGTGACGCTGCATTTTGACGGCAGCGTCCCACCTGTCACCGGGGAGGATGCCATGCTCAGCGAGATGGTGTATAACCTGTGTGAAAACGCGATTAAGTATAATCGTCCGGGCGGCAGCGTATGGGTTTCTCTGTACGAGCAGGAGGATGAGCTGGTGTTCGCCGTCAGGGACAACGGCATCGGCATCCCGGAGGAAGCGCAGATGCGGGTCTTTGAACGGTTTTACCGTGTGGATAAAAGCCGTTCCAAGCAGATCGGCGGCACGGGATTGGGACTGTCCATCGTGAAGCATGTGGTGGAATACCACGAGGGTCGCATTGAACTGGACAGCACGCTGGGTGTCGGTACGGAGATCCGCGTCTATCTGCCACAGCAGTAAAGTCAGAACCGCCGGTTGAAAGAAGCCACCCCAATGCTTCCATTTGGGTGACAGGCTGAGGCTCCTTTTGAAAGCGGCCTCAGATTGTAGAAAAGCGAAAAGCCCGCCTCAGAGTATCGTTTTCTGAAGCGGGCTTGTTGATTGTGTTGGTTACTTTATGTGCACCGTGTTGATATCAACCAGTTCACACGACTGGATGTTGGTATTGCCCTCCAGACAGCGCAGCAGCGCGTTCGCGGTGTCGACCGCTGTCAGACAGGGGATAGCGTGCTCGACTGTCAGGCGGCGGATGCGAACCGAAGCCAGCTCCGGATGGCGGCTCTTGACCGAGGTCATGATCGCGTAATCAATATCACCGGATTCGATCAGATCAGCGATATTGGGGGACGGCTCGTCAAAGTGGTTCACAGAGTTCGTAGCGACCATGTGGCGGTTCAGGGCGTTTGCCGTGCCGCTTGTCGCATACAGCTCAAAGCCGAGATCGGCAAACCGCTCCGCAATGGTAATGATCTCCTGCTTGTCCGCGTCGCTGACAGCAAAGGCAACCTTGCCGGACTTCTTCATCGTATAGCCCGCGCCCATCATACCCTTGAGCAGCGCCTCGCGGAAGGAGGTCGATACACCCAGAACCTCGCCGGTAGACTTCATTTCCGGTCCGAGTTGGGTGTCCAGATCACGCAGCTTCTGGAAGGAGAATACCGGAACCTTGACCGCATAGTGCTTGCATTCCGGATACAATCCGGTGCCGTAATCCATATCCTTCAGCTTTTCGCCAAACATACAGCGGGTCGCAAGATCGACCATCGGTACGCCGGTGATCTTGGAGATATACGGGATGGTGCGGGACGAGCGCGGATTGACCTCGATGACATAGACTTCATCGTTGTACAGGACAAACTGGATATTGACCAGACCGAGGACGGCAAGCTCTTTGGACAGCTTTTTGGTGTAGTCCACAATGGTCTGCTTGTGCTTTTCCTCAATGGTGATGGACGGATACACAGAGATCGAGTCGCCGGAATGAATGCCGGCACGCTCCAGATGCTCCATGATGCCCGGAATCAGAATATCCTCGCCGTCGCAGATCGCATCGACTTCGATTTCGCGTCCCATCAGGTATTTATCAATCAAAACCGGATTTTCAATCTTGGTACGGGTGATGACGCGCATATATTCGCGGATATCCTCCTCGTTATGCGCGATTTCCATACCCTGACCGCCGAGGACATAGGACGGGCGGACGAGCACCGGATAGCCCAGTTTGTCCGCGACCTCTACCGCTTCCTCCTCGGTGAATACGGTATCGCCCTTTGCGCGCGGGATGCCGGTCTTATTCAGGATGACATCGAACTTCTCACGATCCTCCGCGGCGTCGATGCTCCATGCCGGTGTGCCGAGGATCGGCACGCCCAGCTTTTCCAGATGTTCAGCCAGATTGATCGCGGTCTGTCCGCCGAACTGCACGATCGCCGCGTCGGGCTTTTCCGCAGCGACAACGCCGGTGACATCCTCCGGTGTCAGCGGCTCGAAGTACAGGCGGTCAGCGGTGTCGAAGTCGGTGGAGACTGTTTCGGGGTTGTTGTTGATGATCACTGTCTCGCAGCCCAGCTTTTGCAGCGCCCAGACAGAATGGACCGAGCAATAGTCAAACTCAATGCCCTGTCCGATCCGGATCGGACCGGAGCCGAGGACGAGGACTTTTTTCTTGCCGGTGGACGGCTTGACCTCCGTCTCCTCGTCATAGGTGGAATAATAGTACGGCGTTTCCGCATCAAATTCCGCGGCACAGGTATCGACTGTTTTGTAGACCGGCAGGCGATGCACCTTTTCGACGGACAGTCCGGACAGGCGCTCGATGACCTTGTCGGTAAAGCCAAACTTTTTCGCTGCCAGATACAGTTCGGCGGTCATTTCCTCCGCATGTTCCAGCATATGCTCCATCTCTATGATGCGCATGAAGCCGTTCAGGAACCAGCGGTCGATCTTTGTGATCTCGAATACTTCCTCAACCGTCATAAGACCGCGGCGGAATGCTTCGCAGATCGAGAAGATACGCTCGTAATCGCAGGTCTTTACCTTGGCAATGACCTCCTCATCGCTCATCTTTGCGATCAACGGCATAGAAAGCGAATCGACCTTCATTTCAATGGAACGCACAGCCTTCATCAGCGCGCCCTCAAAGCTGTTGGAGATCGACATGACCTCGCCGGTCGCCTTCATCTGCGTGCCGAGGGTCTTGTCCGCGTAGACGAACTTGTCAAACGGCCAGCGCGGGAACTTGACGACACAGTAGTCCAGTGTCGGCTCAAAGCAGGCCACTGTCTGTCCGGTAACGGCGTTTTTCAGTTCATCCAGACCATAGCCGACCGCGATCTTTGCCGCGATCTTTGCAATCGGATAGCCGGTTGCCTTGGACGCGAGGGCGGAGGAGCGCGATACACGCGGGTTGACCTCGATAACAGCGTATTCAAACGAATCCGGATTCAATGCGAACTGGACATTACAGCCGCCCTCGATGCCCAGTTCGGTGATGATCTTGAGCGCGGAGGTGCGCAGCATCTGGTACTCATAATCGCACAGCGTCTGACTCGGCGCAACAACCACGGAATCGCCGGTGTGCACACCGACCGGATCAATATTTTCCATGTTGCAGACGGTGATGACGTTGCCCTTGCCGTCGCGCATGACTTCGTATTCGATTTCTTTCCAGCCTGCAATACATTTCTCAACGAGGATCTCATCGACGCGGGAGTACAGGATACCGGAAGCGGCGATCTCCTTCAGCTGATCCCATGTGTACGCGATGCCGCCGCCGGTACCGCCGAGGGTATATGCCGGACGGATGATAACCGGCAGTCCGATCTCATGGGTGAATGCCACAGCGTCATCGACTGTGTGTACGACCTTGGAAGCGATGATCGGCTCGTGGATCTTTTCCATCGTGTCCTTGAACAGCTGCCGATCCTCCGCCTTGTCGATCGTGGTCGGATTGGCGCCGAGTAGCTTTACGCCGTATTCCTCGAGAAAGCCGCTTGCGACCAGTTCCATTGCGATGTTCAATCCGGTCTGCCCGCCCAGTGTCGGCAGGATGGAGTCGGGACGTTCTTTCTTAATGATTTCTTCCACGCACGGAATGGTCATCGGTTCAATATAAACCTTGTCCGCCATCGCCTTGTCCGTCATGATGGTAGCCGGATTGGAGTTTACCAGAATGACCTCCAGCCCTTCCTCGCGCAGTGCGCGGCACGCCTGTGTGCCGGCATAGTCAAATTCCGCCGCCTGACCAATGACGATTGGACCGGAGCCTAATACCATTACTTTATGAATATCCTTGCGCAGTGGCATTACCGGTCGCCTCCTTTCTTTTCCTGCATGAGCGAAATAAACTGGTCAAACAGATAAGCGGTATCCTGCGGTCCCGGCTTGACCTCCGGATGGTACTGTACCGTAAAGATCGGCGCGTTCAAATGCGCGATGCCCTCACAGGAATTATCATTGATGTTGATATGGCTGACGCGCGCGATCTGCGGGTCCACGGTTTCACCGATGACCGCATAGCCGTGGTTCTGGCTGGTGATATAGGTGCGGTCGTGTGCCAGATCCTTGACCGGATGGTTGACGCCGCGATGTCCGAAACGCATCTTGCGTGTCCGGGCGCCGATGGACAGCGCCAGCAGCTGATGGCCGAGACAGATGCCAAAGATCGGCAGACCGGAAGCGGTCAGAACCTTGAGATTTTCAATGATCTCTGTATTTTCCGTCGGGTCGCCGGGACCGTTGGACAGCATGATGCCGTCATAACCGCCGTTGCAGATCTCCTGCGGATCGGTGTAAGCCGGAAGCACCGTGACCTCACAGCCGCGGGCGCACAGTTCACGCCGGATATTGCGCTTTACACCAAAGTCGAGCAGCGCGACGCGATAGCTGGGTTCTTCCGCACTGGTCGCCGGATAGACTTCCGGTTCGCTGATCGTGACCGCCTTGACGGCGCCGGTCACCTGATATGCTTTCATTTCAGCGATCGCCGCTTCGTCCGGCACGTTGCCTTCGGAATAAATCACGCCGTTCATAACGCCGCTGTTGCGCAGGATGCGGGTCAGACGGCGGGTATCAATACCTGCCAGACCGACGACGCCTTCCTTTTTCAGATATGCATCCAGCGAACGGTCACAGCGCCAGTTGGAGGGATATGCGCAGGCTTCGCGCATGATAAAGCCGGATACCCAGCATTTGCGCGACTCAAAATCCTCCGCGTTCAGTCCATAATTGCCGATGAGCGGATAGGTCATGCATACGGCCTGTCCATAGTAGGATGGATCCGTCAACACTTCCTGATAGCCTGCCATGCCGGTGTTAAATACAATTTCTGCAATAGCTGTGCCCTCTGCACCGACGCTGACGCCTTCAAACAGCGTGCCGTCAGCCAGCAGGAGATAGGCCTTCTTCAAAGTTCCAAACACTCCTTTGTCTTAATAAAAGCAATCGTGAATGATAGTGGTATATAGAATATAATTTTGCGGGACAACGATCAGCGGATTGCACTGACGATATCGTCACGCATCCGGATTGCCTCCTGTCTTGCAGCTTCCTGATAATCCAGCTCGCACTTTTTCCATGCGCACATAATGCCGCGGGAGGAATTGACGATCGCACCCAGACCATCGTCATTGAACGCATTTGCGATGTCCTTTGCGGTTGCGCCCTGCGCACCGTAGCCCGGCACGAGGAAGTAGCTGTGCGGGATGATCTGACGGATGATTTTCTGCTCCTCCGGATAGGTCGCGCCGACGACCGCGCCGACCTGCGAATAGCCGCATCCGGTCATCAGCTCTGCGCCCCACTCGGCAACCTTTTCTGCCATGCGGACGTACAGCGGCTGATCCCCCATCAGCTTGTTCTGAAATTCGCCGGAGGATTTGTTGGAGGTCTTGACCAGAACATAAATGCTCTTGTCGCGCGCGCTGCATTCGGCAAGGAACGGGTTGATGCCGTCCGTACCGAGGTAGGCATTGACTGTGCAGGCATCGCTGTCATACACCGGCAGGCTTTCGCCGCAGACCTCGCTGCGACCCAGATATGCCTGCGCGTATGCGGTTGCGGTCGCGCCGATGTCATTGCGCTTGATATCGGCAATGACATACATGCCCTTTTCATGCGCATAGGCGATGGTATCGCGCAGCACAACAGCGCCTTCCGGACCGAGCAGCTCATAGTAAGCCGCCTGCGGCTTGATAGCCGGCACGATGTCATACAGCGCGTCGATCAGACCCTTGTTGAATTCCATCATGCTGGAAGCGGCTGCTTTCAGCGTTTTACCATATTCTGCGATATATTTATCGGTAATATACGATGGGATGTACTCCAAACGTGCATCCAGTCCGGCTACAGTCGGGTTGTTTTTCTCTCGAATTTTGTTTACAAGTGTGTTGACGGACATAATTTTCCTCCTGCTCTGTGATCGTTTTTCTGTTATTTGTCGGCAGACGCGTCTAAAATAACAACGCAGTCCCTGCCGTCATGCTCTTTGATGTAAACCTGTACCGTTTCCAACCGGGAGGTCGGCAGGTTTTTGCCCACGTAATCCGGACGGATCGGTAATTCACGGTGTCCGCGGTCGATGAGCACGGCGAGCTGGATACATTGCGCGCGGCCTGTGTGCAGCACTGCCTCCATTGCGGCACGCACCGTCCGGCCCGTTGACAGGACATCGTCGACAATGATGACTGTCTTGTGTGCAATGTCATCAATCTCCGGCAGTTGAATATTCTCCGGACTGCATTGCTGGTCATCGCGGAAGCCTGTTATGTCAAGCGGGATCATGGGAGGGCGAATCCCTTCGACCTCCTCGATCTTATCCGACATCCGCTGCGCAAGAAAGACCCCGCGTGTGCGCACGCCAGCAAGCACGACGTCCGCAGCACCGTGATTGTGTTCGATTATTTCATAGGAAATACGGTTGACTGCGCGGCGCATCGCGCCTTCATCCATGATTTCAGCCTTTTTTTTCTGTTGCATGTATTGCCCTCCTTATTAACAGGCAATAAAAAACGGCTTTTCCGCACCTCAGGCGGGAAGCCGTACATTCGGGGAAGAGCAGACCATACCTGTATATGCTCTCCGAAGCTGCTTATTTCCAAACGCCTTGCCGCACTCACGGGAACGGCTTAAAGGTGCAATTTTTTTACTGTATTTAACAGTTTTATTATATACCGTGTGTACGGATTTGTAAACCAAAACGCTTCCGAAACTTTCCGTCGGAATGCACAGGATGCGGGATGTTTTATTCAATATTTTGTCGATATATCAAAAAAATGTGCGGCAGGATTGTGTTTTCCCGCGTTTCCATAAACTTTTTGCATATAATTCTGTCCCATGATCAAACTGTAGGTATACCATATCTTTGCGAAAGGGGAAACAGCGATGAATACAGGTGTGTTTGCGGCGGGCGTTATTACCGGCATGGCGGGTGCGGCAGCGGCGGCGATTGCTGCGAACCGTGCGCTTGCAGGAACATCCGCAGGACGAAATGTCTCGAATACCGCGCATCGGACTGCCGGCATGGTCAGCCACGCCGCACAGGAAGCTGCCAGCGCAGTGGATAAGATCATAGAGTAAGACCAGACGCAGAAGGGCGGTCCTTTCC
>CAYNPX010000022.1:0-2026 GCA_964399205.1 uncultured Butyricicoccus sp.
CCTGTCGGTGTGTTCTTCGTCAAACGCTCAGATAGTCGTCGATCAATTCATCAAAGTGTACCAGCGATGCCTGACAGCGGTTCATGCACGTAATCAGTTCCTGCACGGACTGAATGTCCGTTGTCAGCTGGTCAGCCTGCGCCGCCGTCGCGCCGTCTTTCAATGCACGCACACCATACCAGGTGCGCTGTTCATCGTCTTTCTGAACGGTACGGATGTAATGAAGCATTCGGGTTTCGTCCCCCTTTTACACTGAAATGGTATCGGCTTCAGTTTATCATGGGGAAGGTGTGAAATCCGTCGAACAGACGCAGCGCAGGCGGTCAATCCACAATAATTTCATCGACATATGGCGCGAGCTTTGCGACGATCTGCTTCCGGTCGCGCCGCGTATCCTGCAACAGTTCTGCGTCATCGATCAGATTGACCCAGACCGCGTACCGTCCATCCTCCTGTACCGTGACTTCCAGTTCCGGCCAGCTCGCATACTGCTTCGGCGTGTAACGGTCATCCTCCGCAAACAGAATCTGCGCCGCCGGTACGATATGCTTGCCCATGATGATCAGGCGCTTCATCCCTTCAGCATCTCCCCGACGATCTGATTGACCAGCTTCCCGTCCGCCTTGCCCTTGACCTGCGGCATCAGGTTCTTCATAACCGGACCTTTGTCCCGCATGGTCGGCGCAGTGATTTGCAGCTTGTCCAATACCTCCTGTACCAGCGCGCGAATCTGCTCCTCGCCCATTTCCTCCGGTGCAAATGCTTTATAAACATCCAGCCTGAACTGGCATTCGCTGCGGATATCCTCGCGGTCAGCCGGTGCGGCATCCATTGTCTCGCGGGTTTGCTTGATCTCCTTCTTGATGATGGCGTTTTCTTCTTCCTCTGTCAGATCCGCGCGCTTGTCCTTTGCCTTCGCCTTGAGTGCGGCCAGCAACAGGGACAACGCATCCTTGCGCGCGGAATCCTTTGCCTTGAGCGCCTCCATCATCTGTTTTTGAACTTCCTTCGTCTTAGACATATTCGATGTTCCTCCTTTTATGCCAAACGGAGCACAGAACTGATCCCATCCGCACTCCGCTGTGTATTTCATATATCAACCAAAGCGTCTGGAACGGAACAGCCTCTGGAAAAATCCGCCTTTTTCCTCCCGCGTTTGTTCCAACGCCGCTTCCGGTTCTTCTTTTTCCGGCAGCGGTTCCGCTTCCTGATATGCCTCGCCTGAACAGATACATTCCAGCACCCGTTCCAGCGCCTGCCGGTCTGCTTCCATCTGTACCGCGCGTATCTCGCTGAGAACAGAAATCAGCCATGCCGTATTGCAGGTATCCTCATAACCTGCCTGCTTCATCTGCGCAGCAATTGTCTGCCGCGCGCGGCGCATCGCACGTCTGATCTCAATATCCGGACAGGATAATATCTGTGCTGCCTGCGGAGCGGAACAGCCCTCGCCGCAAAGCAACAACAGGACGGCACGCTCCTGCTGTGACAAAGCAGCCATGACATGATATGCGTCCTGTAACCTGCCGGACAGCGCGTGAACCGGTGCGCCTGTGCTCTCTGCCTGCTCCAGAAGGATCGGATACGCAATGCTGCCGATCCACACGCGCATATCGCTTGGGGAATGGAGGTTCGCTACCGCCTCGGACGCGGCACGGTAAATCTGCACTGCGACGGCGCCCGCACAGGAACAGCCGAGCATCGCTGCCGCCAGCCACACATGCGGTATGGTATGCTCAAACAAGCAGGCAAAGCCTTCGCTTTCGCCAGAACGTGCGCGGGTGATCGCGTCTGCCAGCGTCATACCTTTTCCCCTCCCTTCCGTAGAGTATCATCATACACCTTTTTGCGCGAGTTTTCCATATATGGTTTCACCAATTTTACCGGATGCTTTCCGGCGCATCGCTGCAAAATCAAACGGTAAAAAATCGCATGGCCAAGCAGACAGCCATGCGATCGTTACAGACATTACAAAATGTCAATCCTCGTCGTCGTCATCGTCGTCATCCTCATCCAGTTCATCGTC
>CAYNPX010000022.1:2126-18621 GCA_964399205.1 uncultured Butyricicoccus sp.
CAAAATGTCAATCCTCGTCGTCGTCATCGTCGTCATCCTCATCCAGTTCATCGTCCAGTTCATCGTCGCTTTCAAACTCGATCTCAGGATACAGGATGTCGTCTTCCGGGATGTCATCTGGAATATCATCCTCCGTGGAGGTATCCTCATCCAGTGTTGACATGTCGAACTCCAGTTCCTCGCCGCACGCCGGACACGTAATATTGCCCTGTTCCAGTGTTACCTCATCCACAAAGATCTCCTCGCCGCAGCTCGGACATACGACCTCAAACAGCTCGGAATCCGGGTCAAACCCCAACTCGTCGCCATCGATATCTTCCTCATCATAAGAATCATCGTCGTCATACATGTCTTCGATCAGGACATCGACAACTTCCTGCAACGCTTCGTTTTCTTCCTCCAGGTCGGTGATGGACAGCGCCATATCCTCCAGCAGATGGATGATCTCCTTCAGAACACGGCCTTCTTTTTTATCCACGTTGACTTCCAAACCATCAAATAAGCCGCGTACATACGCAACACGTTCGGTTATGGTCATGATTCCATTCCTCCTTATCCGGCTGACGGGATTGTACAAAAAACTCGCTCTGTCAATTACTCCTTTGCGCGTTCAAGATACTCGCCGGTGCGGGTATCGATCTTGATCTTCTCGCCGTTGTCAATAAACAGCGGAACCTTAACGGTCGCGCCGGTTTCAACAGTAGCCGGCTTGAGCGTGTTGGTGGCGGTGTTGCCCTTGAAGCCCGGATCGGTATCGATGATCTGTAAAACAACAAACATCGGCGCTTCTACTGCGAAAACAGAACCCTTATAGGACAGGATCTTGCACATCATCTCTTCCTTTACAAAACGGAAGTCATCGCCCAGGATATCCTTGCCAACCGGCTCCTGCTCATAGGTCTCCAGATCCATAAAATAATACAGGTCGCCATCGTTGTACAGATACTGCATATCTCTGCGCTCTACGAACGCTTCATCATACTTATCATTCGGGTTAAAGGAACGCTCAGTTACTGCGCCGGTCATGACATTCTTCATCTTGGTACGAACGAAAGCTGCTCCCTTGCCCGGCTTCACGTGCTGGAAGCTGACTACCTGATAAACCTGTCCATCCATTTCAAAGGTGACGCCGTTACGAAATTCGCCTGCGGTCATAAATAAACCCCTCCATATACAAATAAAAATAATTTTTCAATAAATCTGTTCTTATTCTACCCTATCGAGCCTGTTTTTGCAAGCCTTACTTGCAAATTGTCAGCTGTTTTGGCGCATTTGTCAAATTCCGGCAGCCGTCCTGCGTGATGCAGAGCATATCCTCAATGCGCACGCCGAATTTTTCCGGCAAATAAATGCCCGGCTCCGCAGAAATGATATTGCCCGGCGCGAGCAGCTTGTCATAGCGGGGCGCTGCCAGCGGCAGTTCATGAATATCAAGACCGATGCCGTGACCAAAGCTGTGTCCAAAATACGGACCGAAGCCCTCCGCCGCAATGACCGCACGGGCCGCGTGATCGACCGAAGCGCCGGTAACGCCCGGCTTTGCCGCGGCAATCCCCGCCCGCTGTGCGCGCAGGACGATGTGATAAACCTTCTCCATTTCCTCCGTCGCGTATTCTACCGCGACGGTGCGCGTCATATCCGAACAGTAGCCATTGACCGTGCAGCCAAAGTCCATCGTCACAAAATCGCCCGGCTCTATTTGTTTTTCCGAAGGCACGCCATGCGGCATACTGGACTTTTTGCCGGAAACTACAATCGGCTCAAACGACATCGCCTCCCCGCCATAATCCAGCATACGGAACGTCAGCAATGCCGCAATATGCTTTTCCGTAACGCCTGCATGGATATCGTTCAGGGTTTCCGCCAATGCGCGCTCCGCGATGCGCTGCGCCGCAACACAGCATTCGATTTCCTGTTCCGTCTTGACCTCACGCAGGTCGCTGATGAGCGTGCCCATCGGCTTCATCTCCGCATTCAACGCCGGCTGCCACTGCGCATGATCGCCGCAGGTCATGAATTTTTCTTCAAACGCAATGGTTTTGATCGCATTTTTTGCGCACACCGCATTGACCATATTCGCATACGAGCCGCGCACCTGCTCAACGGTGAAGCCTGCGCCGATGCGCTTTTTCGCCGCCTCAATATAACGGAAATCGGTAAACAGCCAGCCGCCCGTCCGGTCGATCAGGCATACGCCCGCCGAGGACGGGAATCCTGTCGCATAGCGGCGGTTCTGCGGGCTGGTGATGAGCGCCGCGTCAAAATCCGATTCGCGCAATGCCTTTTGTATCTGTTTCAGCATGAATAATCCCTCCCTGTCCGGCAGCGCAAAAAAACGCCGCCATATTCAAATCGTTTGCTTCATATACTTTTGATAACAGCGCATCATAGATGCCGCGTCCTCTGCCTGCGTACCGGCAGATTCGCAAATGAACCGCGGCGTGTACCCGCGTGCGGCTGTCTCCTGCGCAACCGCGTCAAATTCCGGACCGTAAACCGTATCCGCAAAGGTCAGATGACGCTTCTCGCCGCCCTTCCCATACTCGATCTTGGAGAAATGACCGTGGAAGCGGCGCGCACGCGCCACGCCGATCGTGTTTTCCATCAGATCATACAGCGCTTTTACATCTTCACGGGTACACATACCGCCGTGCGTGCGCGCATTCAGATGACCAAAATCAATACAGGGCAGCAGACGATCGTCCAGCGCAACCAGCGCCATGATCTCCTCCGCTGTGCCGATCACATTGATCTTCCCCATCGTTTCCAGACAGAGCGTCACCGCGTCATAGCCCGCCGCCTGCTTGCGGTCGAGCAGCTCGCGCACATTGTACCGGCTGTTTTCCATCGCCTCCTCGCGGCTGCGCTTGCCCAGACCGCCAGTATGGACAACAATGCGATCCGCGCCCATATCCTGCGCGGCGCGGCAGCTTTCCAGCACATAGCGTGCATTCTTTTCCCGCTGCTCCTCCGTGTCTGTCGACAGATTGATAAAATACGGCGCATGAAGCGACAGCGTAATGCCGTTTTCACGCGCTGCCTGTCCGATCATCCGCGCGGTGTCTGTGCCAACGCGCACGCCGCGTCCGCACTGGTATTCATATGCCGTAAGCCCCATCCGCGCAAGCCACGCCGGAGCATCGACTGTCGCGCGGTAGCCCGCCGCGGCAAAGGATTCCGCATTCCCGGCAGGTCCAAATAACGCTTTCATCACACGCCCTCTTTCACTGCGCGCTGCCTGAAAAGTCAATTTCAGCCGCGCTCTGCTATCATAACCATACTATAGTGTACTGGATTTTTTACTAAATTGCAACTCGATTGGAGGACAACAGCATGGATCATCAAAAGGACTGGATCATTGCAGCGACCGGCGTTGACGCCGTGCGCACACGGGAAGCGGGCTATACCTGCCTGCATCTGTGCGCGGAAATATCAGATGAAGGGAATTTTTCTCTGCTTTCCCTCCCCTCCAGCTCGCGCGGAGATTATCTGGGCATCGCAGACAGCGGCGGCGTGCCGCGCAAATGCAAGACCTTTGCCTTCGATGCGGTATCCGCCGCACAGTCGCGCGGCTGCGCGGGTATCATGGCGGACTTTGAACGTCCGCTGCTGCAAGAGCTGACCGCGGCGCTGGACGAGGAAGCGCACCGGTGCGGGCTGAAATTTTTGATCCCGCTGCCGCTGGCAGAGTACGCGCCCCATGCCTCTGTTATTGCCGACACCGCGATCTCCGGCGGCAGTCTGGAAACGCGCTTTTCCGATCTCGCCGCGCGCTTCGGGCAGGAGCGCATCGCCGCACAGCTCTTGTGCTCCTGTGCGGATTTCCCGCTGCCCTGCGCCAGTCCGGACGGAACGCCGTTATCCGATCAGCAATTTCAAACGCTGCTCCGCCGCACAGGTTCCACCATCTTCTTCTCCCGTGATCTGTGCGCCAAATACTTTACCTATTCCGTCCGGCAGCAGGCGCATTTCGTCCTGTTCGACGACGCGGATACGCTGCGCACAAAAGCGCGTATCCTGCACGGCATGGGGATGCGGCAGCTGCTGATCCTCTATCCCGACGCGGTGAAGATCGGGTTGATTTAGCGCACAAAGAATGCCCTCACCCGTTTGTATACGGGCAGAGGGCAAATTCTTATTGCTTCTGCGGAAACAGCTTTGCAAACAGCCAGTGTGAAAACGGCGCCGCCGCAAACATATTCCAGAAAAACGCCATCGGGAAATTCTTCAAAAATGTACCGACCCAAATCGCCGGAAGCTGCGTCACCGGTTCGCCTGCCAAAATGATATTGAACAGAATAGACGCCGCCATGCTCATTGTCGGGCACATGATTGCGACTGTACCCGCCTGCCGCATGAGCTGGCAGAAATACGGATTGTCCTTCTGCGGATCGCAATGGCGTGCCATAAACGCCGCGCCCATGCGGTTTCCCCACAGATTGGAAAAAATAAAAACCAATATTCCCATGTACAGCGCTTCCTGAAACGCTTCCCAGAACACCATATTCGTCATATTGCTGAATCCGCCCGCCGAAAGATTGACGCCCCGCTTGATCGCAACATTATAAATCTCCATACCATATGCCATCGCATACGACATGATGATTCCAAATATGATTCCCTGACCCTTTGTTTTTGGCATAGCTTATATACCTCCGTGCCGTTAAATAAATTCCGCCTTGCATCGTCTGCGCAAAAAAAGAAAGCGCATAATATCCAGTTCCCTGGATATTACACGCTTTGCGTAAACCATAATTCATTCTATGTGCTACACGGTACTTTCTTTTTAACACATTTTACGCGCAAATGTCAAGTACAAATTGTATCAAATTGCAAATACAACGGTTGCAATGCGAAAATAAATGACGATGGAACAGGTATCCACGATTGTCGTGATCAACGGCGATGCCATAATCGCCGGATCCAGAGAGCATTTTTTCGCCGCGATCGGAAGCAGGCATCCAACCAGCTTGGCTGTGATTACGATCAAAACCAGCGATGACGCAATCACCAGCGCCATTTGCGCACTGTGATACATGATATAAATGCGGATGCCATTGGCAACCGCCAGCGCTATGCTGACCAATGCCGCAACACGAAATTCTTTCCAAATCACCTTCCATGTATCTGAAAAATGCAGCTCTCCCACTGCCAGACCGCGGATAATCAGCGTTGAACTTTGTGAACCGCAGTTGCCGCCGGTATCCATCAGCATCGGAATAAAGGAGACCAGCAGCGGGACTGCCGCAAACGCATCCTCATATTTCGCAATAATCGAACCGGTAATCGTCGCTGAAAACATCAGAATCATCAGCCATACGATCCTGCTTTTCGCGTGCCGGAACACCGATGTTTTCAAATACGATTCCTCATTCTCACCGGTCAGCGCCGCCATTCTGTGCATATCCTCGGTAGTCTCTTCCGTGAGGACGGCTATTGCATCGTCAAATGTGACAATGCCCACAATGCAGCCTTCGGAATCTAAAACCGGAATCGCAATCAAACCATATTTGCGGAACTGGTTTGCAACAAATTCCTGATCGTCCGTTGTCCGCACCGACAGGAACTGGTCTGTCATAATGTCCGCAATCTTCGTATCCTCCGCACTGAGCATTAAATCTTTTGCCGTGACAATGCCGGTCAGCTTGTGCCGGTCCGCTACATAACAGGTATACACCGTTTCGCTGTCAATGCCGACTGTGCGTATCTTATCCAGCGCCTGACGGACTGTCATTTCGGCGTGCAGTTCGATAAATTCCACTGTCATGATGCTGCCGGCGCTGTCCTCCGGATACTGAAGCAGCTGATTGATGGCAGCACGTGTCTCTCCGTTCACCTGCTCCAGCAGGTGGGTTACCACGTTCGCCGGCATGTCCTCCAGAAAGTCCGCCGCATCATCCGCTGACATGGAATCCAGAATATACGTTACCTCTTCCGTCGTAAAGGTATCCAGCAGCTTCTGCCGCTGGTCATTGTCCATATATGCAAATACTTCTGCCGCCTTTTCCTTTTCGATCATACGATAGACCAGCGCCAGATTCTGCGCATCCAGCTGAGACAGAAGCTCCGCCAAATCAACCGGATTATATACGGACAAAACCTCATGGATGGATTTGAATTTCTTATCCTGCAACAGGGTCATTAAAACCTTTTTCGTCAATGGTGGTTCCTCCTTTCATTGCGTGCGCATATTCACATCACGGTGCGCACAAAGGAGAGCGCCATCCTGTTTTTCAGACGGCAGCGCGCAGTCCGCTCCCAGCAAATATGTTCACTTTGGTTTGTCGATGATTACTGTCCAACTACGCCACCTGCCCTTTCGATCAAAATAAAAAACACACCAAACGACAATCCGGTCGATGATGTGCAATCCAACATTTGATTTACCTCGTCCAAGCTTCAACTTCACAAGGCGCACTGGAAAACCAGCTTGAAACTGCATTAGTCTATGCCTTCACGACATAAACTGTTCAACCTTCTCATAGTGTCTCCACTACTCCGCGGCAGCAATCCGTATCCTTGTGGTAGCCTCACCTACCGAATACAGGTTTATTATAGCATTTATCTTTCCCCTTTGCAACCGCGGAGCCAAAAAAAGTACGGTACAGCCGCAGCCATACCGTACTTCTCGCGTTTCATTCCCTCACCATATCTGATTTCCCTTTTTGTCCATGAAGGAATGCTTGCAGACCTTGCACTCCAATACCGGTCCGAGCAGCGGCAGCGTCTTATGACACTGCGGGCAGCGCCACTTGAAAAAGTTGATCAGATAAAACCAGATGACGAATACGATGGAGGCATACCCCGTATACAGGCAGATCGCACTCTCAGTGCCGAAAATCAATCCGGTCACAAAGCATACGACCACAAGAATGATCGCAATATACAGGACATAAAATCCAATCCGGCGCCATCTGTGATATGGCTTATCTTCCGACAGCTTTACTTTATTTTTTGCCATAAAAACTCACTTTCTTACTTCTCAGGCGCATCCGGCGCGAATGACGCCGGATTTTTTCTTATATTTTAACACAGCTGTTTATCAGATGCAACAGAATGCACCAACATTCAACAAAAAAACTCCGTTTTTAGCAGCAGTCGCAGGAGTTATTGCCACAGCCGCAGGAATTGTTGTTTCCACAACCGCAGCAGAAAATCAGAACGATAAAGATGATGATCCACCAGCAGTCAAAGCCGTTACCACAAGAATTGTTGCACATAATAAATTCCTCCTGTTGAATAATTTCATTCCCATACTATTACGCAGACGGGCAGGAGGTGCAGCGTACCACAAAAAAATCCGCCCTCCCCACAGCCGGAGAAGGCGGAATAAAAATCTCAGGATTCGCTGATCTCAAACGGGTCGGTGTCCTTCATGTGATAGCACAGCTTCATCAGTGAATCTGTGAAATACACATTTTCAATCGGAACGCCAATGGTATCATCGCGCAGGGAAACATTGGAAAAATTCCAAATGCCGCGGATGCCGCAGCGTACCAGCCGTTCCGCCTGCTCCTGTGCCTGATTCGCCGGAACACACAAAACGGCAATATCCGGCCGCTCCCGCTCACAGAAGGCTTCCAGCTCATGCAGATCATGAACCGGAATGCCGCGAAAATCGCAGCCGATCACCTCGGGCGAAATATCAAACGCGCCGATTGGCCGCACGCCACAGAAGGAAAAATCAAAGTTGCGCAGCAATGCACGACCCAGGTTGCCTGCGCCCAGCAGAATGGCACGCTGGCTGCCCGCAACGCCAAGGATCCGTTCCAATTCCACAATCAGCTTATCAACACTGTATCCATAGCCCTGCTGGCCAAAGCCGCCAAAGCAGCTGAGATCCTGCCGGATCTGCGATGCAGTTAAATCCATCTGCGCCGCCAGTTCCTTGGATGAAATACGCTTGACGCCCTCCGTTGTCAGCTGACGCAGGGTCCGATAATACCGCGGCAACCGGCTTATGACTGCCTTGGATACATTTTTTGCATTTACCACAAAAAGATTCCTCCTGGTTTTTTTAATCTTACAGGGAAGCCTCCAGCGTCTCACGAACAGCCCTGATGAAGTCCTCCGTATTCAGCGGCGTAACATCCTCAAGCGTTGTAATCAGCGCAAGGTCCTTCGTCATCTTACCAGATTCTACGGTGTCAATGCAAGCCTTTTCCAGCTTGTCCGCAAAAGCGGACAGCTCCGGCAGCTGATCCAGCTCGCCGCGCTTGCGCAGTGCGCCCGTCCACGCAAAGATCGTGGCGATCGAGTTGGTTGAGGTTTCCTCGCCGTTCAGATGCTTATAGTAATGGCGCTGTACCGTGCCGTGCGCCGCCTCGTATTCATAGACACCCTTCGGGGAAACGAGAACGGAGGTCATCATGGACAGAGAACCGTATGCGGTGGCAAGCATGTCGCTCATCACGTCGCCGTCATAGTTCTTGCACGCCCAGATATAGCCGCCGCTTGAGCGGATCACACGCGCAACCGCATCATCAATAAGCGTATAGAAATATTCCAGACCAAGCTCCTCAAACCTTGCCTTGTATTCCGTATCATAAATTTCCTGGAAGATGTCCTTAAACGTGTGGTCATACTTCTTGGAAATGGTGTCCTTGGTTGCGAACCACAGATCCTGCCTGGTGTCGATCGCAAAATTGAAGCAGCTTCTTGCGAAACTCTCGATCGACGAATGTAAATTGTGGACGCCCTGCACGATGCCCGCGCTCTCAAAATCATGCACCAGCTCGCGGGTTTCGCTGCCGTCCTCCGCGGTATAAACCAGCTCTACCTTGCCGGCTGCCGGAATCTCCATCTCCACGTTCTTATATACGTCGCCGTATGCATGACGCGCGATTGTGATCGGCTTGACCCAGTTCTTAACATACGGCTCAATGCCCTTGACCAGAATCGGAGCGCGGAAAACCGTGCCGTCCAGAATGGCACGGATCGTGCCGTTCGGGCTTTTCCACATCTGTTTCAGGTTATATTCCGTCATGCGCGCCGCGTTCGGCGTGATGGTCGCACACTTGACAGCGACGCCATACTTTTTGGTCGCTTCTGCGGAATCTATCGTTATCTGATCGTCCGTCCTGTTGCGGTTTTCCAATCCGAGATCATAATATTCCGTTTTGAGGTCGATGAACGGACAGAGCAGCTCGTCCTTAATCATCTTCCATAAGACACGGGTCATTTCATCGCCGTCCATCTCGACGAGCGGTGTAATCATTTTAATTTTTTCCATGGCGGATATTCCTCCTGTCTGTGCCGGTTGCGGGGCACGCGGCCTGCCTGCGCCGCAAAAGCCAAAATGTGTATTGTACGGATTTCTCCGGTTTGCATTTCCGTGTAAGAAATCCTGCAAATCTGCGCATCTGCTCCAAAAAGGTGTTTCCTGTGCCCCTTTTGTTGCCGCCGCATACATAAAAATGCGAAAATGTACAGATTTTATGAAATCCTTTTATATATTACAACATTTTCCGGAATATTTCTACCGTTTTGACCGTTTTTTTGTAATTCCGTTCTTTTGACAGATTTTCTCCGATATTTCAGCTGTCGCAAAGGCATTTTGCCAAATTGTGCCGGTATTTCCTGCAAGAAATTCATAATATGCCTGCGCACCGATCATTGCGGCGTTATCCCCGCACAGGCTGAGCGGCGGCATATAGATCGGCACGCCGAGGCTTTCCGCCATTTTTTCAAGGTCTGCACGCAGGCAGGAATTTGCCGCAACGCCGCCGGCGGCAACCAGCGTGCGCACGCCGGTCTGCTCCGCCGCGAGCCTCAGCCGCGGTACGAGCGTATCGCTGACCGCGCGCTGAAAGCTGGCTGCGAGGTCGCGTTTGTTCAACGGCTCACCCTTCTGCTCCGCGTTATGGGCAAGATTGATGACTGCGGTTTTCAGACCGGAAAACGAAAAATCCAGCGGCGCGCCGTCTACATGTGAGCGCGGCAGCGCATACGCGGTATCATCTCCGCCCTGTGCCAGCTTATCAATTTTCGGTCCGCCCGGATAGCCGACGCCGAGTACGCGCGCCACCTTGTCAAACGCTTCCCCCGCGGCATCGTCGCGTGTGCCGCCGAGAATCTCCATATCCGTATAATCGCGCACCAGCACGATCATGGACGATCCGCCGGACGCGGACAGGCACAGGAACGGCGGCTCCAACTGCGGAAACGCCAGCAGATTTGCCGCAATATGCCCGCGGATATGATGCACCGGAACAAACGGCTTGCCGAGCGACCACGCCAGCGATTTGGCATAGTTCGCGCCGACCAGCAGCGCGCCGATCAGTCCCGGCGCACAGGTCGCCGCGACTGCGTCCACATCCTCAAACTGCATACCGGCCTCGCGTACCGCCGCGTGCGCGACTGCACTGATCGCTTCCACATGCCCGCGGCTGGCGATCTCCGGCACAACGCCGCCGTACAGCGCGTGTTCCTCCGCCTGTGAGTTGATGATATTGGAACAGATCTTCCTGCCGTCCTCAATGACCGCCGCCGCAGTCTCGTCACAGGACGACTCGAATGCTAAAATTTTCATGTTTCCTTTCCCCTGATGGACTTACTTGCTATACTTCTGCTCGATCTTTACGTAAACGATAATAAGAACAATGATTTCCAGTACAGCGCCGACCACCGACAGCATGATCCATGCCGACGGCTGTTCAAGCAGCATCGGCAGACCAAGCACACAGAACACCGCTGCATACACCAGCCACAGCTTACCGACCGCACGGTTAAATGCCTTGATGTTATGTACCTTGGGCGATTTTGCATTTGCCCAAAAGCCGACCTGCTTATTCGCAAAAAAGCAATATATGCCAAGTCCGAAAAAGCATATGCCGCACGCAAGCCAGATTACAAAACCGATCATTGTGATTCCTCCTCCGCAAGATACCGCGTCATGAGCAGCGCATCCTCCGCCGGATGGCTGTAAAACTTTTTCCGTGTGCCGGCCGGCGCAAACCCGCAGCCGGAATACAGCGCGATCGCAGGCGCATTGGATACGCGCACCTCCAACGTAAGAAACGCGAGGTCTGCGGACTGCGCCAGCAGCGCCTGTACCAGCCTGCGCCCGACGCCCTGTCTGCGGAAAGCCGGTGACACCGCCACATTGGCAATATAGCCCTCATCCAGCACGGTATGACAGCCGATATACCCGGCAACCGTGCCATTTTCATCCACTGCGGTCAAAAACCGCGCACAGCTATTATCCAGTTCCTCCCGAAGTCCGTCCTCCGTCCACGGGTCGGCAAAGCAGGCGCGTTCGATTGCCGCCACCGCTTGCACATGTGTCCGGTCAAACGGAACGATATGCATCTCATTCATGCCATTTTCTCCACCTGTGCGCGAAGCCGCTGCGCACACGCTTCATAGGCGTCACGTCCCATGCCTGTCGGGTCATCGACCTCTCGCATAGCATGGATTTTATGCGCATACTGCGGATGTTCCTCCGTCAGATGGCGCGCAATCGCCGCTGTGACGCACCAGACAACATCCGCCTTTTCCAGCATGGAGACCGACAGCTGCCGCGACAAATGCCCGTCCAGCAGCGCCGGACGCACGGCATCGCACAGCATCGCGCCCTCATCCGCATATACGCCCGCGCTGTATGCGCGCACGCCATGTGTGCGGCGGTACAGCTCCGCTGCCAGCGGCGCACGGCAGACATCGTTCATATCGACAAACAGTATCATGTCTCATCCTTTCGCCGCATACCAGTCATGTCCCCAGGAGGCATCCGCTGTCAGCGGCGCCTTGAGCGTGCAGGCGGCCTCCATTTCCTCCTTGAGTACACGCATGGCAGTTTCAATCTCGTCCTCCGGCGTTTCCAGAATCAGTTCATCATGCACCTGCAAAATAAGGCGGCTGCGCATATGTTCCTTTTTCAGGCGGCGGTAGACGCGCACCATCGCAATCTTGATGATATCCGCCGCAGTGCCCTGGATCGGCGTATTCAGCGCGACGCGCTCGCCAAACGAACGGATGTTGAAATTCTTCGACTTCAGCTCCGGCAGGTACCGCTTGCGTCCAAACCGCGAGCATACATAGCCGTCATCCTTCGCCTGCTGTTTGATGCGCTCCATATAATCGCGCACGCCATGATAAACCTCTAAATAGTTATTGATATATTCGCCCGCCTGCTTCACGGTAACGCCGATATCATTCGCCAGCGAAAACGCGGAAATGCCGTAGACAATGCCGAAATTGACCGCTTTGGACGACCGGCGCATGGAGGGCGTGACCTCCTCCAGCGGGACACGGAATACCTGGGACGCTGTGATAGCATGAATATCCTGTCCGGACAGGAAGGCGTCGATCATCGTCCGGTCGTCCGCGATATCCGCCAGCACGCGCAGCTCGATCTGAGAATAGTCCGCATCGACAAGGACACAGCCGTCCTTCGCCGTGAACATGTGCCGCAGCTCGCTGCCAAGCTCCGTCCGCACCGGAATATTCTGCAAATTCGGGTCGGTCGAGCTGAGCCGTCCGGTCGCGGTGACCATCTGCTGGAATGTCGAATGAATGCGCCCGTCCGCGCCGATCACCTTCAGTAAGCCGTCAACATAGGTCGAGCGCAGCTTGGTCAGCTGGCGGTATTCGATCAGCATACCGGCGATCGGATGATAGCCGCGCAGCGCCTCCAGCACGTCTATATTGGTAGAATAGCCCGTCTTGGTCTTTTTGATGACCGGCAGCTTTAACTGTTCAAATAAGATCACGCCCAGCGCTTTCGTGGAATTGATGTTAAATTCCTGTCCGGCCTGTTCATAAATCTCAGCCGTCAGCGCATCAATGCGCGTTGTCAGCGTTTCGCCAAACGAACGCAGCGCGTCCGCATTCGCCTGAAATCCGTAATACTGCATCGACGCAAGCACATTCTCCAGCGGCAGCTCGACATCGTAGTACAGGTCGCGCATACCCTCCTGTTCGATTTTGGGCGCGATGATATCCGCCAGCTGCAAAACAGCCGCAGCATGGGCGCACAGCGTCTGCTGTGCCGTTTCCGATCCGCCAAGCGGAGAAAACGCATCCTCCGCCTCATAGTCCGCGGCGGGCGGCAGCTCACGGCTCAGATATCCCAGCGCGACCTTGTCGAGACTGTAACCCGTCTCTGTCGGATTGAGCAGGTATGCGCCCAGCGCGGTATCAAACGCAAAATCCGCAGGCGCTATCCCCTCTTCCAGCAGGGCAAGCAGATACGGCTTTCCGTCATGCACCGTGAGCGGATACGCGCCGGAAAACAGCCTTTTTAAAATATCATGCCATGCATCCGTGCCGAGCCGGTCCGCGCGCAGGAAATATGCCGTGTCGTCCGCCAGCAGGCACAGCGCGTCGCATGACCGAGGCGCGGTCAGCACGATTTTCTGCTGTCCGTCCAGCGCGGCAAACAGCGCGTCGCCATTGTCAAGCTCCATGCAGGAAATTGCTTTTTCCGGCGCGGCTTCTGTCACTTCCTCCGGCGGCTGCAAATTCAGGCGGGTAATAAAATTCTTAAATTCCAGTCGGGTAAACAGCTGATACAGCGCCGCTTCATCCATCTGCATCGGCGGCAGATCGGCGACATTCGTGTCCAGCGGCACATCGCGCACAATTGTGACCAGATGCAGGCTCTGTTCCGCACTGTCTCTGCCGTCCAGCAGGCGCTTGCGCTGCCCTTTTTTGATAAACGGGTCGTCAATGTTTTCATATACCGCCTGCACGGTGCCGAATTTCCGGATAAGCCCCATCGCGGTTTTTTCCCCGATGCCGGGAACGCCCGGAATATTGTCCGACGTATCGCCCATCAGCGCCTTGAGGTCGATCATATGGATCGGATCAAAGCCATACTGTTCGCGGAACACATCAACGGTATACTCGGTCGTCGTTGTCTGTCCCATGCGCGTCACCGCCAGCAGGACGGTCGTCCCGCCGCCGATCAGCTGTAAGGAATCCTTATCACCGGTGACGAGCATACAGGTATCTCCGCGGTCATTCGCCTGCTGGCTGAGTGTGCCCAGCAGATCGTCGGCCTCGAAGCCCGGCTTTTCCATGCGCGGGATACCCATCGCATCGAGCACCTCCCGAATCAGCGGCAGCTGCTGCGCCAGCTCGTCCGGCATCCCCTTGCGCGTCCCCTTATAATCCTCATATTCTTTGTGGCGGAATGTCTTTTCCCTGACGTCAAAGCACACGACAACGCGATCCGGCGCATATTCCTCCCGCAGCTTGAGCAATGTCGATACAAAGCCGTATACGGCATTGGTAAACAGACCTTCATGGTTGGTCAGCAGACGGATTCCGTAAAACGCGCGGTTGAGTATGCTGTTGCCGTCAATTACCATCAGCTTCATCCTTCGCCCTCCTATCTATTGAAACAGCTCTGTCAAATCAGCAATATTATATCATGGATTCTCGAAGATTACAGCACGATTTGACGTGGAATTTGAGATTTGTGTCATTTTCATGTTATCTTTTGTTATAAATTGACGCGGGATTTCGCACTTGTTATAATAGTGACTGGAACCATATCACTCAGAGGAGGGACTTCCGTTGCATTTACCCAAACTGATCCGGCGTCTGTTGCCCAATGCCGCAGCGCTTTTGCTTCCGTGGCTTTCATTTTTTCTGCTGGATGTTTTTGTCAGCCAGTCCACCGGCGCTGCCGGAACCGCTTCGCTGCTGTTTTCCGCTATATGGGCGGCTGTCTTTGCGGGCATCCTGTTTCTTCTGCCGCGTCCGGCGTCCCGTATCGTGTTCTGCATCCTCTACTTTCCCTTCGCCGTCTATGCCATCATACAGGCCGGCTATTACCGTATTTTCGGGAAATTTATGTGGCTGAACGACCTGCTCTACCTGCGCGACGGCGCGGAATTTGCCGGTTCGGTCTTTGATTATCTGTCTGTCGGCTTTGTCGCAGCCTGTGTCCTTCTGCTGGCCTGGGGCATTGCCGCCTGTATCCTGCGCCCGAAAACGCAGACGCATCGCCCGCGTGTGATAGCTACCGCGTGTATTCTCGCCTCCCTGCTCTCCTGCACGCCATATCTGCTGGATAACATCTCGTTTGCCGAGGACAAGCTGAATCTGGGACTTGGCACAGACTACTATGCGGGCAAGTCGCAGCGCCGTGCATATGAACTGATGTATGACGCGCAAAAGGTGTACGCCATGTGCGGTCTGTACCAGACTGCCGGACGCGATGTGATGCAGCATATCATCCTGCCGCAGCTTCCGGGAAACAAGTCGGAAGAGACTGAAAAGCTGGCGGAGATCGAGCGCTATTTCGCGCAGCGCGGCGCACATCAGGACAACGACATGACCGGTCTGCTGGCGGGAAAAAATGTCATCCTTGTGCTGATGGAAAGCGCGGATGACTGGGCGATGAATGAGCAGGCAACGCCGACGCTGTGCCGGCTGATGAAGGAGGGCATCAACTTTACCAATATGTACACGCCGCTGTACGGCAGCGTGCGCACGTTCAACACGGAATTTACCATGAATACCGGCGTCTTTTCCCCGACGGACGGCAGCCTGACCTTCACCTATTGCAGCAATGATTATCGGGAAAGCCTGCCAAATCTGTTCCGCAGCGCGGGCTATTCGGCAAACGCCTTCCACTACAATTCCCCGACATTTTACAGCCGCGGCATTATGGATCCGGCGATCGGCTATGAAAGCTACATCTGCTATGCGGATTACGCGGAGCACGGCAACCAGTTCTCACGGCAACTGTGTGAGGATTCCTTTGTTCTGACCAACGCGGAGCTGGAACAGCAGCTTCTGGGCGAACAGCCGTTTTTCAACCTTGTCATTTCGCGCAATGCGCATATGCCATATTCCGAAAGTGACTCCGTCAGCCGCTACGCAATCGAAAAATATCCGCAGTATGCGGGGATCGACACCTGTGAGGAAGTGGGTTATTATTATGCGAAGATGAATCTGCTGGATGATTTTTTTGCAGAACTGCTGGATGAACTGGAAAACAAAGATTTATTGGATAATACCGTCATCATCGGAGTGACCGACCACTATTCCTATTCTATGAAGGATCAGGACAGGGTGCTGGAGCTGTCTGATGTGCCGGTTGAACTGATGGTTGAAAAAACGCCGTTTTTCATCTGGTCCGCAGACATGGAGCCGGTCACGGTGGACAAGACTGTCAACACCGCCGATATTGTGCCGACACTGCTCAATCTGTTCGGCATGGAACCCGGCTACAACTACATCGGGCAGGACGCATTCGACCCGCAGTACACCGGCTACGCAATCTTCAGCGACGGCAGCTGGATCGACAACAACGTGGTCTATCAGGACGGCGCAGTCATTCATACCTTCTCAGGCGGCGCCGAGGACAGCGCTGACATTGCGAAAATGAACGAAACTGCGCAGCAGTTCATCCGCGTCAGCAACCTGATACTCGAAACAGACTATTACGCACAGGATTGACAAAAGGAATACGCCTTATGCCACGCGGCAAAGGCGTATTTTTTTACCATATTTAAATCCGCTCAGCCGATTTTCAGCT
>CAYNPX010000023.1:0-18511 GCA_964399205.1 uncultured Butyricicoccus sp.
AAGCCCGCCGAAGCGGACTCCCTTGCCAGTAAGAAAGTAATAAGAAAGTAATATATGAAAACAAACTGATTAAGAGCCAGTCCGTAAGGTGCGGAACGGCTGCTGTGATAACCGAACCGCGTACCTGATTCCGGACCGGAGAAAAGATCAACGGCGGGGGCTGCCAATCAATCAACGGTTAATTTCCTGCTCGATTTCTCTTGAGTTTGCTGAAAAATTTTTCCCAGATGCGGAAGCTCATCTCCGGCATCGTCGCATGAGGCATATACTCTACCTGTGTGAACCATACCGGCGCCGTTCCTTCCTTCTCGTAGAAGTGATCCTTAAATCGTCCGTGCACAACAAATTCACGGTCGTTCCAGTCCTGCGGAATCATTTCCTCCTTGCCGTTTTTGCGAAGCCACATTTCCAGCGTAACTCCGGTGTCGTTGTCATGCGTCGGCTCCGGCGGGATCAGCCATTCCTCTTCCATGCCCCAGAACATCCAGATCGGCAGCTGCATATCCTTTGTCCGGTTCAGAGCCGGCAAATCCATCATTCTCCTGAACGAGTCGCCGAAGAACACGCCGGAACACGGTGCGACGCCAGCGAGACGTTCTGTCATGCCAAATGCAAGCATTTCCGTCATCAAAGACCCATATGAATGTCCCGTTGCAAATACTCTGTCCTCATCTACCGGATACTGTTCGATCACCGTGTCCAGCATATGATGGAAGAATCTCAACTCATCCGGTCTGTCATCCTTCTGGAAAGTGTTCCATGCCGGAAGGCGGGTAAAATCACTCCGCACTGCTGTGCCGGCTTCCATATTCATCTTGTCGGGAAGCGCTGTCGGGTAAATGACAATAAATCCATATTTTTCCGCAGCCTTATGCCAGTCGCTGTTGCCAATATATATTTCAGCGCTGCAAGCGTAGCCATGCATTGCCATGACCAGCGGTACCTTTTTCTGCGGATCCTGTCTCACGCGCTCCGGCACATAGACATACCATTCCCGCATCCAGCCGTCATACAGCTCGTAATGATAATCCATGCCCAGCCCCGAAACCGGTTCGAGCGTCATTCTCAAATCGCCGCCCGGGCTGCTCATCCAGCGGCGGTGCCTGTCCAGAAAACTCTTCCAGATGCGCCGCTGCAGCGGCTTTGCGTAATTTCGGGAGCTTCCCGCTATGCTGCTGAAGCAGACGTGATATGCCTCCTTCTCCTGATTCGGATAATACTCCGGCTCCGTCGTCCGGTAGTATTCCCACCGATCCGGCTCAAGCTGCCGGGCATTGCTGCCGGCGCCGCAGGCTGATCTCCAATAATCAGCGAGATCCCGCTCGATCTTTTCTTTCCGCTCGGTATCCCGAATAATCCACGCCGGAACCGGAATCTCCCCTTTTAAGATATTTTTCCGATGGCTCTGATCCATATATCCGTCCAGGTCAGTCGCATAATCCCGTTCTGCCCGCGCAAAGTATGCGGCGTTTCCCTCGTCCGCGCCGACAGATACCAGTCCGGCATAAATCGACGGGTTCCATGCGGCTGCCATATTGGCGATCTGTCCGCCCTCACGGCATCCGACCAGAAACAGCTTCGCTTCATGAATACAATAATACACGCGATCCCTTGCGACCATAGTCGCCGCATTGATATAGGCAACGTCTCCGTCCGGTTTGCCGTATTCCTCACGCGTATTCCATGTACCGTCCTCCGGCTCCAAGAAGAAAATGATCATTTTTTCCTTCCGTTCTTCCTGATCGGCAAGCTCACGCCATCCGCTGTTTTGCAGCAGGTCGTCCGCGGTCTGTCCGTTTTCTCCCAGTACAAACACACCGGAAGCCGACATGCGCACTTCTTCGGGTACGTAGACGAGCATCCGTCTTGTTTTCCCGCCGACCGCGACCTTCTCCTCGATCACGCCCGAATACTCCAGCTGATACGGCTTTCGCGGATCAAGTTCCCATCTGACTTTTTCGTACATACCAACCACTCCTTTGACCGATTGTTATAAATTGATCTGGATTGTATAAGGCAATCCAGATCAGAAGAAGAAAGAGAAAAGAGAAAAGATTAGAATGAAACCAAATTTTTGAGCGTCTCAAGCATCGAGGGCTGCTGGAACATTTCTCCGCCAACTCTGTTTGCGAGCGCGTCACCGGTGCTGTTCCAGTACACCTTGTCCGTGCCCAAATCAACGACGCAAACCCGACAGCTGCTCCAGCCATGCTGACCCTCTGATTTCAGATATTTTGTTTCTTTGCTGAAACGTTTGAGCATTTTCCGCAGGACCGGATCGGAAAAATCCTGTGTCAGAACGACTACGCTGACAAACGAGAAATCATGTTCCCGATTGTTGCAGTCGACGTCCTTTTCCTCAAGCTGCACAACGAGATCCAGATATTCGCTGAGCTTCTGCTTGTCGAGCGTCTCGCATATGTCAAAATAGCAGTACTCCGAGCCGCGTCCGATCCTTCCCTTCCCGATCTGAAGACCAAATATCTTATGCTGGCATTCGACCTCCATTCGCTGGAACATCGGATAAATCGTTCCGTGACGCAGCGCATGAAACACGGGAGTGTAATACTTTTGATCTTTTTCCGCCACATGGTTGAGAAATTGTTCCGTTTTTTCAAAAAAAGTCATTGTGTCCACCCCACTGTCCTATATAATATATTACGTTCTCTTTACATTCTTTGCAAGGGAATCCTTGACAAAGACATCCAGTGCAATCGCTACCAGAATAACGATGCCGGATACGACATCCTGCCAGTTGGCATTGACGTTCATCAGATTCATGACGTTGTTCAGGATACCGACAATCGCCGCGCCGATCAATGTCCCCGGTATGCCGCCGGAGCCGCCCTGGATGGATACGCCGCCGACACATACCGCAGTCAGCGCGTCGAAGGCGATGCCTGCGCCGCCGGTCGGTTCACCGGAATTCAGGCGGGACATGTACAGGATTGCGCCGAGCGCGCAGGTCAGTCCATCGAGGACGAACACCTGACGCATGACGCGGTCTACATTGATGCCGGAGGCGATCGCCGCGTCACGGTTTCCGCCAAGGGCGCGAACCTTCATGCCAAAGCAGGTCTTTGTCAGGATGATATGGCACACGACAAGCACGACCAGCATGATAACGACACAAATCGGGATGACATCCGCAATATATCCCTGACCGAGTATCTTGAAGTTGCCGAGCTTTGTTCTGGAAACGGATTTGGCCTTTGTAGCGACCAGTATCGCGCCGCCTGCTATTGAGTCAAACGCCAGCGCAACGATAAAGCCCGGAACCTGGAATTTTGTCGTAAAAATTCCGAACAGATAACCGATGATTGCGCCTACAAACATACCTACCAAAACAGACAGCATCAGATTTTGCGTCGCCACCATGACCATACAGGACAGGCAGCCGATGCACGGCACAAGACCGTCATACGCAATGTTGATATTCGCCGCGATCAAAACGAAGCACGCGCCGCATCCGATAACAGTGATAACCGTGATCTGCCGCAGAACATTCGTCAGGTTCTGCGAGGTCAGAAATTTCGGTGAGATCAGAGATGCCGCAATGAATACGATGACCAGCAGAACAACAACGCCAAACTGCTGATAGAATCGGGCGAAACTGAACGGTTTCTTTTCTTTCATGAAAAATCAATCTCCCTTCCATATGTCTGCTCACGTTGCCAGCTTCATGATTGCTTCCTGAGAGAGCCGATCTCTGGAAAGCTCACCGGCGATCCTGCCCTCACGCATGACCATCACGCGGTCGCTCATGCCGAGGATCTCGGGAAGCTCGGAAGAAATCATGATAACTGCTACACCTTCCTCGGCGCATTCACACATCAGCTGATGGATCTCCGCCTTGGAGCCTACATCGATACCGCGCGTCGGCTCGTCGAGGATCAGTACCTTGGTATCACCCATCAGCCATTTTGCGAGGATCGCCTTCTGCTGATTGCCGCCGGACAGCGTCCGTATCTCAATGGTCGGGGACGGCGCTCTGACCCTCAGCTTTTTCATCAGCTTATCCGCCTTTTCCGTCTCCTTCTTTCGGTTAATCAGAGACAGCTTCGCAAACTGGTCGATAAAGGTAAGCGAGATATTCTCACGGATCGATCGAATCGGGATGATGCCCTCCGCTCTGCGATCCTCGGAAACCATCGCAATGCCGTTCCTGATGCCGTCGGCGGATTTCTTAATGGTGACTTCCTTGCCGTTGACAAGTATCTTGCCCTTTGTATGCGGATCGATGCCGAATACGGCGCGCATGACCTCCGAACGTCCCGCGCCTACCAGACCGGAGAAGCCGAGGATCTCGCCGCTGCGTACATGGAACGAAATATCCTCAAACACGCCTTCTCTGCACAGGTTTTGCACTTCAAGGACAACATCGCCTTTTTGGGCGTGATTCGTCGGGTACAGGTTATCAACCTTTCTTCCTACCATGTTCGTGATGACCTCTTCCTCCGTCAGCTCGGAAGCCGGCTTTGTCAGAATCCAGCTGCCGTCACGGATGACCGTCACTTCATCCGCGATGCGGAAGATCTCATCCATCTTGTGTGTGATATAAAGAACCGCAACGCCGTTCTTCTTTAAATTCTCTATCTGTTGAAACAGCACTTCAACCTCTGCGTCCGCAATGGCTGACGTCGGCTCATCCATGATGATGACGCTGGCATTCGTACTGATTGCCTTGGCGATCTCGATCTGCTGCTGACCGGCAACGCTGATTTCTTCCAACTTTTGTGTCGCTTTATACGGGATATTCAGACGATCCAGCAGTTCCTGCGTGTCGTGGTTCATCTTTTTGAAATCCACAAAGCCCTTCATGCTCTGCGGCTCCCGTCCGAGATAAATATTTTCCGCTATGCTCATCTGTTTGATCGGGTTCATTTCCTGATGGATCATGGAAATACCGAGCTTCATGGTCTCCATGACCGTTCTTTTTCCGAGCTTTTTGCCCTTGTAAATCACTTCGCCCTCTTCTGCAATGTATTCGCCGTTGATGACCTTCATCAGGGTCGATTTACCGGCGCCGTTTTCTCCGCAGATGACGTGTACCGCACCGGGTCTTGCTTTCAGCGACATTCCGTCCAGTGCGCGGACGCCCGGGAACAGCTTGACGATATTGTTCAGTTCCAATACATAGTTCTCCACGCTGCTTCTCCCTCTCTTTCTTGTAAATCAACAGCCGTTTGTTCAAAGTATTGGGGAGCTGCTGCACCAGCAGCTCCCCATCGAAGGAATAAATCCGGCATATTACTGTATTTATCCTGCCAGGTTATTTAATATACTCTTCAACATTGTCAGCGGTAACCAGGATCGTTTCCGGATTGATCTGCGCCGGATTCTCCTCGCCTGCCTGCGCGGTCTTGATCGCGTCATACAGAGCCTGTGCATGGCGTTCGATCGACTGCATAACGGTGCACTTCATTTCGCCATTCTGAACCGCTGCAAGCGCGTCATCAACGCCGTCAATGCTATAAACCAGGCAATCGGTGATGCCTGCGCCCTTCAGCGCCTCAATCGCGCCGAGTGCAGTGGAGTCATTACAGGTGACGATGCCATCGATGTCCGAGAAGGTCTGGATCATGTCTTCCATGACCGTCATGCCGCCTTCCATGGTGTAGTCGCACAGCTGCCAGGACAGGACTTCAATATCGCCGTCCGCGTTGAGTTCCTTGCCGTCCCAGTCGGCCTTCAGACGCTCTGCCAGTCCGTCAACAAGACCCTGTCTGCGATCGATGGAGGTCTGGTAGCCCAGTATACCGCCGAGGTAGACAATCTTTGCGCCTTCCGGCAGGGTGTCATGCGCACACTGCGCGGTTTTCAGACCCAACTCATAGTCAGACGCGCCGACAAAGGTATACTCGCCGCCGGTTGCCGCCTGCGAGGAACAGAATACCGGGATGCCGTCATCGTTGCACTGCTCGACATAATCCACAACGCTGCTGCCGTCCTGCGGAACCAGAACGACCGCGTCTACGCCCTGAATCGAGAAGTTGTCCAGCTGATCGAGCTGGGTCTGGGAATCCTGCTTGGCGTCAGCGAATACGACCTCAATGGAATCGTCCTCTTCGCACAGCTCACCGAATGCGTCCGCAACTGCCTTCAGATAAACGTCGGAGTCGTCACGGTTGGAATAACCTACGACCCACTTTTCGGTGTCGCTGTCACCGCTTGCGGTGCTGCCGCTGCCGGATTCTCCGGAGGAAGTGCTTCCGCAGCCAGCCATTGTGCCTACTGTCATCAGTCCTGCCAACGTCATGGCCAATAATCTTTTTTTCATGTTGTTTTCCGCCTTTCTTTTCTTTAATATTCTCCCGTCTGTCGGGTAGAATACTGGGGGTTAGGGTAGAATATTGGGACAGTGAATCAGGCGGCATCCTTCTTTTCCGCCATCTGATTCTTTGTCGCTGTGTTTGCGGCTTCCTTGGTCGCAAGGTCAATCAGAACCGCCAAAAGGATGACAACGCCGGAGAAAATATCCTGCCAGTACGAATTGACATTCATCAGGCTGAGCAGGTTGTTCAGAACACCGATGATGCCTGCGCCGATCAGGCAGCCCATAACCGTGCCCTTGCCGCCGTAGATCGAACAGCCGCCTACGATCGCACCGGTTACCGCGTCGAACGCATAGCCTGCGCCGGCATCCGGCTGACCCGTTCCGAGTCTGGACATGAACAGGATCGCCGCAAGCGCGGTGGTCACGCCGTCCAGAACGAATACGCGGCGGAGAATGCTGTTCGCGTTGATGCCGGAGGCAATCGCCGCTTCCTTGTTTCCGCCGACTGCCATGACTCTGCGGCCGAAGGTGCTCTTGGTCAGCAGGATATGGCAAACCAACATACAGAGCAGGGTGATGATGACATTGATCGGAATCGGACCGATCGAACCCTTGCCGAGCACCGTCAGACCCTCTCCTATATTGTCGATTTTCGTACCGTTTGTGGCTATCATGATGCCGCCTGCCGCAATCGAGCTGATCGCCAGGCTGACAATGAAGCTCGGCACCTTCAGCATCGTAACACAGATGCCGTACAGATAACCGATCACGCCGCCCATAGCAAGCGTAGCGCCTACCGCAAGCACAGGATTGTTCGTCGCTACCATAATCATGCAGGCCGTACATCCCAGGCAGGGTATCAGACCGTCATACGCGACGTTAATCTGCGCACAGATCAGGATGAAACACGCGCCGCAGCCGATACAGGTAATGATTACGATCTGTCTGAGGATGTTTCTCAGGTTTGCGATTTTCAGAAAGTTCGGATTGATCAGCGCCGCGACCACAAACAGGATCACAAGCAGTGTGAGAACGCCGAATTTCTGATAAAACAAGGCAAAATTAAACTTGCCTTTTGTTTTCTTCATGGCTGTTTCCTCCTCTTACTACAGAAAGTCATATAATTTGCCTCTGCCTCCCTTCACGCTCTCTTTTGTTCCTTGAACTGACTATATCATACAAAAAATCCACCGTCACGACAACTTACTCATTTGTCATTTGGTGGATTATTTTGACCTTTTTTAAAATTTTTATAAGCGGTACGCCTTCCTATCGGCTGGGATCGTGCCAGTCAGAGACAGCATCTTCTTCCAGATAGATCCGCTCAAGCACACCTTCGCCATCCAGCCTATACTGCGTATAATAATTGATCTCCTGTATGGTTTCAAAGCGCGAGAGCAGCAGGATCGCAATTCCCCGCCTCGCCACGTCAGCCAGCAGCTTTTTTACCAGCTCCTTCATCTGATGGTCAACGCTGGAAAACGGATCGCTGCAGATCAGTACAGAAGGGCGCGACAGCATCTGCGCGTAAAATTTCACCGTCAGCTTCTCCTTTGGCGAAAGATCCCGCACGGGAAGATCCGCGACATTCCGCCCGATCTGTTCATTGAGCGTTTTTTTCAGATGTTTCATATAACGCGGATTGTTCCAGAGCCTGCCGAACTTCAACCCCTTCGGCAGGCAGTAGTTTTCCAGCACCGTCATATTTTCAAACAGATAGGTATCCTGCCCGAATTCTTCAATCAGCGCGACGCCCTCGCGTACCCGCTGCTGCCGGTTTTTTGCCTTCGACCGTTTTCCGCAGATGCAGATTTCACCGCTTGTACAGCGGCGGTCACCGCTCAGGATCTGATACAACTCCTGTGCGGCATCGTAATACAGATAGTATATTGCGGCAATTTCACCCTTCCGCAATTGCAGATTGATGTTATACAGGTATTCCGAGTTGACATCCCTGAGCTGAAAAACGGCCTGTTCATCCTCGCCCTTCTCCGTTCCAACGGCATAATGTTCTCTCAGCGCACTTTCCTTCAGGATGATTCCCCGCTGCTCCTCTGTAAATTGGCTCGTCTGCTTATGCAGGATCGTGGTTCCGTCATGAATGATGACCACGGTATCATACATATCCCAGCAGGACGGCAATTGATAGGCCAAAACAAGAAATGTCATGCCCGTTTTCTTCAGCTGAACCATCAGCATACAGAGCTTCTGAAATTCTTCATCCGCCAGAGAAATATTTCGTTTGTCCAGCAGGATCACTTTATGTCCGAGATAATATTGCTTCAGCAGCTGAATCTGGTACTGCTGCAGCAAGTCCAGGCTGTCCGCTCTCGCAGTCAGATCAATATCAATCGAGAATCGCTGCATGATCTCCTTCAGGATGAGCGAATTGTTCCGATCCTCCGCAAAGAAAGGCAGTCTTTCATTATTGCACAGGAAAAAATTATCAACGATTGAAACGGTAGACAGCATCTTGTTTTTATCTGAAAGCACATGAATCTGCGAATGCAGGGCCTGCATCTGCCGTGCATTCAGGATCTTTTCTCGCCCGATCCAAAGATTAGCGGACGTAAAGCTGTCCAGTCCGGAAAGCAGCTGCTGCACACAGCTCATTTCCAGCACGCTGCCTCCCGCGATCAGGATGATGCTTTGTTCTTCTATGTTCAAATAAAAATCCCGCAATACTGTCATGCCGTCTTTTTGCTTCGTGCCTTCCGATATTTGCAGTATTACCTGTCTCATTGTACATTCCTCGGCTTATTAGGTAATCTTATGACAATATCCGTTCCAACATCAATCATAGAGAATAATCGCAGACCATATTCCTCGCCAAAAAGCAGCTTGATGCGGCTGTTTACATTATACAGCGCTATACCGCCGCGCTTCTTCCTGCGCGCCTGCGGTTTCCGGAACGGATTTTGCAGCTGGTCATTGAGCCGATTCAGCGTATCCGGATCCATGCCGCACCCGTCGTCCGATATCCGGATCATCAGCGAATCCTCCGATCGTCCCAGATAGATTGAGATCGTCCCGCAATGGCTCTTTGTTTCCAGTCCGTGCACGATCGCGTTTTCAACCAGCGGCTGCAGCGTAAGATGCGGAATACTGTATTCATGAATCTCCTGCTCCATAAGATCGTTGATGATATGTAGTTGCATCCGATCTTCAAAGCGATATTTCTGAATCCGAAAATAGTCCTGAACATTTTCAAGCTCTTCAAAAATAGTCGCCATCTGGTCGGCATTGGATATTGTATACGCAAAGTATTTCGATAGCGATTCCACCGCATCTGCGATTCGCTCATTCCCCGCGATCAGCATATCGCTGCGTATCGCATCCAGCGTATTATACAGAAAATGCGGATTGATCTGCATCTGCAACGCCATATATTTGGTCGATTCAATCGACAATTCCATAACCTGTCTCCGATCCGCGATCATCTGGAAACGGTCAATCGCCGCTTTTTGTGCATCCGACCAGATGTAATCTGTCTCATACACCGCACCGCTGCGCAGATCCTCCGCAAAGCGGCGCTCCTGTACATCCATTTTCTTCATCGGATACCGTATAAAAAACCATGCGCCAACCCCCAGCGCAAGATTCAGGATCACTCCTTCGATTGAGTATGCCGTAATTGCTTCTCCTCGGCTGTACTGTCCCAGCATATACAGCCCGAAAAACAAAAAATTGCAAAGAAGAATCCCAAATACAGTCAGCGTGATGCGCTTTGAGAGATCATGTGTTATCTTTTTCATTTTATTCTCCATAGAGCCGACGGTACTCGCCGGTCGTCAGACCGACTTCCTTTTTGAACACACGCAGGAAATACTTTTCATCGTTATATCCGATCGCAGATGCAATCGCCGCCGCGGAATCCGTAGTCGTCTCCAGAAGATTTTTCGCATGTTCCAAACGAACCGAATTTAAATACTTTGAGAAATTTACGTTCATTTCCTTTTTGATCAGACGAGAAATGTAAGCCGGATTCATCCCCAGATCCTCTGCCAGTTTCTCCAGCGTAAGCGGCTGCGCGTAGTTCTCTTCAACGCATTGCCGGATGAGCCGGATCGGGCGCTTTTCTTTTTTCGTCCGCTGCTCCGTAATCGTCGCTGTCAGCTTCATCGCTTCCTCTTCAAAAAGCCGTTCGTAAGCGGAAAAGCGGTCGCAGCTTCCAAGCAAAACGCTGTAATCGTTCAAAAGGCTGTCAACCGTTTCATCCTCGCATACGGAATGACACACATTGATAAGCTGCTTTTGCAGCGCTGACATACATCGATAGACGCTTTCCCCGCATTCCAGCTGTAAATTCATAAATCTGATCTCTGCAAGGCGGTCATACAGCGTGTTTTTCAGTTCCTCACCGGATCCGCGCATCAACGCGTCCTGCAACAGTCGCGCACTGCTGCGGTTCACCGCGTTTGCGGGATTGCACAAGCTGATATCCGGATTTGCGAGTAATACGCGGCTGCTTCCCCGGAATACCTGATCCCTCGCCGCGTAAATGCTCTGTTTCCACGCCAGCGACAGCGGTTCCCGCTCGACCTTTGCCAGACCGATCGTCACGCTTCCCTCGTCCACCCTGCTGATATAGTCCTTGGCCTCATAAATCAGCTTTTGCAGACAGGTTTCCACTTCTTTGATTTCGTCCGCGTTAATCAGCGCAAACAAAAAATTCTGTTCCTTTCCGCAGATACACGACAACCCCGCCCGTTTTATATTGTCTTCAATCAGGTTCTGTAATTTGCTCCTCAGAACCTCACAGATTTTCTGGGGCAGTATCTCTTTCAAATCGATCTTGAACGACGCAAAAAACAGGGCTGATTTCTCAAATTTACACTGATATTCCCGATTGAGCCGCGCAATATCTATTGTGGTCAATTCTCCGCTTCGCATCGCCGGAATAATATTTTCCCTGACTTTTTGGGAGTACACATCTATTGTTTGCTGCATCGTCTCCAGTTTTTCCTGCTCCAGCACGCCGATCTCTTTGCGTTCACGGATTTTCATCAGCGCCTCCTGCAAAGCATTCCTGTTCAGCGGCTTGAGCAGGTAATCGGCGGCGCCGTCCCGCAGGGCGGAGCGGACATACTCAAATTCCCGATATCCGCTCATGATAAGAACCTCGATGTCCATATTCTGCTGGCGGATCTCATGAAGAAGCTCCAAACCGCTGCAGCCAGGCATACGAATATCCGTGATGACTACATCCGGAGCCAATTCCTGTACCGCCCGAAGCAAATCCTTTCCGTCGTGCTCAACGTCAATGATCTCAAAGCCAAGTTCCTCCCACTTTACCAGAACCCGAAGAAGCTGGCATATTTTGTTTTCATCATCTGCAATGATTACACGTAACATCCTGATACCAACCTTTCTTCTCTCCAATTCTTTCGACTGAACAATTTCTTTTGCGAAACCCGACTGTCCCTTTGCTTTCGTGCTTATCCTGCCTGCTCTCTGCCATTTTTGTTCACTACCTTATTCCCGGGAATCAGAGGTCAACTTTTTATGCCGCACCATGATTGATGTTATTATACCACACATGATCTCTGTTTGCCAGAGAACAAAAAGACATCCCGACCGTGAATCACGATCCGGATGCCTTTGGTGCTTTGAATGTTATTTGTGCGGTGTTGCCATAAATCCAGGTATTTTATCCGATATTACAATTCGCCGCGGGATTCGCGCTCCGCCAGTTCCTTTATAATAGACGGATACTGTTTTTCGAGTTTCCACAGGAACAACAGCAGCGCGGTAATTCCCCAGACAATGATTGGACCATACATAAAGATACTTGAGATTGCATGAATCGCGCTCTCCGACTGGACTGCCAGCAGTCCGTCATAGCCCGCCTTGTCCAGAATGACGCCAAGCAGTGCGCTGGTCAGACCTGCGCCCAGCTTCGAGCCAACCGAAGCGGCAGAGTAGATCATGCCCTCAATACGCAGGTGGGTTTTCCACTGGCCATACTCAATCGCATCAGCGATAAACGAGAAGATCGCGCCAAACAGAGGCGCCTGTCCGATTCCCTTGATAATCGCAGAAACCATAGCGAGCTGGAACGATCCGGGATTGAGGAAGAACAGAAGCTGACCCAGTACAACCAGTAACGCGCCGACCAGAGCCATGTTGCGCTTGCCGAATTTCTTCAGACCGAGCGGCATCAGGAAGATTACGATTACCATCGGCGCCTGCTCTGCCGTATAGATCGGGCTCATATACAAATCGTTGCCCAGAATGTACTTGCAGTAATAGGTGAGATCGGTGCCGATAAGCGTCGAATAGACAGACAGCATTCCCCACAGTGCCATCGCAATCGCCCAATACTTGTTGACAAACAGCGCTTTCAGGCTCTTTCCAACCGGAATTTTTTCCTGAGCGGCTTCGACTTTTACACGTTCCTTGGTCGCAAAGAAGCAGGTAAACAGCATTGCCATTGCGATAACGGCAAAAATCATCGTGGAAATAATCCATGCACGCTGGTCATCGCCGAGCAGCTTCACAAGCGGGAGCGTGCAGGAAGTCGTCAAAATGCGTCCAAACGGAGATACGCCCATACGAAGGATATTCGTGATCTCACGCTCGTGCTGGTTGCGGGTCATCAGGGATGCCAGCGTACCATACGGCAGCGTCAGTGCAGTATAAACAACCGTCTGTACCAGGTTATAGGTGACAAAGATGTAGACTGCCTTGAACATATCGGTCGCGCCGGCCGGTATCATAAACATAGCTACTGCGGACACGCCGTATGGAATCGTCATCCATAATATCCACGGGCGGGCTTTGCCGTGTTTGGAATTGGTCCGATCTGTCAGGATGCCCATAATGACATCGGAACCGCCGTCAAATACACGCGAGATCAGCATAATCATACCGACCGTGCCCGCTGAAATACCGATATAGTCGGTATAGAAGAATGTCAGCAGCGTTGTTGTCAGTGCAAACACGACGTTACACGCCGGATCGCCAATTGCGTAACAGAATTTCTCCTTCAGGCTGACCTTAACGTCACCCGCAATGGTCGCCTGATGATTCGTTGCATTTTCCATAAATTCTTGTCTTCCCTTCTTTTTTCCGTTTGTTTTTTATTCATACGATTGATTTGAATCATCATCGAGCCTCCCGCGCGATCTGATGGATCCGGTCTATCGCAGATTGAATTCCGTTCGCCCTGCCCTGTGTGAGATTCGCTCCGATTCCCGATTTTTGTAATACAAACAGTTCTGCATTTAAAATCTCCTCCGGTGTCCGGTCTGAAAAGATATCTGTCAGCATTCCCAAAATTCCTTTCACGATCAGAGCATCGCTGTCCGCCTGAAAATACAGCTTTCCATCATCATATTCATGGATCAGCCAGGCGTTTGTCTGGCACCCCTTCAGGCGAGTGTCCTCATTTTTATCTTCGTCGTCCATGACCTCCATTGCGCCGGCCAGTTCAATCAAAAATTCATATTGAGAAAACCAGTCCTTCAATCCGGCAAGATCCTGAACATATGCATCTTGCAGTTCATGAATAGTCATATCAATTACCCTCTGTCATTTTGTCTGTGCCGCATCGCTCCGCTTTTCGGTGCAAACAATCGCTTTATCCTTTGCAGGCTTTCACAAAGCCGGTCAATCTCATCCGTTGTGTTATAAAGCGCAAACGAAGCGCGCGCTGTCCCTTTCAAGCCATATCGTGCCATAATCGGCTGGGTGCAATGGTTTCCGGACCGGACTGCAATTCCCATTTTGTCCAACAGAAGCGCCAAATCCATACAGTGTATCTGATCCAGCTGGAATGAAATAATTCCGGATTTGTCTGCGGCGGAGCCAATGATCTGCAATCCTTCGATCCGCTTCATCTCGCGCTCTGCATATCGCAGCAGTTCGGTTTCATAGCGCTGAATCTGTTCCATTCCAAAACATTGCAGATATTCGATTGCCGCACCCAGCGCAATTGCGCCGACATAGTTCGGTGTCCCCGCCTCAAATCGGATCGGCAGTTCTTCAAAAGTTGTCCGCTCCAGTGTGACCTGATCGACCATTTCGCCGCCGAACTGATATGGCGTCAGCTGTTCTAACAGCTCCTGCCTGCCATACAGCACGCCGATTCCGGTCGGTGCATACATCTTATGACCGGAAAAACAATAGATATCGCATCCCAACTGACAGACATCAACCGGCATATGCTGAACCGCCTGTGTCCCGTCCACCACAACGAGAATCCCTCGCTGATGCGCCATGCGCACAATCGTCTCGATCGGATTGATTGTGCCAAGCGTATTGGATACATGGTTTACCGCTATCACCCGCACCCGATCTGTCAACATCTGTTCCAGCAGATCCATCCGCAGCGTTCCGTCATCGGCCAACGGTATGAGCCGCATCTCTGCTTTTTTTCGCCGGCACATCATCTGCCACGGCACAAAGTTGGAATGATGCTCCATCTCAGAGACAAGAACGACGTCCCCCTCCTCGATGAATGTTTCTCCGATACATTGTGCTGCCAGATTCAGACCTTCTGTCGCGCCTTTTGTAAAGACGATTTCCTGTATCTTCTCTGCGCCGATGAATTTCCGCACGGTTTCGCGTGCCTGTTCAAAATGCTCCGTCGTGCGTGCACTCATAGAATGGATGCCACGATGCACATTTGCATTGCAGGTGCTGTACTGCCGCACAAGACAGTCAATGACAGCCTGTGGCTTCTGCGTTGTCGCCGCGTTGTCCAGATAAATCAGCGGTGTTTCCCGTCCCTGCAGGATGGGAAAATCCGCCCGGATTTGATCGACGTCTATCATGTCCTGCGCCTCCTTATTTTATCTGCTGTCAGCCGATTTTCTGAAAAATAATATTTGCTAAATCGTCTACCGTATCCAAATCCATGTACTCCTGTCTGCTGAAAGTAATGCCCAGATTTCGTTCAATGGAAGAGATAAGCATGATTTTTTTCGTCATGGACTCTGTTGTTCCGTGGCAGTCTTTCTGATCCCAATGGACTTCCTTGTTCTTTACCGCCTTGGAAATACTGATTTTGGCCAGTGTAATCAGGTTATCACAGGTAAAATCAGATTCATCCAGCATGAATTTGTAGCAAATATAATCTGTCAGCACTGTCCTGACCATTTCTACATCCCGCGCCCCGTCTTTTAAACAACGGATAATCTTTTCCGCATTTTTCGTTTGCTGAATCCGGCCGCTGTCTAAAATATTTTCTCGCAGGCTTCCTTTGATTCGTTTCATTCCAGAACCTCCATTTTTGTAAGAGCTGCCATACCAATTCGGCATGGCAGCTCTCCAATATGGTGTATGAAAAGTGGTTTAATCAGGCAGTCACTACCTCGACACCCAGCATCTCACCCAGTTCCTTCAGGTCACGAACATAGTCGCCGTAAACCCATGTGAGATGGTGGCCGAAGTTGCACTGCTTCTGGAAGGTATCGTAAGAATCCTTGCACGTCCAGTACAGACCTTTTGCGCATCCAACGTCATCCAGACCTGCGCCGGCAACGATCTCGCCCTTGATAACGAGCATCTTCTTTGCATCCGGGCTGAATCGCATCAGGGTAATGGTCTCGCCCTTGTCTTCGTTGAAGTCATGGCTGATGGTAGCGCCCCAACCGGCGTGGGTGAAGCTGTTGATCCGATAGCTGTTGTCCGGCTCGTTGATGCCGCGCATCTTGCGGGTCTGAACGGCATGGAAGGTGTAGTACAGATTTTCAACGCCTTCGATCTCCGGAATAACCGGCAGACCGTTCGGAACAGAGAAGTCCAGCTTATCCGGCAGGAAGAACGGACCGCTGTTGCCCATCATCGGAGCCTGTCCGGTGAGGTTCATCATGATGTCGATGGACAGCAGTGCATTCAGGTCAAGCTCACATGCAGACGGAATGCCGTCTTCCTTCAGCAGAGAATGTGTCAGGCACGGTGTAAACTTCAGCACGTCGTTGAACGCACGGGTTGCGCACACTTCGTGGCACGGCATTGTGAACGCATTGCATCCATATTTCTCCAGCAGTGCCTTGACAGCAACATACAGGTGGCAGGAATTTACGACATTTTCCTCTGTCATTGTACACCCGGTGGCGCCTGCAATCAGCTCCTTGGCTTTTGCCTGAGCCTCGGCTTCCTGCTCCGGTGTCAGATTCTCGCATACCTGACGCAGCTCCTGCCAGTTTACAAACCGTACTTCCACGCCCAGATTCGGATTCCCGCGGTTCAGTACGCCCGGGTCAATCTGGCTCTGGGAGCCGAACGGAATAACGGTGTCCTTCAGGACATACAGAACGCGGGTCTTGTGCAGCGCCTTCTTTGTGCGCAGCAGACCAAAGTGCTTCTTAACATGCTCATGATCGATGTAGGAATATGCTTCCATTCCTTCCAGACGTGCGCCGGCAGCATAGTCAGAGCTGCAGCAGCCGGTTGCGCCGGAAGCAATGCCAGCTTCTTTTGCCATCTGAAGCGTCGGATAGTAGTTCAGAACGCCCTCGCTGAGCAGGAAATCGCATTCCTTCAGGTCATCCTTCATTGCATTGTACTGGTCATGCTTGTAGTTGAAAGCATCGGTCCAGTAGGTGTACTCCGGATTGACAAACTCGACAAAATCCGGATAAGTATCAAGGGTTGCCTTGTATGCCTTGAACTTCTCTGCGCCGGACTTGCGGTCGAATTCGTTGGTCAGCTGCTCACCTTCGCCAAGGCGACATGGACCCTCATATGCAGAGTTTACGTTGATGTCCTCTGCCTGATCCGGATTCGGACCCTCATGCTCCAGATTGAGGAAAATTGCTTTTACCTTCAGCTTTTCGTCGATTGTCTTCTTGATTGCCATTTTTGTACCTCCTAAATAATAATATTACTTTTCGATTTCGACCGGATTGCAACATCAAGTCTCCATTCCAACTTATCATCTTTCAGCTACGGCGGTTATCCTTCCTGTTTTGAATTTCCATCGTTTTGCTGCTTTCGATGGTCTAATTATACATCGGCTTTCCCCGATTTGTATTGTCGTTAATTGTTGATATTGGTCATCTTTTTCCTTTTACGTGCTCGTGCACGCAAATTTCCCGTGTGAATTCTTGCGATTGGATTTTTGAACTTTTTCTCTCTGTAAACCAATTCATACCGATCAAGTAGGTATGAATTGAGAACTTTTTTGCTTATTTTTTTACTGACAACGCTTGATAACTATACTTGTATGTACTACAATGATAGCTGTATTGCAGCATCTTATCTCCCTTCCTGTAAAATTCCCCACGGAGAGCTGATCTGCTCTTCTATATGAACAGGAGGTATCTATGATTTTCGCCAATAACTCACAGTCTTTTCATAGCAGTCTGAAGTCAATCCCTCACCTGGTTTCCGTTGGTCTGGAGGATGATCACCCTTCCTTTATGCTCCGCGCACCGCATAAGCATGATGACGCAGTAGAAATCCTTCTGGTGCGCGAAGGAACCGGTCTTCATAAAATTGACGGACGGGAATACTATATTTCTGCCGGTGATATTTTAATCTTCAATGCAGGCTGCCTGCATGAACGTGCTTCTACGGAAGGTCTTCGTATATTCAGCTGCACCGCCACAAATGTTCAATTTCCCGATCTTCCGGTCAATGCCGTAGTCCCGCCAAATCATTTCCCCACGTTCTCAAGCAATGGTGATTTTGACGAATTTATGATAATCAGTACGCTTATGTATGACAATACGCTGCGCAGCTCTGATGTCAATGCGGAAATTGCCAACTATCTGCTTCGGATCTATCTTGTAAAGCTCTATTATGCAATCTTGAAACAGAAGACTATCCCTCCTCCAGTCGATAAAAATTCGTATGAACTCGGTTTGACCATCAAGCAATACCTGGATGCACATTACCACGAGGAAACATTGACGCTCAAATCCGTTGCCGACGCGATCCATGTCAGCACCTATCATATGTCGCATGTGTTTAAAAGTATCTATAATCTCTCTCCCATTCAATACGTCATCCATCGCCGCATCGGTGATGCGCAAACGTATTTGATCGACACGAACTGGACCGTAACTGAAATTGCAATGTCAGTCGGGTTCAGCAATACCAATCAATTTCACCACACCTTTTCCAGGCTTGTCGGCACATCCCCCGGAAAATATCGAAAATACTGGACAGAATAACGCGGTCTATTTTTTTTGGAAAAGTACGATTCATAGTTTAAAGCGGGTAATTCCACGACGTTCAGCCGCAGAATTGCCCGCTTTGTATTTCCATATTGACAAAAAGAAA
>CAYNPX010000024.1:0-17551 GCA_964399205.1 uncultured Butyricicoccus sp.
GGCAGTTATCATGACTGTCGTTTCCTTTGCTGTGATCTTTGTACTGCTGTTTTTGAATTCTATGAGGCAGATCTGGTTTTCCAGCGCCATATCCCTGATGAAAAGTGAGAACACGGGTGAAAAGCCGCCGAGGGCAAACTGGTTTTTCGGTATCCTCGGCGTGCTGGTTCTTGGCGCTGCCTACTATCTGGCTGTTACGATCCAGGATCCCATTTCAGCGATCACGACATTTATGATTGCCGTCATTATGGTAATCGCGGCGACGTATCTCATTATGATCGCCGGATCTGTGCTGTTCTGCCGTATCCTGCAAAAGAGGAAAAGCTATTACTACAAGCCGAATCATTTTGTTTCCGTATCGTCAATGGTTTACCGTATGAAGCGAAACGGTGCGGGACTGGCATCAATCTGCATCCTTGCGACCATGGTGCTGGTTATGATCTCGTCCACTTCCGCGCTCTTCATCGGCGGGGAAAGCGTGATTTACAGCCGTTATCCAAGAGAGATCAACACATGGTTTCGGATGTATGAAAACAAGGATGTGACAGAGGAAGATCAGGAACTGTTTGAGCATACCATTGACGGGATTTTGGAAAGTTACGAGGCTTCGGCTGACAACGCGATCAAATATCATTCCGTCACCATAGCGGGAATGCTGAACGGCGGCGACGTCATCTTTGACACAGAAGAAGTAAACGATTTGACGATCGCTGTATATTCTGATGTGCACCAGTTTTATCTCGTTCCTATCGAGGACTATAACGATATGATGGGTACCAATGAGACGCTTGACGATGACGAGGTTCTTATTTACGCCCCGAGAAATACGTTTGACGGAGATACTTTCGGATTTACAGGACTGAAACAGTACAAGGTAAAGGGAATCATCAAGGACTGCTTCTTAAATTCGGAAATGTTGATGGACATCGTGCCAACTATCGTGGTGATCGTGCCTGATTTATCGGCGGCTTCCGAGGGTCTGACAACTGCGGATGGAGTTGATCTGGCTGTAAAAGAGTGGGACTTCTGGTTCGATACCTCTGCCGATGACGAGACGGACATCACTATGCATGAAGAGATGAAAGCTGCCTTCGAGAATCTGAAAGGAAACGGTCATGATACGTTTGCTTACAGCGTCGAAAGCCGTGAATATGAGCAGCAGGATTTTTATTCACTGTATGGCGGTCTTTTCTACCTCGGAATCATCCTCAGCATCGTGTTTATCTTTGCCGCTGTGCTGATTATTTACTACAAACAGATATCGGAAGGATACGAAGACGTGTCACGCTTTGATATCATGCAGAAGGTCGGCATGACGAAAAAGGATATCCGGAAAAGCATCAATTCCCAGCTTTTGACGGTGTTCTTCCTGCCGCTGGGAATGGCGGGACTGCATCTTGGATTTGCGTTTCCGATTATTGAAAAATTGCTGCTATGCTTTAATCTGAATAACCGACCATTGTTTATAGGCACTACGATCGGAAGTTTCCTTGTGTTCGCACTCTTTTACGTCATTGTGTACCGCATTACTTCCAACGCCTACTATCAGATCGTCAGCGGCGGTATTCATAGGGACTGATGGAAAGACGGTCGATCGACCAAAGTGTATTTATGGTATATAATACAGTCCAAGCAGAAGAAAGGACAGACCGAGGATTTATCCACAGTCTGCCCTTTTTTCAGGAGCTGCATCTGAAATCCGCTGCATGATCAGGCAGCGAATCCGCAACGCTCGATATGACAACCGTATTTTTCTCAATGAACTCTCCGGTACGAACGCCGTCAGAAATTGTCCGCTCCGGAAAAATTATCAGCATGTTACAGCTTCAATGCGCCATTTCGATCTAAAATGGTCAATGTTCGACATACATCGTCGCTCAAATTCAGCTTGTTATTCCCTACTCCAACAATACTGCCGTCAGCAATCAGCTTTTCAATAGTCGGGCGATACCATTCCGGTATATCATCAATCGTCTCATAAATCACAGCAATCTCCTCCTCCGGCTTGCCAGTCTCAGTTTCTTTTGCCATTACAAACCATGTTTCCGGTTTCGTACCGGTCAAACGATTCAGATCTACTTCATCGGAAATTCCGGGGCAAGTACCTTGATCCGTGTACTGATGCAAATCTGCTCCGCTATGGCACGGATACGCACTGTTGTAGATGCCATCATTTTCGCCATAGCGCGCTTCCCACCATGCACAGCTGGATGGTCGTGTTCTGATGAGATTGGAATATTTATCATAATCAGAATACATTGTATAAAGCATTGTTTTTACATTCAGTCCGTTTAAATAATCCAGCGCGGCTCGAACGTCCGTCTCATCGTTCCCCGCCTCTACATCAAGAATATATCCCTTAAAATGATCTCCTATTCTCCCCTTGCATATACGAACCATAAACTCTGCTTGCGCAGTCTCGTTCCCTTTGTCCAGATATGTGTATAACCAATATGGAATCTCATTGGTTTCACATCTTTCGATAAACTCAAATAAGGACGGGTCAATATACTCTGTACCTTGCGTAGCCTTTGAAATAATAAACGGGCAATTTTCTTTCACCGCCGCCCAGTCAAATATAGAATTATAATGTGATATATCAGGATAAATCATTTTGAAGGTCCTCCCCTGCTATGCAAAATTTCCTATACTTATAATATGTTAGACAGTATGTTTCTGTTCAGCTTATAATGATTCCCGAAAATCTGCTTGTTTGTGAAGGTGTTGGAGCGAAATTTCCGGATAAGATCACAGGGATTTATTTTTTACAGGACCTATTATTATTGACAACGATCATCCGGCAGTGGTATAGTATGAGAGAAATCAAATAACAGACAGTTCGTTTGCACCATCCTGTCTCTAAATAAAACCAGGGCTACTGTGAAAGAAATGATTTGACAGCAGGCTGGTGTGCGCCTGCTGTTTTCTGTTTTAAAAGGAGCTTGTATGTATTACTTAAAAGCGGAAGCCAGCTTTGACGCGGCACATTTTCTTGCTAATTACAACGGTAAATGCCGCAATATCCACGGGCATCACTGGCTTGTAAATGTCCGCATTTGTGGAGAAGCGTTACGCACAGACGCGCAGGAATGCGGTATGCTGGTTGATTTTGCAACATTAAAGGATGCATTGAAATCAATTGTCGCGCCGTTGGATCACACGCTGATCTACCAGACCGGCACACTGCGCAGCAAAACGCTTGCGGCACTGACAGAAGAGGATTTTTCTCTGTTTGAAGTTTCTTTCCGCCCGACAGCGGAAAATTTTGCACAGTATTTTTACTTCTGTATGCAGGAACTGGGCTATCAGGTCGCGGAGGCGACTGTCTATGAAACGCCCAATAACTGCGCTTCCTATTCCGGCGAGGTCTGACGTATGGCAGTATTTGATGTAGTAGAAACCTTTGTCAGTATCAATGGTGAAGGGACGCACGCCGGACAACTGGCGGTATTCGTTCGCTTTGCCGGCTGTAATCTGCGCTGCTCCTTCTGCGATACGGCATGGGCAAACGAACCCGATGTACCATGTACTCATATGACGTCGGAGCAGCTCTGTGAGGCAGTCCAACAGACCGGAGTACACAACGTCACGCTCACAGGCGGGGAACCTCTGCTGCGCAATGGTATGCCCGCGCTTTTACAGCAGCTGGCGCAGGATGAAAAACGATATATCGAAATTGAAACCAACGGCAGTGTGCCGCTTGAACCATTTACAGGCATTTCCCCTTCTATTTCATTTACAATGGATTACAAGCTGCCGGGCAGCGGGATGGAAGCGCAGATGTGCACCGATAATTTCGCGCTGCTGTCCAAGCAGGATACTGTAAAATTTGTTGCAGGCAGTCATGCGGATCTGGAACGCGCACGCGAAGTGATCCGGCAATATGATCTGACCAGCCGCTGTCATGTATATTTCAGTCCGGTATTCGGTAGGATCGAACCGGTCGATATCGTTGCATTTATGCGGGAGAATGTCCTGAATGATGTGACGTTGCAGCTTCAAATGCATAAAATAATCTGGAATCCAGAAAAACGCGGCGTATAAGCCGCAGAAAAGGACAAAATTATGGCTATTGATACCAATGCAATCAAAGAACATATCCGCGGTATCCTGATTGCGCTGGGCGATGATCCGGATCGCGAGGGCTTACGAGATACGCCGGATCGCGTTGCGCGCATGTACAGCGAGGTGTTCGAGGGCATGAATTATACCAACGAAGAAATTGCGCAAATGTTTGGCAAGACCTTTCAGGATGAAATGGATTTTGAAAGCGACTCCAAGGATATGGTAATTGTGCGTGATATTCAGCTGTTCAGCTATTGTGAGCATCACATCGCGCTGATGTACGACATGACGGCGACCGTCGCTTATATCCCAAACGGAAAGGTGATCGGTCTGAGCAAGATCGCACGCATTGCGGATATGGTCAGCAAGCGTTTACAGCTGCAGGAACGTATCGGCACAGATATTGCACAAATCATGCAGATGGTCACAGGTTCTGAGGATGTTGCTGTTCTGATTCAAGGCTGCCATAGCTGCATGACAGCACGTGGCATCCGCCAGACAAACGCAAAAACAACAACTACTACGCTGCGCGGACGCTTCCGCACAGATTCTGATCTGCAACTACAGCTTAACAAATAAAAGGAAGGTATCCCTATGAAAGCACTTGTTTTATCCAGCGGCGGGGTAGACAGCACGACCTGCCTGGGTCTTGCTGTCGAAAAATACGGAAAGGAAAACGTCGTTGCTCTGGCGATCAGCTATGGACAGAAGCACACAAAAGAAATGGAATCTGCGAAAGCGGTTTCCGAATACTATGGTGTTGAGCTGCTGACTCTCGATCTTGCAAAGATCTTCCGGTATGACACCAAATGCTCTCTGCTCATTGGCTCTGACAATGATATCCCGGAGGAATCCTATGCCGACCAGCTGAAAAAGACTGACGGCAAACCGGTTTCCACCTATGTACCGTTCCGAAACGGATTATTCCTGTCCTCTGCTGCCAGCATTGCGCTGTCGAAGGACTGCTCTGTGATCTACTATGGCGCGCACAGTGATGACGCTGCGGGAAATGCCTATCCCGATTGCAGCAACGCATTCAATCAGGCCATGCGTCAGGCGATTGAAATCGGCAGCGGCAGCCAGCTGACGATCGAGGCGCCGTTTGTCAACTTCACAAAGGCGGACGTCGTCCGTGAAGGTCTGCGTCTCGGCGTGCCATATGAGCTGACATGGAGCTGCTATGAGGGCGGCGAAACGCCCTGCGGAAAATGCGGTACCTGCCGCGACCGCGCGGCGGCGTTTGCAGCCAACGGCGTTGCTGATCCGGCAATCAAGGAGGAATAACACATGGCAGGAAGAACCGCAGAAGAAAAGCAGGGCATCACTCTGCTCGGCAATCGGGGGACTAAATACCGTGACGACTACGCACCCGAGATGCTGGAAACCTTTGTCAATAAGCACCCGGAAAACGACTATTTTGTCAAGTTCAACTGCCCGGAATTTACCAGCCTGTGCCCGATCACCGGACAGCCGGATTTTGCAACGATTACGATTTCCTATGTTCCGGGCGAACGCATGGTAGAGAGCAAATCACTCAAGCTGTATCTGTTCAGCTTCCGCAACCACGGCGATTTTCATGAGGACTGCGTAAACATCATCATGAAGGATCTGATCAAACTGATGGAGCCGAAATATATCGAAGTCTGGGGCAAATTCACGCCGCGCGGCGGTATTTCAATCGACCCGTACTGCAACTACGGCAGACCCGGCACCCGCTGGGAAGAAGTCGCGTGGAACCGTATGGCAAACCACGACCTGTATCCGGAAAAAATAGACAACAGATAAGCGCGAAAGCCAAAACAGCCCACAGGATAACATACTCCTGCGGGTTGTTTTTCTGTACCATTTTATATTATCCTAAGCCTGCGGCTTGCAGCAATCCCTGTATGCCGTCCCGTTCGTAAATCGCTTTGTAATAGGAAACCTCATCCTGAATCAATTCGTCAATGACCTGCATTCCCAGCAGTTCGACCGGCGCTTTGTCATCGGTCATCCGGTAATCCGTTGCAATGTAAGGCTCCATGCTGTCTGATACCTGCTGCATCATCTGATGCAGCGCGGTGTCCTTTTCTTCGGCAATGCCGGTCTGAAAGCGCTGCATGGCGTCGGGAGACATACACGCAAACAGTTCCCGATTGGTTGAGCCAACGACATCTACCGTATATACGGTGTCAAACACGGCCGCAATCGTATCGGAAAGATACTGATTGATATTCCCTTCCTCGGTACCGCGCATATTCATATTGACAACCATAACGCCGTCTTCCGTTAAGTGGCTCCTCACCAGCGTAAAAAATTCAATCGTTGACATTTGAAACGGGATCGTAATATCCTGATAGGCATCGACCATAATGACATCATACTTCTGATCGACAGCATTCAAATATGCCCGTCCATCATACGTGTAAACGTCGATATCCTCTGGCAGTTCAAAATATTTGCCTGCCAAATCGGTAATCTTCTGATCGATCTCTACGCCTTCTATACGCATATTATCAAAATACCGTTCGCACTGCGTCGCATAGGTTCCGGTTCCCATACCAAGAATGAGCATATCCGCCTGCTCCTGTTGTGTAATTCCGGCGAGAAAAGGCGCTGCCATCGCATAATCATAGTACATGCCAGTTAGTGAGGCATCTTTTTTTAAGATAGACTGCACACCAAACAAAACATTGGTGGACAGTATCACATTCTGCTCATCCTCTTTCACCTGCAAATAATTATAAATGGATTCTCCCTCATAGGTCAGGGATGGCTCCCAGAAGGCAAAACTGCTGCTATGGCCAAAGATGCAGCATAAAACAAAAATGAAAATGCTGATCGGGATTTTTTTACCGATCTTTCCGGCATTGATAAAATAGATGAGTGTCAGTACAAGCAGCACGCCTGCAAACAATAGAAAGCTGACCGCTGTACCTACTGCCGGAATCGTCACAAATGTCGGAAGAAAAGTTCCCAGAATACTGCCAACGGTATTAAATGCTCCCAGCGTGCCGACGGTCTTTCCGTTGTCATCCAGACTATCCACCGTATACTTTGCCAACGATGGTGTGACCGTTCCCAATAGAAATAGAGGAAAAACGAATATGATCATACAGGCGGCAAATGCGGCAATCATCAGAAAATGACTGCTCACTGTAAAGATCAACAGCGCGGAAATGCCGATGATAATATATTTTCCAACAACGGGAATCAACGCAATCCAAATCGCGGCAATTAAGATCCTTTTATATAACCTGTCCGGATCCGGGTTTTTATCTGCGGATCTTCCGCCATAAATATTTCCCAGCGCCATCGCAATCATAATCGTTCCAATGATAATGGTCCATACGATTTGGGACGAGCTGAAATATGGCGCCAACAGCCGGCTCGCGCCCAGTTCTACCGCCATGACGGACATACCCGAGAAAAACTCAGTTAAATACAGGTATGTTTTGTTGTGTAAGATGGAATACTTCTGCATATGTATATTCTCCCTCAACTCCATAAAATTGTTCCTATTGTTTTATATATGGAAAATAAAATACCTGCAAGTCGAAAGGTCGAACCTGCAGGCAGGGCTGTAGCTTACAGAGCAAGCATCTCGCTGAAATATTCTGTATCTTCCTCACTGAGAGAAATGATATTTCCGAAATTATCAAATGAAACGACAATCATCGGACCGTAAAATGTTTGATTATTCATTGTACGATTTTCCGGCATTTTCATGACATCGCCAAAAGCATTGTGGATTACACAGATGCCGTCATCTACGCCAACAGACGCTATTTTACCGGAGACGAGATCTTCCATCTGCGACTCCGTGCCGTTCAGGTACTGGACCTCCGGCTCCTTGCCCGGACAAACATACAAACAACGGATGATATAAGGATTCTCTGTTATTTCCATTGTATTTTCTCCTTTATGCAGATTTCGATGTCTTTTCTATAATGACAGGCTTGCCTTTTTTATCAATGACATCTTTGGTTATCCGAACACTGGAGATTCTGTTATTGGATGGAATCTCAAACATGATCTGCATCATTGCGTCCTCCATAACACCGCGTAATCCGCGTGCGCCGGTTTTTCGCTCCAATGCAATGTCAGCAATCCGTTCTAATGCAGCCTCATCAAAGACCAATTCAACATGATCCATATCGAACAGCTTCTGATACTGCTTGACAAGCGCATTCTTCGGCTCTTTCAGAATACGGATCAACGCATCACGATCCAGGGAATCCAGTGTGACCAACGCCGGCAGACGTCCAATGATTTCAGGAATCAAGCCATATTTCATCAAATCATGCGGCTCCAGCGCACGTAATGTCGTACCGACATCTTTTTCCACACCGGATTTGATCTGCGCGCCGAATCCCATACTGCTCTTTTCTGTGCGAGCTTCCACAATCTTTTCCAGACCATCAAACGCACCGCCGCAGATAAACAGAATGTTAGAAGTATCAATCGGAATAAATTCCTGATGGGGATGCTTACGTCCGCCCTGCGGCGGAACATTTGCAACTGTGCCTTCCAGCATTTTCAGCAGCGCCTGTTGTACGCCCTCACCGCTGACGTCACGGGTGATCGATGGGTTTTCACTTTTACGTGCAATTTTATCGATCTCATCAACATAGATGATGCCGCGCTGTGCACGCTCGATATCAAAATCTGCTGCCTGAAGCAAACGGAGCAGGATGTTTTCGACATCTTCGCCGACATAGCCGGCCTCGGTCAACGTGGTCGCATCTGCAATGGCAAACGGAACCTCCAGCGTCTTTGCGAGCGTTTGCGCCAACAGTGTCTTACCAGAGCCGGAAGGCCCGACGAGAAGAATATTGCTCTTCTGTAATTCAACCTCATCCTCTTCTGTCTCTTTGAAAATACGCTTGTAGTGATTATACACTGCAACGCTCAACGCAATTTTAGCACGATCCTGACCAATTACATACTGGTCAAGTATTTCCTTGAGCTGACGTGGCGTTTGCAGTTTATCCGGAGCGGCTGCATATCTTGCGGTCTTTGGCGAAAGTCCAGCACCCATATCAAACTCTTCTTCCAGAATACTCTGACAGATTTCAATGCATTCGTTGCAGATATATACGTTTGGACCGGCAATCAGCTTATGAACGCTTGACTGTGGCTTGCCGCAAAACGAGCAGCGGATTTCGCGCCTATCATCGTTTCGTGCCATAATACACCTCGAATTTCTATCAATCCCCGTTTGCACAGACGTAACAAACAAGGTAATACCGGAACGGCCGTTAGCCAGCCGTTCCGGTGATCGGGTTAATTATCTGTGAACCATAACCTGATCGATCAGGCCATATTCCTTTGCCTGCTCAGCATACATGAAATTATCACGTTCGGTATCACGTGCAATTTCCTCAATCGGCTTGCCGGTATTCAGCGCAAGGATTTCGTTCAACTTATTTCTGGTTCGTACCAGATGATCCGTGTGGATCTTGATATCTGTCGTCTGTCCGGACAGACCATTTCCGCCAATCAGCGGCTGATGGATCATAATCTCACTGTTGGGCAGAGCAAAACGCTTTCCCTTTGCGCCGGATGACAACAGAAATGCACCCATGGACGCAGCCATGCCAATGCAGATGGTAGATACATCACATTTAATGTATTGCATGGTGTCGTAAATTGCCATGCCGGATGTGATGGAACCTCCGGGCGAATTGATATAAAACTGAATATCTTTATCCGGATCCTGCGCCTCCAGATACAACATCTGCGCAACGATCAATGATGCCGTCGTATCGTTGACATCCTCCGACAGCATAATAATGCGGTCATTGAGCAGGCGGGAAAAAATATCATAGGAACGTTCACCGCGGTTGGTCTGTTCAACTACATAAGGTACTAAACTCATACTAACTCCTCCTTCCCCATCTGGGGGTATGTAACGCCGGAGGGCTTTTTTAATGATTATTCAGCAGCCGGCGCAACAGCAACAGCAGTTTCCTTCAGCATTTCAATGGTCTTGCTGATTGTCAGGTCAGACTTGAGAGAGTCAACGGAAACAAACTGACGAACCTTGTCAGCTTCCAGATTGTACATCTCAGCCAGCTTTGCATATTCAGCATCCACATCTTCATCAGTCGGTACGATGTTTTCCAGTTCGGCAATCTTCTTCACTGCCAGCTGCACCTTGACCTGACGCTCTGCCTGATCACGGAAGATAGCGCGGAAGGACTGCATATCCATGCCCATCTGCTTCACATAGTCTTCCAGCGTAATGCCCTGCTGCTGAATACGGTAGCCATAATCCTGCATAATATTGTCCAGCTGTGTCTCGTACATTACGTCCGGGATATCAGCCTCCATGTTAACCAGAACCTTGTCCAGAACCTTCTCCTCGAAGTCACGATCGGCGGCATCGCGCTTGTTCTTGGCGATCTTCTCCTCAATATCCTTTTTCAGCTCATCCAGCGTTTCAAACTCAGAAACGTCCTTTGCAAACTCATCGTCCATCTCCGGCAGAACGGTCTCCATGACCGACTTCACCTTACACTTAAATACCGCCGGCTTCCCTGCCAGATCAGCTGCCTGATATTCCTCCGGGAAAGTAACATTGACGTCGCATTCCTCGTCAGCGGACTTGCCGACCAACTGATCTTCAAAGCCCGGGATAAAGGTGCCGGATCCCAGCTTCAGGCTGTAGTCCTCACCCTTGCCGCCTTCAAACGCTACATCGTCAACAAAACCCTCGAAATCGATTACAACGGTGTCGCCCAGAGCAGCCGCACGCTCAACCGTTTCAGTGCTTGCATCGCGCTGTGCCAGACGATCCAACTCAGCCTTGATGTCGTCCTCGGTAACAGTGTCATCCGCTTTTTCAGCCTCTACACCCTTGTAATCCTTAACAGAAACCTCCGGTTCGACTGCTATGGTGCAGATGAATTCAAAGCCGTCGTCTGTGAAATGATCAACATTGACATCCGCAGAGGCAACCGGCTTGATGCCCGCTTCCTCAACAGCCTTCGGATAAACCTCAGGATAGATGATATTCAGCGCATCGTCAAGGAATACGCCCTGACCATACATCTTTTCGATGATCTTGCGCGTCGCCTTGCCCTTGCGGAAGCCCGGAACCTGAATCTGGTTCTTTGCTTTCTTGTATGCGGCATCCTTGGCCTTATCTAATTCTGCAGCGGAAACACCAATGGTCAGCTTTACCTGGCTGTGCTCCAGCTTTTCCGTATTCTTGAGTTCCATATCGAATGACTCCTCCTAATTATATGTCCAATCTATTCTATCAGATAGTTGGCTTTTTGGCTACAATTTTTTCTATTTTTTTAGCAGGACGGGAGTAAAATCAATGTAATCTCCCGACACGAGCTTAAAATCAATGCCTTCCTGCACGCCGGTTATCGCATATCGCAGGCTGTCGGAATGCAAATGACCGTAGATACACTGACGCACACGGTATCTCTGCATCAGTGAAATAATCTCTTCGCAGCGAAAATTGGCAAAGATCGGTGGGTAATGCAGGAAACAGATGATCTCTTTTGCACCCTGCGCCTGCGCGGCCTTTAAAGATGTTTCCAGCCGAATCAGTTCCCGACGAAAAATCTTTTCATCGTGACATTCCCTGAAGTTCTCCTCAAAGAACCAGCCACGGGTCCCACAAATACCAATATTATCATAAATAAAACAATTATTAAAGAGGAAATCAATATTTTTTATATTATTTTCCTCAAAAAATCGCTTCATTTTGCTGACCGTGCACCACCACAGGTCATGATTGCCCTTTCCAATGATCTTTTTTCCGGGCAGATCAGACAGGAACCGGAAATCCGGCAGACTTTGGGAAAGGTTGATTCCCCACGAAATATCGCCGCCGATTACCACCGTATCATTTGGAGAGATGATCGCACGCCAGTTTTTCTCGATTTTCTCCATGTATCCCTGCCATTTGCCGCCGAAGACATCCATCGGCTTACACACACCAACAGACAGGTGCAGGTCGGAAATCGTATACAGCGCCATGTCAAATCTTGTCCAGCAGGTCAACCGTGCCGAGGATGTCCTCGCGGTCGATGACCAGATCAAAGCGCGGTGTAAGACCGGACAGCGCAGCCAATGGAGCCGGTACCGGCGCGCCGGTCATGCTGTGCAGCTGATCCAGCAGTTCGATGCCATCGCCGTTGACCTTGCCGTCCAGCGCAGAAATAACGCTCTGGCAGAATTTAAACGGGCTTGCTGTAGACGCAATCACGGTTGGTGTAGTGTCACCGGTGCGGGTGCGATAGTCCTCATAGACCTTGACGGCAACAGCGGTATGCGTATCCGACAGATACCGCTTTTCGCGGAACAGCCGCGCAATGGTCCGCTTGGTTTGTGCGTCGTCACAGAAGCCTGCTTCAAACTGATTGCCGATTCCCGCAAAGACGTTGGACGGTACGGTATATCTGCCGTTTTCAGACAGCTGCTTCATCAAATCGGCAACCATAGCGTCATTATAGCCAGACGCGAGGAACAATAAACGTTCCAGATTGCTGGAAATCAAAATATCCATTGACGGAGATATCGTCGTGTGGAACGGACGGACGCGGTCATAGGTGCCGCCTGAGGTAAAGAAGTCCGTCAGGACATTGTTTTCATTGGATGCACAGATCAGCTTAGCAACCGGGACGCCCATCTGTTTGGCAAAATATGCCGCAAGGATGTTGCCGAAGTTGCCGGTCGGTACACAGATATTGATCGGGTCGCCCATCTCAATGTCACCGCGCTTCAACAGATCGCAATATGCGGAAACATAGTATGCAATCTGCGGCGCCAGACGACCCCAGTTGATCGAATTGGCAGAGGACAGCGTCATTCCCTGCCGATCCAGCTTTTCAATGGAAGCCTTATCCGTAAAAATCTTCTTCACCGCGTTCTGGGCATCGTCAAAATTGCCTCGAATCGCGCAGACCTGAACATTGCTTCCCTTCTGCGTTACCATCTGCAGCTTCTGAATCGTGCTGACGCCGTCCACCGGATAGTAGACCATGATCTTGGTGCCTTCCACATCCGCAAAGCCGTCCAGAGCAGCTTTTCCGGTGTCGCCGGAGGTTGCAACGAGGATGCAGGCAGTGCGCTGTTCGCCGGTCTTACGCAGAGATGCCGTCAGCAGATGCGGCAGCATTTGCAGCGCCATATCCTTGAACGCACAGGTTGGACCGTGCCAGAGTTCGAGGATATACTCGCCTTCGTCCAGCCTGACCAGCGGCGCGGTATTCGGACCGCCGAACTTTTCATCTGCATAGGCACGCGCCGCATACTGCTGTAATTCATCCGCAGTAAAGTCAGTCAGATATCTGCCCAGAATATCGGCGCTTCTGCCGCGGTAATCCTTCGCGCACAATGCAGCAAAATCGTCCGCTGTCAGCTGCGGAATCTCCGTCGGGCAATACAGACCGCCATCCGGAGCGATGCCGGAAGCAATCGCTTTTGCAGCGCTTACCTTCCGGTTCTTATCTCTTGTACTTACATAATCCATACGTTGAAAACCTCCTTGGGTATTCATTATCATGATAGGTTCGCAAGAACGAACCGATTTGTATTATGATAAAACAAATTTGCTATCTGTTCATCCGAATAGCCGTGCCGCGCAAGCGTTTCCGCAAGGCATTCCATACCGGTGATATCCAAAATACCATCCGGTAACCGGTCACAGCCGTCCCAATCCGCGCCAATGCCGAGAGACGCTTCTCCGCCGAGCGCGCAGAAATGCTCAATGTGACGCAGGATGTCATCACACGCGGCACAGCTTTTCTCTGTGAGGAATGGCACATAAAAATTGATACCAACGATACCGCCGCGCCGGATGATTTCCGTAAACTGCGCATCTGTCAGATTGCGCACATGCGGGCACACCGCTTTGCTGTTTGAATGTGTGGCAACGATCGGCGCCGAAATACACTCCGTCAAATCCCAAAAGCCGCGTTCGGACAAATGCGAAACGTCTAAAAAGATACCATGCGCAGACAGGTATTGCACAAGCTGCCTGCCTTTCGCGGTCAGTCCCGCCGCATTGTCTGTCAACGCGCCGCAGCCGTAAATCGACCGATGGTTCCATGTCAGCGTAACCATGCGGACACCGGCATCTATTGCCATCTGAATGTCTTCCCTGCTCTGCAACAGCTCCGCGCCTTCGATGGAAAGAAACGCCGCCATTTTCCCCTGCCGCTCTGCCTGTATAAGCTCTGCGGCTGTTTTGCACTGCATCAGGCAGTCTGTATTCTGTCCAAACGCCCGCTGCGCGGTTTTTATCAGGTGCGTCAGCCGTTCATGCGCATCAGCAGCATGGTCTATTGGTTTTGCGCCGCAGAACAACGCAAAAAACTGGGCATACCGGTCAAATCTCGCTGCACGTGTTAAATCCAGCTGCCCGTTGTTTTTCCGCAGCGTACCGCTGTTTTTCGAGTAAATCGCATATTGGCTTAATTCATAGATTGTGTCACAATGCAGGTCGAAATAATCCATCAGATCACCTCAAATGCGTCAGGAATATGGTTGATACGGCATGTCGTATGGTCAGGTGAAACCAGAACCTCAATTACATCAAAGCGCGGCTGCAGGGCTGTCGGATGCTGGAGTATCCACTGCTGCGCAGATAAAATGATTTTCCGCTGCTTGGCAGCTGTAACCGCTTCGCGCGGTGTGCCGAATCGTGTGCCGCTGCGTGTCTTGACCTCAGCAAAAACAAGATATTCTGCGTCCGCACAGATCAGGTCGATCTCACCATATCTCGTATGATAGTTACACATTATGATTTCATAGCCCTTGCAGCGCAGAAATGCTTCCGCGTGCCGTTCTCCCCGCTCACCGATGGTCATTGATTCAGAATCTTTTTCAAAAACGTCTTTCGATGCAGCGGGCAAATGCCATATTGCGCAATCGCAGCATAATGCGCTTTTGTACCGTAACCTTTATGCTTCTCAAAGCCATACTGTGGGTATTGTTTTGCCATCTGTCGCATATAGCGGTCACGTGTGACCTTCGCAAGAATGGAAGCCGCCGCGATGGACAGCACTTTGCCATCGCCGCCAATCACACATTCCGTCGGGATATTCAGACCGCTGATGCGGTTGCCGTCCACAAGAGCAAAATCGGCCGGAACCTGTAACATGTCTACCGCACGCCTCATCGCAAGAAAGGTCGCCTGAAGGATATTGATCTCGTCGATCTCCGTTTCGCTTGCCTCGCCAATGCCCCATGCAAGCGCGTTTTCTTTTACAAAATCAAAGAGCGTTTCACGCTTTTTTTCTGTGAGTTTCTTGGAGTCATTGACGCCGGGCAGCCGAATGCCTTCCGGCAGAATGACGGCAGCGGCGACCACCGGACCTGCCAGCGGACCGCGTCCCGCCTCATCAATGCCGCATACTGCGGCAAAGCCCTGCGCGCGGATTTCCGCTTCCTTATCCATCGTCAGCAGAACAGGCGCCTTTTTCTCAGCCATGTGCCGCTTCCTCCCCGTTAAAATCGCTGTATTCCTCCGGCGTTTCCAGAGTGATTCGCCCCAGCTTACCGCCACGGTATTCGTCCAGCAGGATACGCGCCATGCGTTCGGTGTCTATTTCACCGCCGGAAATCAGGAAGCCGCGTTTACGTCCGGCGCGCATCAGAAGCTCGTAACCAAGAAAGTCGATTTCTTCCACGTCCTCCGGCAGCTGTATCTTATATCGTCCGATCAACGACTGCGGCGCCCTGTGATACAGAATTTCCATCAGGTTGCAGCCGAGCGTTTCAACGTCTACCACATCGTCCTTTACCGCGCCAGTGACCGCAAGGTAAATTCCTGTGCGCGCATCGTCGAATTTTGGCCACAGGATGCCCGGCGTATCCAGCAGCTCCAGGCCGCCTTCGATACGGAACCATTGCTGACCGCGCGTAACACCCGGACGGTCAGACGCTTTCGCGGATTTCCTGCCGAGTATTTTATTGATGAAGGTTGACTTTCCGACATTGGGGATTCCAACGATCATCACACGGACAGGGCGCCCCGTCTGTCCTTTTGCATTCCATTGTTTGATTTTATCCGCCAACAGGGAACGAACCGCGGCGGCAAATTGATTGACACCTGCGCCGCTTTTCGCATCTGTTAAAACAACGGCATAGCCCAGTTTTCTATAGTACGCTGCCCATCGCTTTGTCGCTTCCGGATCTGCGAGATCTATGCGATTGAGAACCAGCAGACGCGGCTTATTACCTGCAATTTCGTCTATGTCGGGATTGCGGCTGACCTGTGGAATACGTGCGTCAACGATTTCACACACGGCATCCACCTGCCGCAGGCTTTCCTGTATTTGGCGGCGGGTGCGTGTCATATGGCCAGGATACCACTGTATATTCATGTATTTCTCCCTTTATGCTACCGTTCCGATTTCCTGAAACGGATAAATCCGCATCAGCACTTTGCCAATGATGTATCTTGTATCTACCATGCCGAGTTGAGAATCACGGCTGTCTGTTGAATGGTTGCGGTTGTCTCCCATGACAAAAATACAGCCCTCCGGAACAGTCTGCGGGAATGTCACATCATAATAGGTCGTCGTCGGTTCGGCGATATAGTCCTCCTGCAGCACCTCTCCATTGATCGTTACCTCGCCGGTTTCAAAATCGATATCTATGGTATCCCCTTCCGTTGCAATGACACGCTTGACGATCGGACTGTCTATAAAGGAATCCTTTGTCAGAATAACAACATCGCCCTTTTCCGGCGTATAGAATAAATTGGATACCAAAAGCTGGTTCGACTGGTGCAGCGTCGGAACCATGGAAGAACCCTGCACGCCAATGATACGCACGCCAAAGACAAAAATCAATATAACCGCTGACAGCGAAATGAGCAGCGCTTCTCCCCAATCAAACAATTCACTGTGGAATCGTCCCTGCGGCACTTCCTCATCGTTGGATTTTTTTTGTTTCCGCATTGATTCAATCATCCTTTCATCAGATATGCATATATTTTTATATTATACTGTTTTACACGGAGTTGGCAAGTCATTTTTACGTACAAACAGCCAAAACACCAAAATAATCTCTGATGAGATGAGACTTTCGCCCTCGAAGCAAACGAAAAAAAGGAGAGAACAGCAATGTCCTCTCCTCTGTGGTTCCGAATACAGTCTGGAAATTACAACTTCTCCTGAACCTTTGCCGCCTTGCCGACTCTGTCGCGCAGGTAGTACAGCTTTGCACGGCGAACCTTACCGTTGCGCAGTACCTCGAACTTTGCAATGTTCGGAGAGTGTACCGGGAAGGTCTTCTCAACGCCTACGCCGTAAGAGATACGTCTAACGGTCACAGACTTGTTGATGCCGCTATGCTTGATAGCGATGATGGTACCCTCGAAAATCTGGATTCTTTCGCGGTTACCTTCCTTAATCTTCTGGTGTACCCTTACGGTATCGCCAACTTTGAGCTCCGGCAGATCGGTCTTGATCTGCTGTTCTGCGAGAACCTTTACTAAGTCCATCGTATTTTCTCCTCTCAATCTTAGACAATC
>CAYNPX010000025.1:0-16910 GCA_964399205.1 uncultured Butyricicoccus sp.
CGACAGACTCTGACTCTGTTTGTGAGGGTTCGAATCCTTCTTCGGCAACCATATTGCCGAATTGTGTAAGGGTAGCACGACAGACTCTGACTCTGTTTGTGAGGGTTCGAATCCTTCTTCGGCAACCACTTGGAACCACCTGAAACGATTGTTTTTGGGTGGTTTTCGTATTTTTCCGAACTTTTTGGATTATTCTTTGGCTCTATATCAATAGTTGGGGTAGAGATAAAAACCAATAAAAGACAAGATTGTAATCCGCTGTCCGCTAACACTGACAGCTCATGTCGAAATCCCTGCATCATATGCGTTGAGATTTCACTTTTTCTACAATCTGAAGATTGATTATTATAGGATGCATTCTTCAGAGCCGCTTTCACCTATGATGTAGATTTTCATGCTTCTTCCGTACTAATGACAAAACCGTCTCCATAATCGCGTTATGCATCGGAGACGGCGTTGTTATGTCATGCAATTTTATATCATTCCAAATCAGGCTTTCCCAGACCGGCAACTTTATAACTCAAGTCTTCAATTTCATCCAGTGCCCGAATCGCTCTTGCCAAATCGCCCTGTTGGATCGCAGCGGCAAGCTCGCAATGCATAGGTACTGTAACCAGCCAGCCCTCGTTGCGTATTTTTCTTTCATCCCACATCCGGACAAAATTGTTTTCACGGATATACATGATCAACTCTTCTACAAGCGAATTACCGCACAGCTGTAAGTACTTTCGATGAAAAACATGATCCGCAATATCGCTGTAAACGCCATTGTCTGCCAGTCTCTGCATCTGCTCTGCCGCCTGGACAAGATCGGCCTTTTGTTTCGGAGTTCCTCGCTCGATCCCCTTCTGAACTACACCACGTTCAATAATTGTCTTGAGCTCCAGCAAATCCTCTGCTTTGCAATCCTTTAGATTTAATTGCAGTGTGCCGGATGGATTTGTCGGTTCCTTGATGTAGGTTCCTCTTCCCGGTTTTACTTCGAGAATATCCCGATCCTCCAAAACACGAATCGCCTCTCTGACCGCGTTTCTGCCCGTATGAAACATCTGCGCCATTTCCCGTTCGGATGGGAGTCTGTCTCCGCTTTTTAGCCCATTTTTCTTGATATACGCATAAATGCTTTCCGAAATTTTGTTGTACAGCAGATCCTTTTCAATCGGATGAAATACAATTTGTTGCAAAGATATCGCCTCTTTATATCCTTTATTTTCAGACTGAACAGCGCAGCTTATTCTTATCTGGAATCTTTTTATAGTACTATTATCACACAGTTGTGGCATTTTTTCAATGAGAAACTTCCAATTCTAATAATTTGTGATCTTTTCACTTCATAGATGTCCATTTGATAATTGATGACCGGATGGATTGCTCCAACAACAAGCGTTTACCAGTTTGATCGAATCACCTTATCCCTTGACGGCTCCAGCTGTCAGACCCTCCACAATATATCGCTGAACAAAAATAAACATCAAACCTGTCGGCAGCAGCGCCAGCATACCGCCTGCCATCAACATGCCCCATTGTACGCCGTTTTTGCCGAGCAGGCTCTTTAATCCAACAGGAATCGTCCATTGCGATGGCTGGCTGGTAAAAATAATTCCCGCCATCAAATCGTTCCACGCACCAATAAACGCAAAACAAAATACCGCAACAATGCCCGGAAGCATCACCGGAATGACAATTCGTCGGATACAGTCCAGTCTCGAACAACCGTCCACTTGCGCGGCTTCCTCGAGCGAATACGGAACCCCTTCGTAAAAGCTGCGCATAGTGATTGTGCAAAACGGTATATTTGCGATGATGTAATAGAACAACAGCGCAATCTGTGGCGCCTTGGCTATCACGCCCATATCCGAAAAAATGCTGTACATGGGAATCAATATGAGAATGCTGGGAATCATCTGCGAAACAAGCACAAACAGCAGCACAGTTCTCTTCCCTTTAAATTGAAACCTCGCAAGACCATATCCGCCAATGAGACTGATAATCGTGACGACAACCGCTGTAATCAGCGACAGGATGATACTGTTCTTCAAAAAGGAACCATAATTCAACAATGTAAAAATATTTTTGTAATTTTCAAACGTAAATATCTGAGGGAAATATGTAATATGCTGCGCGTCAATAATCTCTCCGTTGGTCTTGAATGACGTAACAGCCATCCAGTAAATCGGGAGAATGACCCATAAAAGGAAAAATACCAAAACGATTACACGGATGACCGCAAGCAGTTTTTCCGCTCTTGTTTTTCTCATTCTGCTCCACCTCCGTCGAACCCGGTGACTTTGATATAAATCAGGGTATATATTGTCAAAACAGCCATCAGCAGTATGCCGATTGCACACGCCAGCCCGAAATCATATCCGGCGAACGCACGGGAATACATATATGCAGGAAGCGTCATAGAATGATTCGCCGGTCCACCGTCTGTAATAACAACAATCATATCGATGGAATTTAATATCCAGATCGTGCGCAGCAGGACGGTCATTAAAATTGTAGGTTTGATATGCGGGAGCGTAATAAACCGAAATTTTGCCCAAATACCTCCTCCGTCAATCGCCACAGCCTCAAACAGATCAGACGGGATGGATTGCAGCGCCGCTAGAATCATAATCGTGAAAAACGGAATGCCTACCCATATCATTGCAAGAATGACGACCGCAAGTGAGTACCCCTGCGTACCCAGCCACGCAATTTTTTCGTCAATTACTCCGAGCTTCAGCAGGATGTCATTCACAACACCATATTCCCCGTTAAAGGACCACCGGAACATCAAGCCGACTACGAACGCCGAAAATGCCCACGGAAGCAGCACGATGGACTGATAAATTCCGCGTCCGCGGAATTTCTTCCACAGTGCCAGCGCAAGCGACATCCCTCCCGCAAATTGTCCAATCAGCGTAACAACAACAAAAATGATGGTATTTTTGACAATCATGCCAAAATCATCGTCCGAAAACAGCTTCCGAAAATTATCCAGTCCGTTAAATGTGACAGCTCTGCTCCCGAGCTTATACTGTTGGAACGCTATGATGAAGCTCTTGACCAGGGGCAGCCCAAACATCAGCAGCATCAAAGCTACTACAGGGAAAAGAAACAAATAGGGTTCCAACAGCTTTTTTGTTTTTATTTTTGCATCCGCTTTCATAGTCTACCTCTCTGAAAATCGCAGATGGCAGTATCGGTTACAATACTGCCATCCAAAGATTTCACCCGCTTGGAATAGCAGGAACTTCTTTTACTTCATGGTTTTGGGCGTATCTACTGTCGCTCCATCGTTCTCCGCAAGATAGGTTTTCATGCCTGTTTCCAGCATATCACAGATATTATTCAAGCAAGTTTTCGAGTCCTCCTCTCCCAGCAGATACTTCTGAATTTCTTCATACAGCGGTCCTTGCTGGATTTCTGTGCTGTCCCAGGCTCCATAGCCGGTCGGAACCACCAGATCAGGGTCACTCAACTCCTGAACAAAAGTTGCGTATACACCATCCGCACCAAAGTACGGATCATCTCCGACATCCTTTTTAATCGGAATTTCGCCGGTTAGCTTGCAGTATTCAATGTTATTCTCCGGTTTGCCTAAATACTCAATTACCTGCCAAGCTGCATCCGAATTTTCGCAATCTGAAGAAATAGTATAGGAATACGGCGCATTTACCGTGTTATATATTTTTCCGTCCACGGTGCTATGCGGAATGGGCAGAACTGTCCACTCGGAATCTTCCATGTCCGCAAGGCACAAAGCTGCGACCTCGGAATCGTTATTTAGCGTACCGGTTAGTCCGCCAATAAAGTTATCACACATTTCGGTAAAGCCCCAGTTGATGGAATCCTTTGGAGCCTGTCCGCTCAGATAGGTGTTCGTATACTTTTCAAATGCTTTCAGGCACTCCTCTGTACGGAACAGGCAGTTTCCTTCCTCGTCATATGTCGAGCCGCCGGTATAGCTCTGTAGATATACCATAATCGGATCGAAGGCGCCTCGGATGCCGCGATAAGTCATGCCGTACTGGTTATTAGATTCGTCTGTAAGCGCTTCAATAACCTGGAAATATTCATCGTAGTCCCAATCATAGCTTAACTCGATACCCTTTTCCTCTGCCCAGTCCTTCCGGACAAAAATACCCTTTACCATCATACCATCGGGAACTGTATAGATGTGGTTATACATCTCCTGCTCGTTCGCCCAGACAATATTGGTAACGGTGTCCGCATATTCGTCCTCTGTCCCCGCCAGATAATCCTCCAGCGGAATGATGTATTCCGAAGCGGTAAACTGTCCTTTCCAGTTGTCCTGTACCGTCATAATATCCGGAAGACTGCCGGCGGAAGCCATAACAGTGATTTTGTTGGCGGCATCATCTAACGGCGTGCTTTCGTATGTGACTTTGATGCCCAGTTCGTCCTCAATCTGGGCAAACATTTTCTCATAATATTCCTGCCTTGTCGCGTTCGGGTTGGTATCCAGAAAACGCAGCTCCGCGCCCTCCGTTCCTCCCGTACCGCCGTCAGCGGAACCTCCAGCATCCGTATTGCCACTGCCACACGCACAAAGCGAGAGTAACATTGTTGCTGATAACACTGCGCTCAACGCCCTTTTTATCATCTTTTTCATCTCATCGCACCTCCTGGCGAAGCATTTGTTGTCCGGCGAACTGACTTGGATGTATCGTCAAATCAATTCTAGCGCCTGTTTCAAATCATCAATCAAATTATCTTTTCCCTCCAATCCGCAGTGTATTCGGATCACACCTCTTCCGAGATTGTGCCGTTTCAGTTCTTCGTCGCTCCATTGGTATGTTGCGGCGAGCGCAAGGCTTTCAAATCCGCCCCAAGAGGAGCCAATTCGGAATACCTTTAAATGATTGACTAACTCGACCGCCTTATGCGGATCGCCCTTCACCTCAAAGCTGAGCAGGCCGGATTGTCCGGACTGCTGCCTGCGCGCGAGCGCATACTGCGGATGGGACGGGAGTCCGGTGTAGAATACACGGCTGACCTTTGGATGTATTTCCAGAAACGATGCCACTGCCATAGCTGTTTCCTGATGCTGCCGCAGGCGCACATCCAACGTTCGCAGGCCGCGAATCGCAAGCCAGGCTTCCATTGCGCCCATTACCGAACCGAACCAGTCCCTCTGCTCCATCAATTGCCGCATCAACGCATCGTCCTTGGATATCAGAACGCCGCCCAGCAAATCGCTGTGTCCGCCGATGTACTTTGTCATGGTGTGCATGACAATATCAATTCCCATATCCAATGGCTTCTGAAACAGCGGCGTAGAATATGTGTTGTCAATATAAGTACGAATCCCATGCTTTTTCGCTATATTGGACACCTTTTTGAGATCAACAACGGAAAAAACCAATGTCGCGGGACTTTCCAGAATTATGAGATCCGTTTCGGGGCGGATGGCAGCCTCGATTTCCTCCGGATCATTGGATACATAGGTTACGCTGAAATTCATCTTTGGAACGAGAAAATCCGTTAGAATGTGGTATACCGGATTATATACGTCAATCAAGCAGATAACATGACTTCCGGTGTGACAAACAGTCAGAATTGCTGCGGCACATGCGGCCATTCCGGAGGAAAATACAACCGCGCGTTCTCCGTGCTCCAATGCGCAAATCTTTTTTTCAAGAATCGTAACGGTCGGATTGGATGATCTTCCATAAAAATATTCATCCTTGAAGATATCGCAGTTGTAATACTCTTCCTGTGAATCAAATACATGGAGCGTCGTCAGAAACGGCGGCGGAATCACCGCGTTCATATACTGACGCGGATTTTCTCCTCCGTGCATCATAGTCATCAGGTCTTTTGCATCCGTCATAGTAAATCCCCTCTTATTCGATTATACGGTTCTATGGTACTGTGGTTCTACCAGTTTTCATGATGTAATGTTACCACATATCACGACTTGTGTCAAGTGTTTTTATAGTAAAAGTTAGGTTGATTTTCTGATTATCTATGCATTATTTATTTGGAAGATACACCGCATACCCCAGCATTTCCATGCTTTACTTTGCAATCAAAGTAGTCAAATAGTATTCTCTGTTAATTTTTCCTGAACCAGTTGCAATTTTATAAACAAAAAAGCTATACTATAAAGTTAACAGGTGTGGAATTATGCCTGCGTACCATCGAATTTTTATGTGCAGGAGGTATAAAGCATGACTGATTTAACAGGAAGAAAGATTATTATCACTGGCGGAACCAGCGGAATGGGTGAGGCTTTGGTAAAAGCGTTTCCCACATTGGGGGCAAAAGTGGTCTTTTGGGGAAGAAACACAGTAGCCGGAGATCGCCTGACAAAGGAAACAGGTGCGGTTTTTATCCAAACCGTGGTGACCAGCAAAAAAGCAGTGGACGAATCGATGAAAAAGTCCGTCGATATTCTGGGTGGAGTGGATGTTTTCGTCCATGCAGCAGGGATTGCTCCGGGTGGACCGGCAGAGGATATTACCGAGGACACGTGGGCATCTGTTATGGAAACGAATGCGACCGGAACGTATTTGACTAATACGTCTGTTTTTCCGTATATGAAAGAAAATGGCGGTCATATTATCAATTTTACCAGTGCGGGTGGAATCCAGGGCTATAAGGGAAAAGCGGCATATGCCGCCAGCAAGGGAGCTGTCACTGCATGGACGCGCTCTATTGCGATGGAGTGGGCGAAGTACAACATTCGCGTGAATATGATTGCTCCAACAATCTGGACTCCCATGTATGATAAAACACGCGCATCTATGACACCGGAGCAATTAAAGGCACATGACACCTACATGGCATCTGCCATCCCTCTGGGAGGAAAACTCGGTGACAGTCAAAAAGATTTTGCGCCGATTATGGCATTCCTCGCAAGCGAGGACGCACATTATCTGACAGGTCAGGTGATCTGTATCGACGGCGGCACTTTGATGATGCGTTAATTAAGTTAACGATTCATAAAGATGATGTTTTGAATTGAAAAAGTTGATTTTGTGGTTACGATAGATTTCTATTGATTGATCAATTTCTTGTAACCGGTGATGGAAGATTCGCTGTATTACAACTGAGCGCCTTCATGAAAATTTTGTCTATGTAAAAGAAAATCTCGACTGATATCAGATCGGTCGGGATCTTCTTTTATATTCGCTTAATTCAGATTGCAGTTTCCAAAAAGAAAGGCGTTCGGTATGGTATTACGTTTGTCGGGCTTTGGAACCGGAGTCCGGTGGTCATGTATTTTCTTTCCCGCACTGTTCCTACTTTTCCTTCCGAAATGCCTTTTTTTCCTTCTTCTCGACCATACGTTTCAGCCCGTGGTAATGCCGTGAGATCATCAGAAGCAGAAACGCGATCATACACACTCCGGCTTCCGTACCTTTACACAGAAGCCCAGCCGGAACCGCAAATAACGCAATCAACACAGCACCCAGCGGAAGATAACCCGTAAGAAGCGTAATCAAACCGCCTACAATGCAGCAGACTGTTCCCCACAGCGGCATATAAATAATGAGCCAGGTACAGGTTACCGTCACGCCTTTGCCGCCGTGAAAATGGTTCCATACAGGAAAATTATGACCGAGCACTGCGCCCATTCCCGCCCACAGGATAGCGGTATCATGAATGGCTTTCCCTGTCAGAAGCCACGCCACCACAAAAGCCAGCAGCGTCTTACCTATGTCTCCAAGGAGCACAATGACTCCGGCCTTTTTCCCCACATGGCTCATAATATTGGCCATACCCGGATTGCCTGAACCAATCTCCTGTGCTTTCTTACCTGTATATAATTTTGCCACCACATCGGCTGTGAGAAAATTACCGAAAACATAGCCTATTCCCATAGCCAAAAAGCGCATTCCGATCATTTTTTCAACTTCCTTACTCTTCTATTGTGCCCGATCTATCGTTTTGCTTTATCCTCAAATTGATGCCACAATTTTGCCATCATTCTTACATCATTCATTGCATCATGCGTTGTCAAGGATAGTCCTGATAGCTTTTTTCTGTCAACCAGCGGGTCAATACCATTTGCCAGCAGCAATGTACTTAAATCCAGCATGGGGAACGGAGCAAGCCATTCCCGTTCGATCAAATTCCGTTTTACACAAGTGGTAAATAATCTGGATTCGACCGGATAACCGACATCCGTGATGCAAATGCAGTTGTCCCGATGTTTTAGCCAGAACTTCCAGAAGGCTTCCAAAAGCGCATCTTCATCCGCATATCGTGTCTCTGCATTCTGAAGATATGGATATACGTGTTCCTGTACCCATTTGGAGTGAATTTTATCTTGCCGAGGCAAAACAGCTCCATAGAACCGTTCTACCTCCTGTCCGGCCGGATCAGTTACCAGAGCTGCAACACTAAGGAATTCTCCATACAGGCCGTTGGTCTCTGCGTCGACAAAGAAATGGTTCAAGCTACGCCTCCTGTTACTTTTTCTGTTTATTTTTCTTATGCTTCTTTACCTTCCATAGATTCTTCTTTTCATCATATGACTGAACATCAACCAAAATTGTACTTCCCTCCTGTACGTCGTTTGCCTGCATAGTGCCCTTGACCAGTCCAGAACAACGAATCCTAGGACCATAGTTCTCTGGCGGATTCAGAATCACAATAGCATCCTTTTTCCCGGGCCGTTCTACATATGCTCTGACCATATGACCTTCTTTAATCTCATCGCTCGGCTTTTCCTCAATGATTTCAGCCTTTTTCTTTGCAGCAGCTTCGTCAAAATCGACCAGATATGCATAGCTTTGTTGAATCTCATCGTCTTCGATTGTATCCAATCCGCCATATCCCGTATTGGTCTTTGCCCCTGCGCCCAGATCTGTCAGAATTGTACAAAACAGCGCTTTCTTACCGTCCGCGTTCAGTTTAAGTCCATCATGTAAAATACTGTCTGTCAGTTTAAAACGAAATTGAAACACAACATCCGGCAAAACGCGTAAAATCATAATTGGTATCGGACTTTTCAGTCCATCAAATCCCGGCTCCGATGCACGATGTGGTGTGATGTAGTCAAAGTCCAGTAAATGACCGTCAGCATCCGGCTTTACAGCAAAGGCATCCAGAAAAACATCGTTTCCCTTGGCGGGATCATTTCCTTCATAGCCCTTAGCTTCCGGATGCTGTGTACCAAAAATATCAAGCTCCAGCTGTTTTACTGATACTTCATCCCAGCCCTCTCCCAAAAGCTCCGCAATATATGCCGGACTGCGCAGAAAAGCGCTGCGCAGAACCCCCTTGACCGAGCTCCCCGGCAGATACGGCAGACCGGTCACACTATCCAGCGTAAATCCGTTCCGAATCTCAGAGTTCAGCGCATCTTCATCGTCCTCGTCTTCGCCACATTTTGAACCACTATCATGCGCCATGCCCAGACCGATCAACATCCCTGGATTGGTCACACGGAGCTGTAAATTGCAGAAGGGCGTTTTCTGACACGGAATCTGTTTTGAACCCCGATCCCATATTCGCGCGGCAATCGCCTGATTCTTCTCTTTAAAAGAAGAAGATATCTTGTCTATATTTTGTCCATCATAATAAGAGACCCAGAATTCATAGTTCAGGTTCATTCCGGTGCTCCTTTCTCCGTTTCTAGTTCAAATAAATTCATTGCGAGTTTGAGTGCAATAGCACAATTGAGGATATCTTCCTTCATTTTACGCTTTTCGGCAGGAGTCTGCGCTGTTGCCGCATATTCAAATAAATCTTTTCTCTTACTGCCAAGCATTTGATGGATTGCCTGCATCAGCTTTGGACGGTCATCCTTTGCACTTTTCTGCTGGTTAAAAAATGCGATCGCTGCCAATAAGCTGCCATTGGAAACTGCTGCGCCAAAGGAGGAAATGTAGCCGCGAAATGTAGAATCGATTGTTACTTTATTTTCAGAAATACCACAATCGATAATTGCTTGTCTCGCCTCCGGCAGAAGCTGGTCAATTTTACGTTTATTCATACGGTTTCGCCTCCAACCTTCACCATCTGAATATAACCGTTTCCGGTTGTTGCGCCCGCACCAAACTGAATCACGGGCTGTTTTTCCAGCAGTCTGTCTATAACGCAGCTTTCTTCTCCATCAGGATAAGATACCATCATATAGAAAATACTCTCGTGCGGTACGTTTTCCTCATACCAGAGATTTATACTCTCACCGTTCATCTCAAGAACATTATGCGCCTGAACCGGAAGATCAATATCGGCGAGTTGTTTCTGACGCATGAATGTCCAATTGTCTCCGATCAATTCCTCCAGCAGGCTGTTCTCGGATTTTTTTGCCGGAATCCCTTCCACGGAGCAATACTCTTTTCCGCAAAGGACTGTTTCCTCATCCGGAGCCAGTTCTGGAAGTTCCCCCTTCCCTTGCAGCCACTCAATGCCAAAGGCACGGAGTTTATTTGTGAAATTGGAAACCATTTCTTTTGTGGTTGCCAGCGTGTAGGCTCCGTCACCTTCCGATACACGTACTGGACGAGCAATTAAATCGCCTTGAAAGAATTTATACGTGCCTGTTGCTGTATCTCCAAATACCTCATTTACCTTAGATGCCTCAAACACCCTTTCACAGGCATCGCGCAATGCGCCTTTAATTCCCGTAGCGTTCATGGTCGGCTCCCCCAATACTGGATCGCGTTCAACTTCCAGACCAATTACGCTGTAATTGATATCACCGCTTCCCATATGTAAATTTGTCAGACAAGTCATTTTGTAAACATTGATAGCCATATGGTTTATCCTCCCTATATTGTCAGTTTCCACTGTAATACATCTGATTCAATCCTGCTATGCAGCCGTGCTGCCAGCTTTCTGTCTGTTCCAGCAATGCTTGGAATGCCTGCTTCTGTTCCTCGCTGCGGAACAAGAATACACTGCCAGCCTTGATTAGCTTTAATCCTTCCGGGTTCTTTTTATAGCGTTCCTCCGCCTTTTTGGCTTTATAATTTGTTGTAAAGATACGATAATCGCAGGTATCTGCCAATGCCAGTGAACAATGTTTGCGAAGCGACTCCGGCTCTCCATCAAAGTAACAATTTGACTTCGCATAGGCATACCATATTCGCTGCTGTATTCCATCTACTTCGACCTGCTCCGGGAAGCAGCACTCTAAACCGTCCCATGCAGGGATAGCTGTTACCGTTTCCCATTCTGCTGTAAATGCAGTCTTGCCCTGTCCCATCGAAACCAGTCTACTGCCATGTTCCGTGAAGCCGAATGCGTCTCCACAGGCATCGTCCCGCAGCCGAGCATAATAGACGAACACATAACCCGGCTTCATGACGATGTACTCTTTTTTAAAAAAGCCCTTGCGTTCATCATCTGTTTGATCCCGAAGGGAACGATTGATACCGACACGAATCTGCGTATCGAAGATGCCGCCTGCCAGCTTTCCAGCTTTTTCTCCTTCTCCAATGCAGAAAAATTCACCTTCATCCCGTTCCTTTGCACGATATGCCGTCGGAATGAGCATTTCCTTCCGCTCCAGCGTAGCGATGGAAACAAAGTCATGATATGCCTGATAATCGGCAGTTTTTTCTTTTTCTGTAAGTGCGGCTGCCTTATGATTGCGCGGGGCAGGCAAATATACATTTCCATCTGCATCCTCAATGACCATAGCGGAAATGTTGATAATCTTTCCAAATGCATGATCTGTCTGGTTTCCAAGAAGCTGGAAGCTGCCTGATCCAATATAGCTTTCATCTTCCTCTTTCAGACCAAATCCTGTATCCGGTCTGCGTATTCCCAGATACCGCAGTACGCCAAACAGCGCTGACTGAGAGGGCAGCTTTGCAGAATGGAGGAAATATGGATTTCTCAACGAGCGCTGTGTCTTTGTACCGAACGCTACGCAGCGTTCACCACCGAGAAAATACGGCTCCAGCGGTGTTAGCCTGATTTTCAGAATCATTTCTCTTCTCCCTTCTTTTCCAGAAGAAAATGTACCAGCCGAAGCATGGACTGTACCTGCTCCATGATGCACCTGCAATAGGCATCTTTTTTCTCCTGCGTAGAAAGATCATCCGGAACTTCAGTTTCCTGAATGGTATCCCACAGCAATTCCTGAATCAGATTTAAATATGACTCGTACTTCCTTTGTTCTGCATTGTCAAACAGGTTCTTCATCAGATTTCTGAGCATATCTCTGTTTCGCTCTAAAATGACTTCATAAAACAATGGCTGGAAGGCTTCCAACTGATAACCTGCACCGGAAAGAAAAAGGCACAGATCCTCTGCAGCTTCTTTCTCCTGCGCCGGTTTCTTCATAACAGCTTCAATTATATCATACAGAGTTTTCAGTATTTGTGAATTGTCCATACTGTGTACAGCAATTTTTACACTTTGTCCACTATGCTTTTGCAGGTCAAGAAATAAAGCGTTTTTCTTGGAGGTGTTTTTCGCCTCACCTAACATATGATCTGCGCGCTGCAATGCTTCGTACAATGGGCTGCGGTAATACTGAACGGAGATACCAAAGGATACAGTTGGTGGTTTGCCGTTTTTCCTCTTGCGCTCATGCTCTTGCTCTTCTGCGAATTCATCATTAAAGCAAACCCGAATCTCGTTAAGCAACGAAAGCAGATGAAAACTTGATCCTGTTTTCGGATCGTAACCAATAACCGGTATGATCGCAAGGAGATCATCACCGCCTGCATAAATTGGCATACCGCCATAATGCAGTACCTTTTCACTTGCGTTTGTGCAAAATTTCAGGCATCTTTTGCTGAAAGATGAAATTTCATCTGCGCGAAGGCTGTTTATAACCGACCCCATGTTATCTCCGTCCATCTTGAGGATGGCGTAATAATTCTGATATTTTCTAACTACCTGTTCTTTTTTCACACCTGCCCGGGCAATATCCTCCAAATCTCGAATTTTATTATCGTCAATTCGGAGCATCCATTCCTTCTTATCTGGTACGAGAAAGCTGTCCTTAATTTTATCGCTTGCTCCCTTTGTCTTTCTGCCGGAGGCATCAACACCCTCAAACAGCTTTAATAGAGGGTTCTCTCTTTCTACCGCCGCATAATTGGGCTCAAGCTCCATGACATCCAAATATTGACTCAGCTCTGCAATCGGATTCCTGTCATCCGGAATCGCACGTGCCATTGCATAAATGCGAAGATAATGATGGATCCACTGTTTGATTTCTCCTGTGCTGCCCAGTTCATTTGCCAGCTTATTTTCTACGGAAGAAATAGCAGCTTTCACCTGTTCGCGCATGTCACCCTTGAGGAAAATACGATCATGCAGTAAGCCAACACCCTTACGGCGTATTTCCTCGCATTCCGGCGGCAATGTCAGCCTTCTGTCTTTCCAATCCGTCCACGGCGACACTATTTCACAGCCTTGCTCATGCAGAGATGTCAGTAATCCTTCTGCAATCCACGAAAACAGACTGCTTGCTCCCCACAAGCCCGCCGGACGGCTGGTCAACTGCATCGTGTCATAGATCGGACCAATAGTCACAGCGGTAAATATCTGGCTCATACAGTGTCTCCTTCCTTTTCATATCGCTTCAGGACTTGCAGACTTTCAAAAGTTTTTTTCATGCGGAATGATCCGCCGTTAAATGTCAGAATCGACTTCATCTGAGTTCCCAATTCGGTATTTTCCTTTGCTATCTCATTCCTGCGATTATATATATCAGAATAATAACGCAGAAATGCGTCCAGATCGAAGTCCAACGGCAGCTGAATAGTCTGAACTTTTTCTGTTTTCCGCTTACACCGAAGGATGAATCGACTGTTTTTTTCATCACGCAAAGTGTTCGGAATACCCTGCGGGATTAACAACAAAAACTTCCCATGAGGTTTGAAATGAATCGGATTGCCAAAGCGTTGAATGACAGCATTGTCCGTCGGTTTTCCTTTGCTGTCCATTTCCTTTTCTGCGCCTTCCACAGTAACAATAAAATCATCTGGTTTCCCGTCTGACTTTCTTAAATCTGTTTTATACGTGTACGTTTGCGGTAGTCCAAGTATACCTCTGACAAAAGAACAGTTATCATCTTGTTTTGCGATTTTCTGCTCATTCACAGATGTCTTCATCTGTACATGATCCTTCCAGCCATCAGGGAGAACATCACGTTTAATTAATGCCTTTTCCGAATGGACGCCATATTTTTTACCGCAATAAGTAATAATAGACCCTCTGAAATAGTGCTCTCTTCCATTTTCCTCTGTATAGTGCTCTCTTCCTTTTTTCTCTGTAAAATTGATGCCACCCTTCATCATCGCAGAAATGGATGCGATGCAATACAACATGTTTTCATATGTATTGCCGTTCTTGTCCGTTCCTGTGTTCACACATTTCCCGGCATACAACGCCGGTACACCAGCCGGAAGATAATCCTTCAACTGATCCGGAGTTATCTCAACCGATGGGAGCTCTATCCCTTGCGGAGCACTCGTAAATTTCTTTACGCCAAAGCTGCCGAAGCCTTTGTTACTCCGTGTTCCAAAACAATGCATAGCAAAAAACGGTACAATGAGCTTGATCAGAAGCTCCATCAAGCCTGGAATAAAGCACAGAATTGTCATGCGAATGCCATCCTTATAGAATAAACTGCGCATACCGAAAGAGTCTTTTTTACCGATAAAACCAAAATACAGAGCAGCCTCTGGCATACATTGACCAGTCTTTGACTTACCTCGTTCAAACTCTTGTGGATTTCCATCTCCAACCGCTTCAAACCGCATTTTATATTGCAGGGCGGAGCGTACAGCAAGAAATTCTTCCTTATTTTCCTTTTTTGCAAACCAGCTGTCTGGTAATGTAATCCCTTTTCGCTGTATGTATGCCAACACAAACCTGTCCAGCTTCGGCTTAACCTCTGTCGCTCTCAGGCACGCTCCTGCCTTATCCCCTTGAAAATGCAGTAAGGGCGTATACTGCTCCAACTGTATCTCCAGCTTAAAATCATTTGACATGCTTGCACCTCATCCCTCTATCTTATTTATGGATCAATTTTCTACACCATTGACAAAGCTTATGTCGAATAGGTTCTGTTTTTTTCCAAAGCAATATCAATACAAATGAGCCTACTACGGAGATTGCAACTGCATAGAGCAAATGTAAGAGACCTACTCCAGGCGGTTGACGGACTGCTTCCCGCGATTGCCAAATTGCCAGCAGCAAACCCGCGATTGCCAGATACGCGCCATATTCATTCAGTCGATCCCCCTGCATCGTTTCTGTGATTTCAAATAGATTTGACATCTGTTTTTGGATATTTTCTTCCAGTTCACAGATAAAAAGCATTTCCTGTAGCTTATGATATAACTCAATGCCCTGGATCTGCGATGTAACCTCAGCCAATAACATCTGCCCCTGAAATAATGCAAACTGCTTTTGCAGCGCAACCAGCTTTTTTCTATCTGCTGAATACTGTAATCTGGATTCGGAAGTCTCCGTAATCTTTGCATCAAATGAAATCAACGATGCTCTCTGTGCCAAAACGAAGATGCACATCTGTGTATACAGCGTCAAGAACGGATATACCACGGTATATCTGGTTTCGTTCAAATCCCCTGTCAGGCAAATCATGGAATGATTGGTCACCGCATGAATCGTGCCATACTCAATCCATCGCGGATACAATTGCTCATTGAAATACTGATCCAACATTATCCTGTTCTGGCAGCTTGAACTGTCTGGATCAATATTGGCAACGGCATATAATTCAGTACCGATATCCCAGTCACGCATAAATGCCCAGTCATGTTCTTGATGCTTCATCCCTTCTACATCAAAAGGCTTATATCCCAGAAAATGATTCGTATAATCAGAATCAACCACGCAACAGCAGACAAACATACGGTCATCAATTGCAGGTTCGATATACAACACCTTACGCTCCGATGAATGATAATCGGCTTCATCATAATTGCTGGTAACATCTAATCCTGTATTTTCCCATGTCAGCAGTTCTCTTACAATCTCCGATAAATAAATTGGATTTTTCACGTAATCTATCTTATTATTGGCTTTAAACGCAGGAGAAAATTTTTCCCAGAAACAATCTCTCGTGAGTGGTTCGCTGTTTCCTTCCTGAATAATTTCAATGCTGTCCGGACACAAAAACGTCTTCCTGTCATCTGTAATAAATTCAGGATATAATCTTCTGCCGTATTCGTTGATAATTCTTATATCCTTATGTGCCTGATTTTTTCCTCCCGCCGGAATGGGATACCACAGTTCAAAAACCAGAATTGCTACGCCTGTATTAAATACCTTTAGGCGAATGGCATTGATGATAAGATCGTAATGCTCGATAATGGAATTATTTCTGGTGCAGCAGCTTAATCGATATAGATATGCAGACTTCTGCTCACCGTTATCAAACTTCAGTGCGTAGTTTCTAACGATATTTCCATCTGCACGAAACATTGCTTTTCTGGCAGCTTCATTGAAGAACTGGAATGCACGATATTCTTCCTGCGGGTCAGCGCGATGATTTACCAGTTCCTGTGCATTTCTCAATGAAGTTTTCCCGGTATTTTCATCTTTATAAATGATATCATCCGGATGCCACCCTGCAGCATCTATATCATTCTTATTTGGACAAAACTGTTTGTCAAAATCCTCTATGCTTATGTTTCCTTTATTATCCCACAAAAATGGATATAAAAAGGTATGATAGCTGTATACTTCTCTTGTATCTTGTTCTGACATATTCCACCTCCGTCACTGCATTTTTAATTATACCGAATTTCGATATTCCTTTCAATACTTATATGTAATAATTCACAAAGAGATTTTACAAATTGCGTTAATCGGGTGTGCCAAGAGTTTTGTGTAAGCTTCCGTAAGTTTTTATCCGGCGGAATTGACGTTTACTTACGGACAGTGTTTTTGTCTTATTTATGGATTATATAATACGAAACATACCGAAACCACTGGCATTTTTCGGG
>CAYNPX010000026.1:0-16653 GCA_964399205.1 uncultured Butyricicoccus sp.
TCAACCAAATGCTTGCATTTGGTTGACAGCCTGTCGACCTTTGTCGACAGGCTGATACGTACTATAAAAATACAGGAGCAAGGTATGAAGCATATTTTCTTTTTCGACCTCGACGGAACCCTGACGGACTCCGGCGAAGGCATCATCCATTGCGTGATTCATGCGCTCAGGCTGCAAAACTGGCCGATTCCGAACGCGGATGATCTGCGGCGCTTTATCGGTCCTCCGCTGGTTGACAGCTTTAAGGAAATCGCGGGCATGTCGGAAGAACAGGCGCTGCGGGCAGTGCGTGACTACCGCGCCCGATACTCCACCATCGGGCTTTTTGAAAACCGCGCGTATGACGGCATCATCGACATGCTTGCCGATTTGAAGAAAGCCGGTAAAACGGTATTTATGGTCACAAGCAAGCCGGAGGAGTATTCTGTCCGCATTGCGGAGCGATTTGGTCTGGCGCCTTATCTGGACTGTATCTGCGGCGCTACGCTGGACGGTCGTATCAATTCCAAGGAGGCGGTTGTCCGGCTCGCGCTCGAACGTGCCGGATATCCCGACGTCCATACGATTGAAATGATCGGTGACCGGCTGCACGATATCGAAGGCTCCCGCGCCTGCGGCATCGACTGCACCTATGTGCTCTACGGCTTCGGCACACGCGCGGAGGCGGAAGCGTACCACGCCGCGCACATTGTTGAAACAGTGGAGGATCTGCACCGGCATCTGTTAAACCTTTGAGCAGATACGACCCGAATATCAAGCAAAAAAGCCCTCTCCGCAAAAGCTGTGCGGAGAGGGTCGTTTTCTATCCGGTTTTAAACTGTGATAAACTGCATCTGTTCCACATCGAACAGCCCGCGCGGCGTGATGCGCAGCGCCGGAATCACGGGCAGCGCGAGGAATGACAGCAGGGTAAGCGGCGCGACATGCTCCGGTACGCCCATCTCATGCGCCTTTGCGATCATCGCCTCCAGTTCAGTCTGAACCGTATCAAAGCCCGCGTCACTCATCAAGCCCATAATGGGCAGCGGCACGGTATGCAGGATTTTTCCGCCGGATACCAGCGTATATCCGCCGCCGATATCGCGCAAATGCGCCGCCGCAAGCAGCATATCCGCATCGTTATCTCCGATGACCGACAGATTGTGGCTGTCGTGCGCCACTGTAGATGCAATCGCGCCATTGCGAATGCCGAAACCGGCGACGGCGCCGACGCCGACTCTTCCGGTATTCCGGTGCCGTTCGATCACGGCAATCTTGCTATACGTGTCATCCGGAACAAATAACCCGTTTTCCTGCGGCAATCTTGCCGTTTCATGCGCTGTAACGATCTGATCCGGAATCACACGGATGATTTCGCCGGTTTCCCCGACCGGCAGATCGAGCTGCTCGGGTCGAACCGGCAGGCTGTGCATCGTCCGGCGCAGCGGGCTCCCCTGCGGCAGTTCATACTGCGCATGAAACGATGAAACATCTCTGCCCTTATGATACACCGCATGGATTTTGACGCGCTCCAGATCGTCCAATACAACCAGATCCGCCTGCAGACCCGGCGCGATCGCGCCCAGCTGATGGTGCAGACCATACTGCCGCGCGGTGTTGATCGTCGCCATGCGGATGGCGTCGACCGGCTTCATGCCGCAGGCAATCGACTTGCGGACGCAATAGTCAATGTGTCCTTCCTTGTGGATATCCTCAATGTGCTTGTCATCTGTACAGAACGAAAACCCGTCCGCAGGCTGCCCGCTTTGTACGATACCGCGCACAATGGCTTCCAGATTGCGCGCCGCGCTGCCCTCACGCACGTGAATATGCATACCAAGGCGGCGCTTTTCCATGGCTTCTTCATAAGACGCGCATTCATGGTCATTTGTGATGCCGGCCAATGTATACGCATTCAGCGCATTTCCGGTCAATCCCGGCGCGTGTCCGTCCTTCGGTCTGCCGTCAAACAGGGCGAGTTTTTCGGTCATCTCCGGCGAAGCATGAACCACAGATACATAATCCATCACCTCGCCCAGACCGAGCACGCGCGGATTGTCCAGATATCGTTTCATCTGCTCCGCGTCAAACACACAGCCGTTGTCCTCAAACGGCAGCGCCGGCACACAGGACGGCATCATCACATATACATTCGCCGGTACATCCGCGGTATTGTCCAATATATAATCGATACCATCCGCGCCGCTGACATTTGCCGCCTCATGCGGGTCGGCAATATACGTCGTTGTGCCGCACTTTACCGCCTGCTCCACCAGATCCGCCGGTGTGAGCATTGTGGATTCCAGATGAATATGTCCATCGATAAAGCCGGGACACAGGTATTTCCCCGAAAGATCCAGTTCGGTTTTTCCCACATACTGATCCCCAATCCCCACGATTGTGCCTTTTGTGACGGCAACGCTGGTCTGTATGATCTCTCCGGTGAACACATTCACCACATTTCCCCCGCGAAAGACCAGTTCCGCCTTCGCTTCTCCGCGCGCAGCCTTTGCCAGTTCGGAAAATTTCTGAAAATCCATGATTGCTTCTCCTATTGTTCCGCTCTGTCGTCCAATATACAGCTTACGGCATACAGCGAGCCGGAGCCGAAAATCAAAGCCGCGGACAACAAATCCAATTTACTTTCCGTTTCTATGTATTCTCCGATTTTCCTGCCGGTCAGAAATCCGAGCATCAGAATCAACAGCGGTCGAACGTCCTTTCCCTTTATCAGATAATAGACCGACATTCCGACAAACGTCAGCAGCAGACCCAGTTCGCCAAACAGACTCGCCGTCAGTTCCTCATTCTCTTCCTTTTCTTCTTCGGCCGGCAGCGACCAATCCATACATTTTCCCATGTCGTATTGCTCCTTTCCGCAATTCATTCGCTTCTGTTTATAGTATATCGCATTTCTTTGCCATGTTCCAGTCTTTTGTGTTATGATAAAGGGAAGAACCTGTACAGGAGGATTCTGTCATGCTGGAACACTGCACCCTATGTCCGCGCAGCTGCGGCGCCGATCGAACCAGAGGAGCGCGCGGCTGGTGCGGCGCAGATGATACCATCCGCGTCGGTCTTGCCGGTCTGCACCGCTGGGAGGAGCCATGTCTTTCCGGCACACGCGGCGCAGGCACGGTCTTTTTCTGTCACTGCTCCCTGCGCTGTGTCTTCTGCCAGAATCATGACATTTCCGGTCAGAAGGCAGCGGATGCCGGTACGATTACGGATATCTCCGGACTGGCGGATACATTTTTGTCCCTGGAGCAGCAGGGCGCGCACAACATTGATCTTGTGACGCCGACGCATTACGCCGCGCAGCTTGCACAGGCCATCCCGCTCGCCCGCTCCCGCGGTCTGACGATCCCAATCGTCTACAACTGCGGCGGCTATGAAAGCGTGGAAACACTGCGTATGCTGGACGGCATGATCGAGATTTACCTGCCGGACTTCAAATATTTCAGCCCGTATTATGCGGAACGCTACTCGTCCGCGCCGGATTATTCCGACGTGTGTATGGACGCCATTTCCGAAATGGTGCGCCAGACGGATATGCCCGTGATGGGCGCGGATGGTATTTTAATCAGCGGGACGATCATCCGGCACCTGATGCTGCCCGGGCTTGCCGGAGACACCGCGCAGGTGCTGCGCGCCATTGCCTCCCGCTGGGGCGGCAGGGTGCTGGTCAGCCTGATGCGCCAGTTTACGCCCTGCACCGACCTCTCGGACTATCCCGAACTGACCCGCCGCCTGACAGACGACGAATACGCGGATGCCTGCGATCTCATGCGGCTGCTCGGTCTGGAGGGCTGGACGCAGGACGCGGCGTCCATCAGTGAGAGCTTCATCCCGCGCTTTGACGGGAGCGGCGTTGTACAGCCATCATAGAAAAACAGCGGGATCCTCAACCCGATTTGAGTCGTGATCCCGCTGTTTATTTTTGTATTTATGATACTGTAATCAGCTCATACTGTACAGCTTAGAGCTGCGGACCGGCAGAAACCAGCGCCTTGCCAGCCTCGTTGCTCTCGTACTTGGAGAAGTTCTTGACAAATCTCTGTGCCAGATCCTTTGCCTTTTCCTCCCACTCGGAAGCATCCGCATAGGTATCGCGCGGATCCAGAATTGCCGGATCAACGCCCGGAAGTGCAGTCGGCACCTCAAAGTTGAAGTACGGGATGGTCTTGGTCGGAGCGTCCTTGATGTCGCCGTTCAGGATCGCGTCGATGATGCCGCGGGTATCCTTAATGGAGATACGCTTGCCGGTGCCGTTCCAGCCGGTGTTGACCAGATAAGCCTTTGCGCCGCTCTTTTCCATCTTCTTAACCAGTTCCTCTGCATACTTGGTCGGATGCAGCTCCAGGAATGCCTGACCGAAGCAAGCGGAGAAAGTCGGGGTCGGCTCAGTGATGCCGCGCTCTGTGCCGGCCAGCTTTGCGGTAAAGCCGGACAGGAAGTAATACTCGGTCTGCTCCGGTGTCAGGATGGAAACCGGCGGCAGTACGCCAAACGCATCGGCGGACAGGAAGATTACATTCTTCGCTGCCGGTGCAGCGGATACCGGACGAACGATTTTTTCGATATGGTCGATCGGGTAGGATACACGGGTGTTCTCGGTTACGCTCTTGTCCGCGAAATCGATCTTGCCCTCTGCGTCAACGGTGACGTTTTCCAGAAGAGCATTGCGCTTGATTGCGTTGTAGATATCCGGCTCGGACTCCTTATCCAGGTTGATTACCTTTGCATAGCAGCCGCCCTCGAAGTTGAATACGCCGTTGTCATCCCAGCCGTGCTCGTCGTCGCCGATCAGCAGACGCTTCGGGTCGGTGGACAGGGTGGTCTTGCCGGTGCCGGACAGACCGAAGAAGATCGCGGTGTTCTCGCCGTTCATATCGGTGTTTGCGGAGCAATGCATGGAAGCGATACCCTTCAGCGGCAGGTAGTAGTTCATCATGGAGAACATACCCTTCTTCATCTCGCCGCCGTACCAGGTGTTGATGATAACCTGCTCACGGCTGGTGATGTTGAACGCAGCACAGGTCTCGGAGTTCATGCCCAGTTCCTGATAGTTTTCAACCTTTGCCTTCGATGCATTGTAAACAACGAAGTCCGGTGTGAAATCCTTCAGTTCCGCTTCGCTCGGCTGGATAAACATGTTCTTAACAAAGTGTGCCTGCCAGGCAACTTCCATGATAAAACGGATTGCCATGCGGGTATCCTTGTTTGCGCCGCAGAATGCGTCAACAACGAACAGTCTCTTGTTACACAGTTCCTTGACAGCGATGTCCTTGACAGTCTGCCAAACGTCCTCGCTCATCGGATGGTTGTCGTTCTTGTACTCGTCAGAGGTCCACCAGACGGTGTCCTTGGAATTTTCGTCCATAACGATGTACTTGTCCTTCGGAGAACGTCCGGTGTAGATACCGGTCATGACGTTGACCGCATCCAGCTCGGTGTTCTGACCTACCTCGTAGCCTTCCAGACCTTCTTTGGTCTCTTCTTCGAATAACATTTCGTAAGAAGGATTGTAAACGATTTCGGTAGTTCCGGTGATGCCATATTTGCTTAAATCAATTGCTGTCATCTTACGTTTTACCTCTTTCTTTCATAATGCATGTGTATGATTTCACTACCTATAATGTTATCTAACAGACGGAGGAAAGTCAATATCAAAAACATCACAAATTTTCTCGAAATCACCGTATGAATCGGCAATTTTGACAAGGCTTTCCCCGCGTTTTTCAGCGGCAGACGGCGCCGCTGCCGTGCGTTTATTTAAACTGTTCAACCGCATCCGCCTGTGTTATAATATAATAACGACACGGAGAACAATTATGGAGGAATTTCTATGAGATACATCTTTTCCGGCTGTTATACCTCTCCGGATGGGAGGGACGGCGTGCGCTGTTTTTCCGTCTCGCCGGACGGAACGCTCACGCAGCTATGTGCGGCGGATGTCTACAGCCCGACATACGTGCTGTACCACCGCGGTCTTGTGTACGCTGTCGGGCGCACGGGCGCCGGCAGCTGTGTGCACACGTTTGACTTCGATGGAAAAACGCTGACGGAGCGCAGCCGCACACCCGCTGACGCGGATTCTTCGCTGTGCCATCTGTCAATCGTCGGTCACACGATGTATGCCGCCGCGTATGGCTCCGGCAGGCTGGTGCGCTTTGCATTGGATGCGGACGGCATTCCCGACCGCACGGAAATCATTTCCTATACCGGCAGCGGCATCCATCCGCGGCAGGAGCATTCGCACATTCATTCCGCGTTCCCGTCGCCGGATGCGCGTTTTCTTCTGGTCTGCGACCTGGGCGGGGATAACATTTACAGCTACCAAATCCACGCGGACGGCTCCCTGACAGAGCGGCAGCGGATCGCCGCGCCTGCCGGCTCCGGTCCGCGCCATCTCACGTACAGCCGCGACGGCACGCGGGTCTATGCCATTACAGAGCTTTCCGCTCAGGTCATCGTTTACCGGCGCGATGTGGAAACCGGTACGCTGACACAAATGCAAATCACAAGCTGTGTGCCGCAGGAGCATCCCGACGATACATTGTCCGCCGACATCCACTTATCCACGGACGGACATGTTCTATATGCATCCAGCCGCGGCGCGGACTGCATGGCTGTCTATCCGGTTCTGCCGGACGGTATGCTCGGCGCGCCGATCTTCCAGCCGTCGTATGCATCCGGTCCGCGCAACTTTTCCCTGTCCCCAGACGGTCAATTCGCCGTCATCGGCGGTCAGTACTCCAACAATATCGTCGTCTGTCCGATTGACCGCAAATCCGGTATGCTGCGCAGTCCCATCCATACGGCAGCGGCGCCGCGGGCGACGCGCGCGCAATGGGTCGAAACAGACCGATGAATTTATATGATACCCTGCGCCTGACGGATGCGCATTCCATCGCCCTGTGCGGTGCGGGCGGAAAAACGACGCTGCTGTACGCGCTCGCGGAAGCGGCGCGGCGGCAGCGCAAGCGCGTGCTCGTTACGACCAGCACGCATATCATGCAGCCGGAACCTGCCGAAACGCTGCGCTTTTACGAGGCAAGCCGGCTGGACTCATTGGAAAGCATCTGTGCCGCCGGTCAAATCGCTGTGGTTGGCACGTCCTGCGGGCACAAAAAAATCACCGGTATTTCACCGATGATGGTCGATACTGCGATGCAGTGCTGCGATGTCTTTCTCTATGAAGCGGACGGCTCGCACCGTCTGCCGGTCAAATGTCACAATGCGACAGAACCGGTCGTCTGGTTCGGCACGGATGCCGTGGTCTGCGTGCTGGGCTTATCCGCGCTCGGCAGACCCGCGCAGGAAATCTGCCACCGCTGGCAACTCGATCCGCTGTTTTCTGTTCATCCGGACAAAAGATTGGATACGGATGATCTGATCCGCCTCGCGCTCGAATGCCGCAGAGCCGCAGGTTATCCGCACAGATTTGTGGTATGTCTCAACCAATGCGATTCCATCGAACTGCGTCAGCCTGCACAGATTATCGCTGACGCGCTTGCCATTCACGGCGTTCCCTGTGCGGCATCCTGTTTTTCCGGTGAAACGCCTGCGGTCACAGCGCTATAATCGCCCGCCGTATCAATATCCCGCCACGCTCTGCCGTCGGGAAAATCCACCCATTCGACCTCATCCAAATGCTGCCGATATACGCCCTTTCCGCCCGTTTCGCCGGAGAGGGCTTTGCATTGCGCAAAAAACCGTCTGGGGAAAATGCACGGTGATTTTGGGACGCCGTCCACCCGTGGGACAACGATATTCCCCGTTTTTTCCGCCGCTTCGATCAGTTCCCGAAGAATATCCTTCGTCAAAAACGGCTGGTCCGCCGTCAGGAACGCGCAGAAATCCACATCCTCCGGCAAAGCGTTCGCTCCTGCCGCAACCGATGTCCCCTGTCCCATCTCAGCAAGCGGATTTTCTACAGGCTGTGCACCATGTTCGCGTGAAAAAACCGCGATATCCTGCTGGTTGGTCACGACAACGACATCCGAAAACAGCCTGCTCTCGCAGACCAGTGCAATCACATGCTGGTACATCGGTATTCCGTCAATATGCAATTTTAACTTGTCTGTCTTTCCCATCCGGCGGCTCAGTCCCGCCGCAAGAATCACTGCTGCTGTGCGCATCCTATCCCCCTGAAAATGGCTGCAAATTTGAGTCGGTCAAGCCGCTGTACCATCACAGATCCGCAATGAACACCTTCATCCGTCCGCCGCAGACCATGCCGTCCTCCTCTGCAATGTCATTGCTCATATCAACAGTAATACATTTGCTCTGTCCGCTGCCCAGCAGATCGAAGGCTTCCAACATCGCTGCACTTTCGCCGCAGCCACCGCCAATGCTGCCAAATGGACGGAAATTTTCATCTATCGCCATCATGGCGCCGGACTTGACCGGCGTTGAGCCGTCTGTCTCACAGACCAGCAGCACAGCCTTTTTTGCCGTATCATCCGCCAGCAGCTCCAGCACGGAAAGATCAACATCTTCATTGAGCAATATCGAATGCTTTGACCGGCGGTCGGTATCCTTCCTGCGGTACTGCACCAATTGCGCTGCAATGGAAATGGCAATTTCATCCTTTGTCAGCGCACCGATATCAAGCCCGATCGGGGTTTCAATCAGGTCCAGTTGTCTGCGGTCAAATCCTTCCTGTTCCAACAGGCTGAGCAATCCGGTTGTCCGGCGCTTTGAGCCGATCATGCCCAGATATCGCGGCATCGTGCCCCGCAAAATTTCACGCAGGCAGATGGCGTCGTGTTTGTGCCCTCTGGTGATAATTACAACATAATCTCCCCGCTGTACCTGCAAGTGATGAATCGCTGCCGGAAATGCGTCGCAGATGACCTGCTCCGCTTCCGGAAACCGTGCATGGTTTGCAAACGCAATCCGGTCATCTGCAACCGTTACCGCAAAGCCCAGCGCAGCTGCAAAGCTGCACAATGGCTGCGCAATATGCCCGCCGCCCAGCACAATCAGCCGCTCCCGCGGAAGAAAATTCCGGATATATACAACGCCATCTGCGCAGACCTCCCATGCGGCAGGCTGCCCGGCTCTGACATTTTGCAGAATCGTCTTAAAATCAAATGCTGTCTCCATTGTCAATTTCCTTCCAGCACATGTATCTCCTGCGGAACGACACCGCCAGCCTGCATAACAGCCTTTACCCGTTCCGCCTGCTCCGGCTCCGTCATCCATGCCAGCCCGCAGCCCGCTGTAATTTCACGCGGTACCGGAATCAGCCGCCCCGGTGCATCTGCCGCGCGGCAGACCTTTTCCATCCTGAGCGCCATCGCCGTGGTTTCAAAGGTCACAATCAATCTCGGCTGTCTGTTCCGCATGTCAGGCTCCCTCCTGTGCCAGCTCCGCAACCGCACGCGCCGCCGTCAGCGCCTCATCCTGCGTGTTAAAGCAGCTGAAGCTGAACCGCACGGCGCCGCCGGCCTGCGTGCCAAACGCTTCATGCACCAGCGGTGCGCAGTGCGCGCCCGCCCGCGTGCAGATCTCATATTCCTGCATCAGTATGTCGCTCAGTTCGCCGGCGTCCCAGCCGTCCAGATTCAATGTCACAATGGCGGCGCGGTTATCCGTGCGCCAGTCCCCGTAGACTGTAACGCCGTCAAGCGAACAAACCTGTGTATAAAACAGCCGTGCCAACGCGATCTCCTTCGCGTGGATCGCTTCCACGCCTGTCCGCAGGATAAAGTCCAGCGCGGCAGACAGCCCCGCAATGCCGGGCGTATTCAGCGTTCCCGCTTCAAGCGCGGTGGGATACTCTGTCGGATGCGTATGAGAAAAGCTGTGCACGCCGCTGCCGCCAACGCGCATCGGCGCGATGTCTACGCCCTCCGCCGCGCATAAAACGCCGGTTCCCTGCGGCGCGAGCAAGCCCTTGTGCCCCGGCGCGCACAGCACGGATATCCCCATTTGCTTCATGTCGATGGGAAACGCGCCCGCTGTCTGCGCGGCGTCTACAAGAAACAGTACCCCACGCGCCCGGCAGAATGTACCGATCCGTTCTATGTCCAGCGCATTGCCTGTGACATTGGACGCATGTGCGCACACAACCGCGCGGGTGTTCGGCCGGACAGCCGCCAGGATATCCGCCTCACTGACGCGCCCCGTCCCGGTGTCCATCGGGACGATCGTCAGCGCTGTCCCTTGCCGCTGTGCGCGGTATAACGGGCGCAAAACAGAATTGTGCTCCTGCGCCGTTGTGACAACATGATCCCCCGGACGGATCAACCCGCCGATCGCGGTATTGAGCGCGTCAGTCGCGTTGAACATCATACAGACACGCATGGGATCGCCGACATGAAACAGCGCATCCAGCTTTTCCCGCGCGTCATAAACCACGCGCGCCGCCGCCAGTGTCGCCGCGTGTGCGCCGCGACCTGCATTTCCAAGGCTGCAAATGGCATCCGCCGCCGCCTGTGCAACGCCCTGCGGCTTGTGCAGGCTGGTCGCCGCGCTGTCCAGATAAATCATCGTGCGCATTCTCCTTCCGCCGACTTGAGCAGCGCAATGCCGTGTCCGAGCGCGTCGACGACAAAGGCAAGATTTTCCGCCGCCCCCTTTGGGCTGCCCGGCAGATTGACAATCAGCGCTTTTGCGCGGATGCCCGCGGTTGCCCGGCTGAGCATCGCGCGCGGTGTGATCGCCAGCGAACCCGCGCGCATCGCCTCCGCAATGCCCGGCGCCTTGCGCGTGACGACAGCTTCCGTCGCTTCCGGTGTGACATCGCGCGGCGCAAAACCCGTTCCGCCCGTTGTTAAAATCAGATCCGCCCTGTCCTCGTCGCAGAGCGCACGCAGCTTTTCCGTGATCGTATCAAAATCATCCGGAATCACTGCGGTTTCCGTGACGTGATAGCCATGCTGCTCCGCAAGCGCACACACCGCCGGACCGCTCCTGTCCTCGCGCAGACCGGCAGCGCCCTTGTCGCTGATGGTCAGCACTGCGGCGCGCCAGATCACGTGCACCGCATCGCCCGCCGACACCGTGCCGCCGTGCAGCACGCGTGCAAAGATACCCTCATGCGGCATAATGCACGCGCCCATACGCTGTGCGATCTCGCACGACGTATGACAGGTCTTGCCGATCTGCGTAATCTCCAGCAATGCGGTTTCTCCTATGCGCAGGCGGCAGCCGACCGGCAGCGTTTTCAGATCCAGACCGGACACCGCGAAATTTTCACCGAATGCGCCCGGACGCACACCCGCGCCGCGCGCGTTGAACGCGTCAATCTTATCCTGACTGAGCAAACTGATCTGCCGGTGCCAGTTCCCGCCGTGCGCATCGCCCTCCAGACCGAAATCCGCGAGCAATACGCCGCTCTTGATATCCTGCTTCACCGTGCCGCGCTGTTCGCTGCGGCAAACGGATGTAATCTGCGCCATGATTGTTCCTCCAAACGCATCAGCCGCCAAAGCCGCAGGACGGATAGGTGCAGACCTCGCAGCCCTCACATAATCCGCCCACCGCCTGCGCGACGATATCCGCGCGCGTGATGCGCTCGCCCGCCATCAGGCGCGGTACGATCAGATCAAAAATCGTCCGCTTTGCAAACATCACGCAGCCCGGCAGCCCGACGACCGGTACATCGCCCGCATAGGCAAGCATAAACATCGCACCCGGCAGCACCGGCGCGCCATAGCTGACCGGCTGCGCAACCCGGCGGATCGCCGCCGGCGTGCGGTCATCCGGATCGACCGACATGCCGCCTGTCACCTCGACCAGCGTTGCGCCCTGCGCGATAAAATCGGTGATTGCCCGTGCGATATCCTCCGGTTCATCGCCGGAAAAAACCTGTCCGATCACTTCCGCGCCGGTTTCCCTTGCCTTTGCGCGCAGGACATCGCCAAAGCTGTCCTTCACCCGTCCGGATTTGATTTCCGAGCCGGTGGTTACAATCCCGATTTTTGTCGGTCTGAGCGGCACGACCTCAATGACAGGAGCATATTCCGCACAGATTTCCTCAAACCGCGCGACAACCTCCTCCCTGACCGCCAGCGGGATCACACGTGTTCCCGCGACCTGCTTCCCTTTGCGAATGAGCCGGTCCGGACGAATCGTCGCCAGACAGATATCCGCATCCTGACACAGCGCGTACACCGCCTGCCGGTTGATCTTCAAAATGCCGTCGCAGTCCGCCTTCAGGTTGATCTTGCCCTCGCTCGGCGCGCCGCCGCTGATATGCTTGCCGCAGACCGCGCGCGCCATGCGTTCTGCCGCATCGTTCTCATGCACATAGCCGTCGCCCAGATCCCAGACATAGATATGCTGTTTGCCCATATCCAGCAGATGCGGGATATCTTCTTCCGTCACAATATGCCCTTTTTTAAATGCCGCGCCTTTTTTCACGCCCGGAATGATCTCCGTCATGTCATGACACAGCACCATGCCAACGGCCTCTTCCGTTTTAACGAGCCGCAAAATAGTCTACCTCTTTCTGCTTTCCCAGTACAAGCAGCGCCTCCATCACGCCGCCCGCGATACATCTTGCTTTATCGGAAATCGTAATACAATTGTGTTTCTGTTCTCTGCGCGGGTCAATATCCGCCAGCTTCATGCCTTTCGGCACATCAAAATCATCCCGCAGGATACCGCGCAGTACGCCGGTCAGGCTGGCATATACCGGTGCTTCGCCGACATAACCAATGACCTCGCCCCGCTCGACCTCATCTCCGATGTGGTGCACGCACCGCATCCTGCCCGCTGCCGGAGCATGTATCACACGCTCCCTGCCATAGCCCTGAATCAGACCCGGAACGCCGGTATTCGGCAGCGCGCTGCCCGTATAGATCGGGCGTCCAAGATTATGCCCGCGCATGGTCTCTATCACGGCATGGCAGTCGCGCGGCGCGGTGAAGCCCGGTCCCAGCGCGACGACGACCGGCGCCATGTCCGGTCTTGTGCCAATATTTCGTTTTGCTAAAATCGCATCCACCACCGCCGCAGGCCGCAGCGATGCGATACAGTCAGCCTTTTCGTCAACCAGCAGCGGGATTTCCCCGTCCGCTATGACGCGCCACACCTCTTCCGTTTTGCCGATGCGGCGGCATGTAATGCCTTCTACCGTCTGTACGCCGTCATAAACAGCCTCACAGAAAGCCGCTAACCGCCGGATTGCCGCCGGCTGTGCGCATTCCAGCGCAAGCACGGCAAAGCCGCACCGGTGCAGATGCGCCAGCGTGCCGCTCGCCAAATCCCCCGCGCCGCGTACAACGACCAGCCTGCTCACGGACGGATCAGCTTGCCAGCCTGCGCCATTGTCTCGCAAATGACATACATATTTGTCACGCTGCCGACTGCCAGCTTTTCCGTCAATCCATAGAAGTTCAGACAGGTGCCGCAGGTCAGGATCTCCGCGCCCGCCTGCTCCAGCTTTTTGAGATCAGCGATGGTCTCCGGCACCTCGCTCGACAGCCGCGCGCCGCCGTTGAACAGCAGTACCGTATCCGGCGCAGCGTCCAGCTGTGTCAGCGCAAACACAAATCCCTTCATCAGCGCGCGACCCAGCTCATCATTTCCGCTGCCCATGCAGTCCGATGACAGCACAACGACTGTTTTCCCGCCGTTCATCGGCACGCACGAAACCGGTACATCCGCCTGCGCGTCGGTCTGCGCTCCCTTGGTGATATCGACATAGTAGTTTCCGTCGTCCGTCGCCCCATCGCACACGGCGCACTGCTTCTGCTGCGCCATTTTTGTCAGGTTCTGCACCGCGATTTCATTGTCCACCAGTACATGGACGATATCGCCCTCCGCCGCAGCGGAAAGCGCCTGCTTTGCCTCAATGACCGGCAGCGGGCACGCCTTGCCTTTTGCATCAATTGTAATCATGTTGCTGTCCTCCTGTTATTTTGTCACGATAATATCACAATCCATCCGCGGGACAATACTGCCGATGATGCCGCATGGCAATCCCAGCTTTTGTATTTCTCGCAGCATTGCTTCACTTTGCTCCTGCGGCACGCTCATCAGCAGACCGCCGGAGGTCTGCGGGTCAAACAGTATCTCCTCCAGCGCAAAATCGTCCACAGCAAACCGCACCCTTCCCTTCAGGAAATTTCGCGTCCGCTGTGCCGCTGCCGTCAGCAGGAATTCCTCTGCGCAGTACCGCGCGCCGTCCAACACCGGAACGCCATCCGCGCGTACCACTGCGGAGTATGCCGGCTGTATCATCTCCCGCAGGTGTCCCAGCAGACCAAAGCCGGTCACATCCGTACAGGCATGGACGTCAAACGCATCCGCCGTCTCACACGCCCAGCGGTTCAGCGTCGTCATGGAACGAACCGCCGCGTCAATCCACGCCTGTTTTGCCTGCCCGACACGGCTGGCGGTCATAATCAGTCCGACGCCGAGCGGCTTTGTCAAAATCAGGCTGTCCCCGACGCGGCAGGTATTGTTTGCGCGTATCTTCTTCGGATGTACGGTGCCCATGACGGACAGACCGTACTTCACATCCGTGTCCGCAATCGAATGTCCGCCGACAAGGCTGGCGCCCGCTTCCCGCACCTTTTCGCTTCCGCCCGACATGATGCTGCCCAGCACATTCAAATCCATCTTCTCCGGAAAGCAGACGATATTCAACGCGGTTTTGACCGTGCCGCCCATCGCCCATACATCGCTGAGCGCGTTTGCCGCCGCAATCTGTCCGAAAATATACGGGTCCTCGACCATCGGCGGAAAAAAGTCCAGCGTCTGCACCACGGCGACATCCTCCGTCAGCTGATAAACCGCCGCGTCATCCGACGATTCACAGCCGATCAGCAGATGCGCATCCGTCGGCTTCGGCAGTCCGGACAGCACGCGCTCAAGCACCGCCGGACCGAGCTTCGCCGTGCAGCCGCCGCCCTTACAAAACAGTTTTTCTTCCATTTTCCGTGTTCCTTTAATCAGAATAACGAAGCTGTGAGCTGCCGTTCTTTTACCATTGTACCGTGTTTCTTTTCCAAAGTAAACCACTATTTTGACTGTCCAACCAAAGGACATTCAAAAAAAGAATGCTGCTCTTTTCCGGCGCGCAGCGCGAAACAGCAGCATTTTCAATTATTATTCTATATCGATCCGGTCGCGCAGCGCAGGGAACTGCCTGCGGAATCGCTGTGCCTCGTTGAGGTCAATCTCCGCTGTGACAATCCGTTCCGCTTCGTCCGCTTCCGCGATGATCCTGCCATCCGGCGCCACAATCATACTGTGTCCCGCGCCGGCGGTTCCGGCGCATTCTCCCGTATGGTTGCACGCAAACAGAAAGCTCTGGTTCTCCAGCGCGCGCACACGGCAAAACAGCCGCCAGTCATCCAGCCGCGCCTTCGGCCATGCCGCGCAGATGGCAAATATCGTTGCGCCGTGATCTACCATATGCCGGAACTGCTCCGGAAAACGCAAATCATAGCACGTCGCCAGCCCGATAATGCCATACGGCGTAAATATCTCGCTGGTATTGCGTCCGGCGGTCAGCAGCGCACGCTCCCGCGAATCATAGCCGAATAAATGCATTTTGCGATAGGTTCCCTTTATGAAGCCGCTTGTGTCCAGTACCGCCATCGTATTATGCAGTCCGTCGCGGTCGCGTTCCACAAAGCTGCCGGTCAGGATATGGCAACGCAGCCGGCGCGCCCACGGCGCAAGCCGCAGGATTGTCGTGCCCCGCAGCGGCTCTGCCTCCGATGCATATGCGTCATAATTGGAAAAGCCGGTCGCCCACAGCTCCGGCAGCATTACAACATCCGGCGCGGCAGCTTCCAGCTGTTCCAGATACCGTTCGACACGCACCCAACGCGCTGCCGGTGATTCGTCACTGCTCACGCGAAGCTGTATCAGCGAAACCTTCATTTCAAATCCTCCGGTGTACGGTCTACGATGTCCCACGGGCACACGCCATCCAGCCAGCCCTGTACGCCCCAATATTCTCTGTCCAGCGCTGACAGCGGTTTTACCTTTTGCATCATGCGCATGGCATGAAACCGCCCCTGCTGCATGGCGGACGGCACAGCGGCGCAGCCGCCCTGTCCGATCTTATCCGCCAGACGGATCACGTCGCGGTCAATCGTTTTGCGTACATACGGCGATACGCCATCCCAGTCTATGGCATATACGGCCTTTCCATAGGTCCATATCCTGCCAACGCCCCAGAAGGACAGCGAATCCGTCATATCCTTTAACGCGGACTTCATGCCGCTGCCCGCCGCTGTCGTGATCGCCAGCGCAGACTTGGTAAACATCGTCGGTGACGGGCGGTGCACCATCCACCGATAGGCAAAATGATCGAGAAAGTTTTTCATTGCGCCGGTGGAATGATAGACATAGGTCGCACTCGCGAGCATAATCAAATCAGCCTGATCCAATGCCTGTGCAAGCGGCTCGATATACTGCCGATGCGGACAGAAGCGTGCGCCCTGTGTAAAGCAGTTGCCGCAGCCGCAGCACATCTCCGGCAGCGCCGCCGGAAGATAAAACTCCCGGATCATCCCGCCGCACGCCAGCTCTGATATAAATTTTTGCGCAATATGCCATGTACTTTCCTGGCGCTGCGACCCATAAATTACTGTGATATTCATATATGCTCCAGAATCCGTAAGGGCTGCCCGACGGCAATGCCGGGCAGCCTCAGATTGTAGAAAAAGTGACATCTCATCGCATATGATGCAGGGA